>JAKDMV010000004.1 GCA_030452125.1 Micrococcaceae bacterium
CTGCTCTTTTGGGCAATCTGGAGGATTCGCCTAGCGGCCTATGGCGCACGCCTGGAACGCGTGTTGGGTTCACGCCCTCGGGGGTTCAAATCCCCCATCCTCCGCGGATGCAGAAGCGGCCTCGACATCGAGAATGTCGGGGCCGCTTTTGTCTGCCCGGAAACCGGTTCCTGTCGCGGCCGTGCATTCGTGCTTACCATGGGCAGTAGGTCCGCTGCCGGGCCGGTGGCGGATAGTCAACCGGAGGGAGCCCACCATGGCCAAGCAGAGCACCAGCAGCCCAGCGCGCAATGTCGCCCAGAAGCTGATCTCATCGCATCTGGTAGACGGGGAGATGACCCCGGGGGCCGAAGTCGGCATCTCCATCGACCAGACGTTGACCCAGGACGCCACCGGGACGATGGTCATGCTGGAACTGGAAGCCATGGGGCTGGATCGGGTCAAAACCGAACTTTCAGCCCAATACGTCGACCACAACCTGTTGCAGACCGATGAAAAGAACCCCGAGGACCACCTCTTCCTGCAATCGGCGGCCGAGCGGTTCGGATTGTGGTTCTCCAAGGCCGGCAACGGCGTCTCCCACCCGGTCCACCAATCACGCTTCGGCAAACCCGGGGCCACCATGGTCGGTTCCGACTCCCACACCTGTTCCGCCGGAGCCATCGGGATGCTGGCCATCGGCGTCGGGGGCCTGGAAGTGGCCATGGCCATGGCCGGGGAACCGCTCTATGTGGCGATGCCGGAGATCTGGGGCATCGAACTGACCGGGGAACTGCCCGACTGGGTCTCGGCGAAGGACGTGATCCTGGAGATGCTGCGCCGCCACGGAGTGAAGGGCGGCGTCGGGCGGATCATCGAATACCACGGCCCGGGCCTGGCGGGCCTGACCGCCATGGACCGCCACGTCATCGCGAACATGGGCGCCGAACTCGGGGCCACGACCACCGTCTTCCCCGCCGATGAGGCGGTCCGCGAATATCTGGCGGCCGTGGGGCGGGAGGACGAGTTCCAGGAGCTGCTGGCCGACCCGGGAGCGGGCTACGACCGGACGGACTCCATCAACCTCTCCGAGCTGGAACCGCTCATCGCCAAACCCTCCTCGCCCGGCAACGTGGTCACCGTGGCGGAGGCCGCCGGCGAGGACGTGTTCCAGGTGGTCGTGGGCTCCTCGGCGAACCCCGGTCTGCGCGATTTCGCCGTGTTCGCCGAAATCCTTGCGGGCCGGCAGGCCTGCGAGCAGGTCTCGGTGGACGTGAACCCCACGTCCCGCGAGGTCCTGGCCGATCTGATCGGCGGCGGCTGGCTGACCCAGCTGGTCGGGGCAGGAGCCCGGATCCACCAGTCGGGCTGCATGGGCTGCATCGGCATGGGCCAGGCCCCGGCCACCGGCCGGAACAGTCTGCGCACCATGCCCCGGAACTTCCCCGGACGCTCCGGAACCGAGGAAGATGCGGTGTGGTTGTGTTCCCCGGAGACCGCCGCGGCGGCGGCACTGACCGGCAGGATCACCGACCCGCGTGAACTCGGCCGCACCCTGGAGCTGGCCTACCCCCGCCCGGAAATGCCGAAGACGTTCAGCCAGAACACCGATATGCTCCAGGAACCGCTCCCGCCGAAGGAGGCAGCCGAGGTCGAATTGGTGAAGGGATCGAATATCTCCAGCCTCCCCGATTTCGATGCCATCGCCGATGATCTGGATCTGCCGATCCTGTTGCAGATGGCCGACAACGTCTCCACCGACGAGATCATGCCCGCCGGATCCAGGGTGCTGCCCTTCCGCAGCAACATCCCGAAGATCGCCGAGTTCTCCTTCTCCCGCATCGACACCAGCTATCCGGACCAGGCCCGGGAGCATGAAGGCGGCCATGCGGTCATCGCCGGGGAGAACTACGGGCAGGGATCCTCGCGCGAACACGCGGTCATCGCCCCGCGCTACCTCGGATTGCGGGTGGCCGTCGCCAAGTCCTTCGCCCGCATCCACTGGCAGAACCTGGCCAACTTCGGGATCCTTGCCCTGGAATTCACCGACGCCGCCGATTACGACGCCGGGACCACGGGGCAGCGGCTGGTCATCAACGGGCTACGGGACCAGCTGAAGGCAGGCAACGAGGTGGCGGCGACGTTGGGCGGCCGGGAGGTCACCCTGCGCCATAAGCTCTCCGACCGGCAGGTCGATATGGTGCTGGTCGGCGGACGCATCCCGTCGGTGGCGCAGGGATAGCGCCGGAACCACCGGCGGCCCGGCCGCTGGTCCGGCGACGACGGCGGGGCCGCCACCGCCACCGGACCAGCCGGGCCGGACCCTAGTCGGTGAGCAGTTCGCGGTTGGCGGCACGACGCCGGGCCTGCTCGGCCGGATCCGGGACCGGCAGCGAGGCGATCAGACGCCGCGTGTAGTCGTGGCGTGGGCTTCCCATGATCTGGCTGCCGATGCCCTCCTCGACCAGTTTGCCGCGGTAGAGGACCCCGACCCAATCGGCGAGCATGTCCACGACCGCGAGGTCGTGGCTGATGAACAACGCCGCGAATCCGTACTCCGTCTGGATCTCCTTGAACAGGTCCAGCACCGCTGCCTGGACGGATACGTCCAGGGCGCTGGTGGGTTCGTCGGCGATCAGCAGCTTCGGGTTCAGCGCCAGGCCCCGGGCAAGGCTGGCCCGCTGCCGCTGCCCGCCCGAGAGCTCGTGGGGGTAGCGGTCCACGAACCGGCCGGGCAGCTGGACCGCGTCCATCAGGTCCCGGACCCGGTCCCGGGCGCCGGAGGCCGTGGGATCCTGGTGGACCCATAAGGGTTCGGCCACGCATTCGCCGATGGTCAGATGCGGGTTGAACGAAGCCCCCGGATCCTGGAAGACGAAACCGATGTCCTTGCGCAGCGGTTTGAAGGTCCGTTCGCGGAAGTCGAGCATCTCGTAGCCGAGGACGTTGAGGCTGCCCCCGGTGATCTTGTTCAGCCCCGCGATGGACCGTCCGATCGTCGTCTTGCCCGATCCGGATTCGCCCACCAGCCCATAGACCTCCCCGGCGGAGATCTGGAAGGAGACCCCACCCACGGCGCGGAACGCGGATTTGCCGATCCCTCCGGGGAATTCGACCTCCAGATCCGTGGCGCGCACCAGGACCTCGGCCTCGGAGTGGGCCCGCTCCTCCAGTCCGGCCGAGGCGGAGTTCCGCCCCAGGTGGGGGACGGCGGCCAGGAGTTCCTTGGTGTAGTCCTGCTGCGGGTGGGCGAACAAGTCGGCCACGGGGGCCTCCTCGACGACATCGCCGCGATACATCACCACGACCCGGTCCGCCAGATCCGCGACGACACCCATGTTGTGGGTGATCAGCACGATCGAGGTCCCGTCCTTGCGCTGCAGCTCGCGGAGCAGTTCGAGGATCTCGGCCTGGACGGTGACGTCCAGGGCGGTGGTCGGCTCGTCCGCCACGATGAGCCCGGGATTCAGGGCCAGCGCCGCGGCAATGACGACCCGCTGCTTCTGCCCGCCGGAGAACTGGTGCGGATAGAAATCCACCCGGTGCCCCGGATCCGGGATGCCCACCTTGGCCAAGGCCTCGATGGCCCGGGCCTTGGCCTCCTTGCGGCTGATCCGGTGTCCGGAGCCCGCATGGGCGCGGATCCCCTCGATGATCTGCCAGCCGACGGTGTGGACCGGATTCAGTGCGGTGGAGGGTTCCTGGAACACCATGGCGACATCGCGGCCCCGCAGGTCCCGCAATTGGCTGGCGCTGACGGAGAGGACATCGGAACCATTGACCAGGACCACCCCGGCACTGGTCGCCGTTTCCGGCAACAGTCCCAGGATGGTCTTGGCCGTGACCGTCTTGCCCGAGCCGGATTCGCCGACGATCGCCACGACCTCCCCGGGACGTACGTCCAGGTTCACGTCGTTGACCGCGTGCACATCGCCACCATCGGTCGCGAAGGTCACCTCCAGTCCCGAGATGGACAGGACGGGTTTGCCGTCGTCCGGGGAGGCGGTGTTCGGGTCCTGCCCGGGTTCACGTTCGTGACTCATTTGGTGACCTCCAGTCCGGTTCCATTGACATAGGCGTCGGCGGGCATGTCGGGTCCGCCGCGCTTCTTCCTGCCGGCGCGACGCCGGCCGCGCAGCCGCGGATCGTTCAGGTCGTTCATGGACTCGCCCACCAGGGTCAGGCCCAGCACGGTCAGGACGATCGCGAGGCCCGGGAAGAGCCCGGTCCACCAGATGCCACTGGTGGCATCGGCGAGGGCCTTGTTCAGGTCGTAGCCCCATTCCGCGGCCGATGAGGGTTCGATGCCGAAGCCCAGGAAGCCCAGCCCGGCCAGGGTCAGGATCGATTCCGCCGCGTTGAGGGTGAAGATCAACGGCATCGTCCGGGTGGCGTTGGGGAAGACGTGCCGGGAGATGATGCGCAGGTTCGAGGTGCCGATCACCTTCGCGGACTCCACGAACGGTTCGGCCTTGAGCCGGATGGTTTCGGCGCGGGCGACCCGGAAGTACTGCGGGATGAAGACCACGGTGATCGAGATCGCCGCGGCCATGATCCCCCCGAAGAGGTTGGACTGGCCGCCGCTGATGACGATCGACATCACGATGGCCAGCAGCAATGCGGGGAAGGCGTAGATGGCATCGGCGATGACCACCAGCAGCCGGTCGACCCAGCCACCGAGGTAGCCGGAGACCAGCCCCAGGATCACCCCGGCGAAGATCGACATGAGCACTCCGAGGACGATGACCAGTGCCGCGGTCTGGGCGCCCCAGATCACGCGGGAGAAGACGTCGTATCCCCCGACGGTGGTCCCCCAGATATGGGCGGCGCTGGGGGCCATCTGCGCGCCGAAGTTGGCGCCGTCGGCGGAGGCCTGGGCGTAGCCGTAGGGGGCGATCAGGGGGGCGAAGATCGCGGTCAGGAACAAGATGCCCGACAGGATCAGCCCGATGATCAGCATCGTGCGTTGCAGCCCGACGCTCTTGCGCAGATGCGAGATGATCGGCAGTCGGGTCCAGCGCGGCTGCCGGGCGGGTTTCGAGGTGGTGGTGTCCACGATCAGTACCTCACTCTCGGGTCGATCAAGGCGGCGATGACGTCCACCAGGAAGTTGGTCAACGCCACGATCACTGCGATGAGCATGACGATGCCCTGGACCGCGACGAAGTCCCGGGCGGTGAGGTATTCGGCGAGCATGAAGCCCAGTCCCTTCCACCCGAAGGTGGTTTCGGTCAGGATCGCGCCGCCCAGGGTCAGGGCGATCTGCAGGCCCATGACCGTGACGATCGGGATCAGTGCCGGCTTATAGGCATGTTTGGTGACCAGCCGGTATTCGCTGACACCGCGTGATCTGCCGGCCTCGACGAAGTCGGAGCCCAGGGTGCCGATGAGGTTGGTGCGCACCAGGCGCAGGAACACCCCGCCGATGAGCAGCCCCAGGGCAATGGCCGGAAGAACCGCGTGTTTGAGCACATCCAGGGCGATCGTCATGTTCCCGGCGCGGAGGGCGTCCAACAGGTAGAGGCCGCTGGGGTTGCGTAGCCCGGAGAGTTCGGACAGATAGTCGGTTCTGCCGGAGACCGGGAACCACCCGAGCCAGACGGAGAAGATCAGTTTCAGCAGCAGCCCGGCGAAGAAGACGGGGGTGGCGTAGCAGAGGATGGCGAACAGCCGCAGGAATGCGTCGGGGAGCCGGTCCCGCTTATAGGCGGCAATCATGCCGAAGGGGACCCCGATGATGAAAGCGACGATCAGTGCGTAGATCACCAGTTCCAGGGTGGCGGTGCCGTATTGGGCCAGGATGTCGGTCACCTCGCGGTTATCCGAGAGCGTGGTCCCGAAGTTGCCGCGCAGGATGTCGCCGAGGTAGTCGAAATACTGAATGAGGACGGGACGGTCGTAGCCGGCCGCGTGGATCCGGTCGGCCAGCTGATCCGGGGGGAGGCGGCCGCCCAGTGCCGCCGTGATCGGGTCACCGGTGATCCGCATCAGGAAGAAGACCATGCTGATCAGGATGAACATGGTGGGGATGATCAGCAGGAACCTGATCACCAGATAACGGGCCAGACCGAGACTCTGGCTCCGGGATTTCTTCCCCTTCGCCAGACCGAATCCGGCCGGGACCTTGTCACTCTCTACTGTCATATCTACCTATACTCGTGCGGCCCGGATCCAGTGATCCCGGCGTTGGACGGCAAGCGGGGCGGGGCGGCCATATGTCCGAATGACCGCCCCGCCCCCATGGACCCGGTGTACTACTTCTTGGAGATGACACCGATCCGGAACTTATAGGAGGCGTCCAGGGTGCTCTCGACCCCGTCCACGTCCTCACCGGCGATGGCCACCGTCGCGCCCTGCAGGAGGGGCAACGTCGACAGGTCCTTGCCGACCTCGGTCTGGATCTCGCCGATCAACTCGGAACGCTTATCCTCGTCGGTGGTCACCTGCTGCTTCTGGACGAGCTTGGCGACCTCCTTGTTGTCGTAGTGGTTCGCCAGGAAGTTACCCGGTGCGAAGAACGGCGTCAGGTAGTTGTCCGCATCCGAGTAGTCCGGGAACCAGCCGAGCTGGTAGATCGGGTAGACATCCTGGGTCCGGTCCTTGTTGTACTGGACCCATTCGGTGGACTGCAGGTTGACCTTGAACAGATCGGTCTTTTCCAGCTGCGACTTCACCATGGCGTATTCCTCGCCGGAGGAGGGGCCGTAGTGGTCGGCGTTGTACTGGATGTTCAGTTCCACCGGGGTCTTGACCCCTGCATCCTTCAGGCGCTTCTTGGCCCGATCGACATCCGGGCCGCCGTCGCCGTCACCGTACATCTCCTTCAGCGGCTCGATCGCGCCGGGCAGGCCGGAGGGGACGAAGGAGTAGACGGGGGTGTAGGTGTCCTTGTAGACCTGCGTGGCGATGTCCTGCCGGTTGACGGAGTCCGCCATGGCCTGCCGGACGGCCAGCGCCTTATCCGGATCGGCATCCGAGGTCTTCGCCCCGAACGGCATGGTGTTGAAGTTGAAGACGACATAGCGCAGCTCGCCGCCGGGGCCCTTGAGGACCTGGACCTTGTCATCCTTCTCGAGGTCCTCGATATCGGTCGCCGCCAGGCTGCGGAAGGCGACGTCGATGTTGCCCTGCTGGATATCGAGCTTCAGGTTGTTGGCGCTGGTGTAGTACTTATAGTCCACGGTCTTGGACTCGGGCTCACCGAGCAGGCCCTGGTAGCCGTCGAAGGCCTGATAGGACACCAGTTCGTTCTTGGTGTAGTTCGTGATTTCGTATTGGCCGGCGAAGGCCTTGCCCTTCACGATCTCGTCGTCGGGGGTGATCTTGTCCTTGGAGAAGACCTCCTCGTCCACGATCGGACCGGTGGCGCTGGTGAGGACCCCGAGGAAGGTCTGGTCGTTGCCGGCCTTCAGGTGGAACACGACGGTGGAGTCATCGGGGGCCTCGACGTGGTCCAGGTTGGTCAGCAGTGCCGCGGGACCCTGCGGGTCGTCGATGGAGACGACCCGGTCGAAGCTGAACTTCACGTCGGAGGAGGTGAGGTCGTTGCCGTTGGCGAACTTCAGCCCGTCCTTGAGCTTGACGGTGAATTCCTTGGGGGAGGTGAACTCCGCCGAGGTGGCGATGCCCGGTTCCGGATCGGCACTGCCGGGTTTGGAGTTGAGCAGGAACGGGTAGACCTGGGTCATCACGGTCAGCGAACCGTTGTCGTAGGCACCCGCCGGGTCGAGGGAGACGATCTTGTCGGTGGTCCCGACGGTGACCTTCTTGCCGCTGTCGCTGCTGTCGCCCCCGGAATCGTCGACGGGGCCGGTGCAGGCACTGAGCGACAGGGCGCCGATGCCCGCCGTGGCCAGTGCCAGCCTGAGGGCACGTTTGGATTTGGTCATGGTAGGTACTCCCTTTATTTGCCTCGTGGTGCAGGTGGGCTGCACGATGCAGTGCGTGTGACGTAACACACCATACTACTTATGATTCCTACCGGAAAACACTGGTCTGCGGGTCTCCGGGGCTTTCTCCCTGATCGGATCGCTGCCCCCGGGGGACGGTATGGCGGCGCCCGGAGTCCCGGACTAGCCTGTGGGGTGAGTCACATCGTGGTCCGTGACCGGGCCGACCTGCGGGAGGAATGCCACCATGAACACCCCAACCACGCCCGGCAGGGCCAACACCATCGGTGCGGTCCTGCGCCGTTCCGTGGGACGCAATCCCGGGGCGACGGCCCTGCTTTTCGAGGACCGGCGGTGGACCTACGCCGAACTCGAACTGGCCGTCCACCGCGTGGCCCACCGGTTGGTCTCCAGCGGTCTTCCCCGGGGTGCGCGGGTCGCCGCCTACGGGATGAATTCCGACGCCTATGCCGTCCTGTATCTGGCCTGTGCCGCGACCGGACTGGTGCATGTGCCGGTGAACTTCGCGCTGAAGGGCGATGAACTCGGATACCTCCTGGACGACTCCGGGGCGGGCCTGGTCGTCGCCGATCCCGCCCTGCTGCCGCTGGTGGACCAGGTGCGCAGCGCCGGCAGGGCGGCGAAGGCCACCGAGGTGTGGCCGATGCTTCCCACGCAGGACGACGGCGGGGGGTCCGTCCTGGCGACCGCGATGGACCCCGGGGCCGATTCCACGCCCGTCGAGGTGGAGGTGGCGGGAGGCGACGTCGTGCAACTGCTGTACACCTCGGGAACCACCTCCGCCCCCAAGGGCGCGATGATGACCCACGAGGCCCTGGTCGCCGAGTATGTCTCCTCGGTCATCGCCCTGGACTTCACCGCCGAGGACCGCCCCCTGGTGGCGATGCCGCTCTACCACTCGGCGGCGATGCACGTCTTCCTGCTGCCCTATCTTTCCCTCGGAGCCACCATCCGGTTGATCGCGCGTCCGGAGATCGGGCAGATCCTGCGCCTGGTGGAGGAGGAACACATCGGCTCGTTGTTCCTGGCGCCCACCGTATGGGTGCCCTTGAGCAACCATCCGGAGATGGAGACCCGGGACCTGTCGTCGCTGGCCAAGGCCCAGTACGGGGCCTCCATCATGCCGGTGACCGTGCTGGCGCGACTGCGCTCGCGGTATCCACGGATCGGTTTCTACAACTGCTTCGGCCAATCCGAGCTGGGCCCGCTATGCACCGTCCTGCGCCCCGAGGACCACGAGGCCCGGCCCGCCTCCTGCGGTGTGCCGGTCTACAACGTCGAGGCCCGTGTCGTGACCGCCGACGGGGAGATCGCCGCCCCCGGCGAGCCCGGGGAGATCCAGTACAGGTCACCCCAACTGATGAGCGGCTACTGGAATAAGCAGGAGGCCACCGACGCGGCCTTCGACAAGGGATGGTTCCGTTCGGGGGACCAGGTCACCCGGGATGCGCAGGGCTACATCCAGGTCGTGGACCGGATCAAGGACGTCATCAACACCGGGGGAGTGCTCGTGCCTCCACGGGAAGTCGAGGACTGCATCTACGAACTGCCCGAAGTAGCCGAAGTCGCCGTCGTCGGGGTTGCCGATGAGCGCTGGATCGAGGCCATCACCGCCGTCGTCGTCCTCAAGGAAGGTGCTTCCCTGACGGCCGAGGGGGTCCGCGCGCATGTGAAGGGCCGGATCGCCGATTACAAGGTGCCCAAACGGGTGGACTTCGTCGCCGAGCTGCCCCGGAACCAGTCGGGCAAACTCCTCAAACGCGAGCTGCGCGCGGAACGGAGCACCGGGCAGTGAGCGCCGGGACTGCCGGGCCGGAGCAGCCGGTGATCGGCATCGAACGCCGTCCCGGGGTCGTGCGGCTGGTCCTGCAACGGCCGGAGGGCGGAAACGTCCTGGACCTGGCCCTGGCCCGCCAACTGCTGGCCGCCGTTCGTGCCGCCGAGGCCGACCCCGAGGTGTACGTGCTCACCCTGACCGGGACCGGACGGTTCTTCTGCGGGGGAGGGGACGTGGGGAACATGGCGGGATCCCCGCCCGCCGAACGCTCCGCCTTCATCGCCGCGTTGGCCGAGGCGGCCCACGAGTTGGCGCTGGCCCTGGTTCATTCCCGGCTCCTGGTGCTCGCCGGGGTCAACGGGGTGGCCGCGGGGGCCGGCCTGGGGCTGGTGCTCAACGCCGATTGGGTCCTGGTGGCGGAGGAAGCGACGCTGATGGCCGCCTACGCGGGCATTGGATTCAGCCCCGACACGGGGGTCTCCTATCTGCTGCCCGCGACCGTGGGCCACCAGCGCGCCGTGGATCTGACCCTGGGCGGACGCCGGCTTGCGGGCAACGAGGCCGTCGACTGGGGGCTGGCGAACGCCTCGGCCCCCTCGGCCGTCTTCGAAGGCGAGCTCACCGTGGCCGAGGACGGGTTCCTGCAAGGCGCCGTCCAGACCCTGGGGCCGACGAAGGCGTTGCTCCGGGCGGGGATGTCCACCGGCTACGCGGCACATCTGGCCGCGGAAACGAGAAGCATCTCGGCCCTGGCCGCGCACCCGGATTCGGTGCAGCGGGTCAACCGCTTCGCCGGTCGCTGAAGGACAGGGGAAAGCCGGGCCGGATGGCTAGGCTGAAGGCAGGAACCCCTGAGCGAGAGGACATCATGAGCACGCCCGATTCGACCCTGCAGGATGTGGCCATCACCTTCAACGACGGAACGACGTCGACCTTCGGGGAGGCGTTCGCCGGCCGGCCGGTCCTGGTGGTCAACGTCGCTTCCAAATGCGGATTCACCCCGCAGTATGAGGGTCTCGAGAAGCTGTATGCGACGCATCGGGACCAGGGCCTGGTGGTGCTGGGGGTGCCCAGCAACCAGTTCATGGGCCAGGAGCCGGGAACGGATGCGCAGATCGAGGAGTTCTGCCAGCTCAACTACGGGGTGACCTTCCCGTTGGCCACGAAGACCAACGTCAACGGCCCCGACGCCCACCCGCTCTACCGCGAGCTCACCGCCTACCCCACCGGAGAGGTCCAGGACATCGGCTGGAACTTCGAGAAGTTCCTCGTCGGGGCCGATGGCCGGATCCTGGGCCGGTTCGCGTCCAGTGTCGAGCCGCTCTCCGACGAGCTCGTCGGGGCGGTGCGGGCGGCCCTGTAGCGCTCGCCGTAGAGGCTGACGAGGCGGGGTGAAACTGCTTCATAAGCCTCGTCCCACGGGGTGTTCCCGGGCAAAAGACACGGAAACCATGCTGCTGACCGCTGTGAGGAGCCGGGGGCGGCGCAATATCGCATCATGGGTTAAAGGTCTTGCCAAGGGGCCAAGCATCCATATCATCGTTCCATAGCAGTGTGATGCGCGATGAGAGGCGATGGTCATGGCAGCAACCGTGGATCCGGGCAGATATACAGCGGCCCCCGATCAGGAGCACGTGACCGTGTTCCTGATCGGGATGCGGGCCAACAGATGGTGGAAGCTGGCCTCGGTGCTCCCGACCGTGGCCGCCATGCCACGGATGTTGGCTCATCTGGCGAAAGATCCTGAAACCGGTCTGCTGGGCTACCACCAATGGCTGGGTCGGACCACGATTCTGCTGAGTTATTGGCGCAGCCCGGAGGACTTGCAGCGCTTTGCCTCCGCCCAGGATGCTCCGCATCTGGGGGCCTGGCGCCAGTTCACGAAGAAGTCGGCAGGCAGCGGCGACGTGGGCATCTGGCACGAGACCTACCAGATGAGGGTCACCGACCAAGAGACGGTCTACACCGATATGCCGGCGTTCGGACTCGGGGCCGCCACGCGACGTGTGCCCATCGGGCGGGGTACGCACACCGCGCGCCAGCGACTGGGACGCGAGGGCTAGAACTGGATTGATCGACTGGGCTTGGGCGGTCAGGTCTCAGGGGTTGGAGCGCGAGAGGGCATCGCGCGCTCGGTGGCCTGCCCAGGGGGTAATTCCTCGTCGGCGCATTCGGTGCAGGCACCGCAACGGGGCAGGAAGACCATGAACATGCGCCGCCCGATGGCCGGATCACAGCCCCGGATAGTGCCGGGCGGCGGTTTCCGGATGAGCGCGCAACCACCCCTTGAGGACGTTGGCGCCGTAGGAGGAGAGCATCGGATTGGTCGGATCGTCGGAGACGCCACGGGCCTGGGCCGCCAGCTCCGGTGGCAGCGGGACCGTATCGATGACCGAATCCAGCCGCGGGGACCAGAAGAAGGGTACCGAATAGCGGTCGACGCCGGCCGGTGGTGCCGTCACGCGGTGGATGGTGGCCATCAGGTAACCGTTGGTGGCGACCTCGAGCATCTCCCCGAGGTTGACCACCAGAGCCCCGGGGATCGGCTCGACGGGAATCCAGTCCTGATGCCCGTAGGGCTGGACCTCCAGCCCGCCGACCTGGTCCTGGAGCAGCAGGGTCACGAAACCGTAATCGGCGTGCAGGCCCACCCCCTGGTTGCCGGCCTCCGGGACCTGGCCGCCGACGTAGTGGACCAGTTTGCCCATCCAGGCCGGGTCGTGCCGGAACGGGGCCTCGAAATGGTCCTCGGGCAGACCCAGTGATACGGCGATCGCCGCGAGGAGTTCGGTCCCGACCCGTGACATCAGCTCGGCCCAGGCCATGGCCACGCGCTCGAGTTCGGGGAAGGACGCGGGCCATTGGTTGGGGCCCTGCAGGTTCAGGTAGGGGCGGTCCTGCGGGTAGCCCTCCAGCGCCTCCCGGTCCGGGCCGTAGTCGATCTGTTCCCGGGAGTCGGCCCGGCCCCGGGTCATTTCCTTGCCCAGCCGGGTGTAGCCACGGAACTGGGCCGAGGTGCGGTTGTCCAGCTCCAACCGTTCGGCCAGGGGCAGGGCGAAGAAGGCCTCCATGGTCTGCAGGAGTTCCTGCGCCTGGCCTTCGGCGGCGCCGAAACCGGTGAGTTGGAAGAAGCCGACCTGATGGCTCGCCGCACGCAGGGCGTCGATGAATTCGGGGTTGAAGCAGCCGTCGGCCCGACGGGCCGTGGAGAAATCAAGAACGGGCACTGAGGTTCGCACAAGGTTCATGGCCGTAACGTTAGGGCGCGGCGGCCCCGCGACGACAGCAACGGTTACGCCGGGTTCCGTCATATTGCCCCGGATGTCGGAACCCTTGACAGGTCTCCCCGGCAGGTCGTCGCTCCACATCGGGCTGGCGTTCCCTAAGCTGGAACAGTGATCTTCAAAGCAGTCGGCGAATCCCGCCCGTACCCCGACCACGACCTTGTCACTCCCAAGGACTGGGCCGTCGTCGCCCCCCGTCAGGTACGCCTCGATGAATTGGTGACCACCAAGGCGACCCTGGACCTGGCAGCGCTGTTGGCGGAGGACTCCACGTTCTTCGGTGACCTCTTCCCCCACGTGGTGCAGTGGCAGGGCACCATGTATCTGGAGGACGGGCTGCACCGGGCCGTGCGGACCGCCCTGCACCAGCGTTCGGTCATGCACGCCCGCGTCCTGATCCTGGATTCGTGATCCCATGAGCGATGAACGAGACCCGACCGACTGGCATGGCCAACGGATCGTCACCGAGGAGGACCTGGACGAGGGGTTCTCCGATCACGACCCCGAACGCGTGGAGAACCCGCGCTACTACCGGCGCCGGCTGCTGCACGGGATGGTGCTGGGCCTGCTGGTCGCGCTGGTGATCGCCGCGCTCGTGCTCGCCTACCTGGTCAAGACCGGGCAGGTGGTCATCCCCGCCCTGGAACCGGCGCCGACGCCCACGGCGACGGCGCAGGCGGAGGATCCGGCCGCCGCCGTCTGCCCGCAGGAGGAACTGGAGTACGCGAAGCCGAAGGACGTCACCGTCAACGTCTACAACGCCACCACCAGCGCCGGGCTGGCCGCGGCCACGGCCGAATCGCTGAAGAAGCACGGTTTCACGATCGGGAAGGTGGCCAATGCGAAGTTGAAGAACGCCGACATCGTGGGCACCGTGGTCTCCGGGACGAAGGGCCGGGCCAACGCCCTGACCGTCCAACGCCATATCAAGGGCACCGAATACGTGAAGAAGCCCAAGCGCAGCGCCGACACCATCGATTTCGTCATCGGCAAGAAGTACAAGGCCGGGTCGATCGTCCCGAAGAAGAAGGTGGATACCTCCGACGGCCAGCTCAGCTGCCCGATCGCGGTGAAGGAAGCCCGCAAGAAGGCCAAGGAATCCGCGGCGGCCTCCGGGAAGGCGGACCCCTCACCGGCGAAGGATCAGGACGGGAAGTAACCCGGGACGGCGGCGGGTGGGCCGCTGCTAGTCGCAGCCCTCGGGGCCGCAGGCGGGGGCCTGGGTGCCGGAGGCCGGGTCCTGTCCGGCGTTGACCATGGATAGCGGGGAGACCTCACCCCAGGCGGTGGTCAGGGCCTCGGCGAACACCTCGGGTGGCTGGGCCCCGGAGATTCCGTACTTCATGTCCAGGACGAAGAACGGCACCCCGGTCACCCCCAGGGCGCGGGCCTGGGCGATGTCGGCCTCGACCTCGGCGGTGTACCGATCCGATTCCAGGACCGCCACGACGTCGTCCTCGGCCAGTCCGGCGTCGGTGCCGATCCGGCGCAGCACCGTGGTGTCCCCGGTGTCCAGGCCCTTTTCGAACTGGGCGGAGAGCAGCGCCTCCTTGACCTCGCCGGCCAGGCCATGCGCCTCGGCCAGATGCAGCAGGCGGTGGGCGGTGAAGGAATTGGCGACCTTGAGGTTGCCGAAATCGTAGTGCAGCCCCTCGTCGGCGGCCTGGCCGGTGACGTGTTCGAGCATCTGCTTCACCTGCGCCGGGTCCATGCCCTTCTTCTGCGAAAGATACTCGAATTCGGTGCCGTCGTAGTGGGCCGGCAGCGAGGGATCGAGCTGGTAGCTGTGCCAGGTCACGTCCACCTGGTCACGGAAGGAAAGGGTGGCCAGGGCCGCTTCGAAACGACGTTTGCCGATGAAGCACCAGGGGCAGGAGATGTCGGACCAGATATCGACGGAAAGGCGCGGAGAAGTCATGGATGCTTCAACCTCCCCGCGCCGAGGACTATTCCCGTCCGGTGTCCGGGGGCTAGTTCTGCCAGAACGGGTAGTCGATGTACCCGGTGGGCCCCTCGGTGTAGAAGGTCGCCTGGTTCGGTTCGTTCAGCGGCAGGTCCTCACGCCAGCGCCGCACCAGATCCGGGTTGGCGATGGCGGGCCGCCCGACGACGACCGCCTCACCCCAGCCGCTGGAGGTCAGCTCCCGGGCGTCCTCGACGGTGGTGATCTCGGCGAACCCCGAATTCAACAGCACGGGGCCGCCGAAACGCGAGCGCAGATCCTGGGCCAGTTCCCCGGTCGGCTGCCGGTGCAGGATGCTCAGCGCCGATAATCCCAGCGGGGCGATCCCGTCGATGAGCGCACCGTAGGTGGCCGCGACGTCGTCGCGGTCCTCCTCCAGGGTGCTTTGGACATTGTGTTCGGGGGAGATCCGCAGGCTGGTGCGGCCGGAACCGATGGCCGCGGCCACCGCGGTGGCCACCTCGATGACCAGGCGGGCCCGGTTTCCCGGGGACCCGCCGTAGGCATCGGTGCGTGTATTCGTCGAGGAGGCCAGGAACTCATGGAGCAGGTAGCCGTTGGCGCCATGGAGTTCCACCCCGTCGAAGCCGGCGGCGATCGCATTGGTCGAGGCCCGGACGAACTCCTCCACGATGCCAGCCAGCTCGGAGGTCTCCAGGGCGCGGGGGACCGGGTAGGGGTGCTTGCCGGTGTAGGTGCGGGTGCTTCCCTCGACGGCGATCGCACTGGGGGCGACGACCTCCTGGACCCCGGTGATCTCCGGGTGGGTGACCCGGCCGGCATGCATGACCTGGGCGATGATCAGCCCGCCCTCGGCATGGACGGCGTCGGTGACGCGTTTCCACCCGGCGACCTGCTCCTCGGTGGCCAGTCCGGGCTGGCGCACGAATCCCTGGCCCGTCTGGCTGGGATAGGTTCCCTCGCTGACGATCAGCCCCATCGAAGCCCGTTGGCGGTAGTACTCCACGACGTCGTCGTTGGGCACCCCGTCAACGCGGGACCGTGATCGGGTCAGCGGGGCCATGACCAGCCGGTTGGGCAGGTCGAGGTCGCCGAGGGTGAGCGGGGCAAACAGATCCATGGAAAGGCTCCTGTGGTCGGGGATGCCTGGTGCAACACCGACCGGCGCCCGGGGTATTCCCCGGCGCCGGCCCGCAGCTCAATCCCGGCTGTGGACCCCACCGCGGATCCAGGGGCCGACCAGGTCCAGCCCGGCCTGGTGGCGGAGGGGGCCATAGACGCTGAACTGCCCGTAGGTGGGGTGGTTGACGTCCAGCCGTTCGAGGTCGTCCTGCGGTGCCGATTCATCACCGCCGGCCAGGCCCAGGGCGCGCACGATCTTATCGGGGGTCCCGGTGGAGCCGGCGACGGCGACGCCGCCGACCATCCAGGCCTCGCCGAGGGCCGAATGGCGGGCGGGACCGCGGACGACGAAGACCCCGGCCTCCGGGGTCTTGACCAGGGCCTGGACGGGGAGTTCCTCGCGCAACGCAGCGCAGGCGAGCTTCACGGCGGGAAGATCACGTTTGGCATTCGGGGGCAGGTCGTCCAGCGAGGCCGGGGCCGAGAGCTCGGGGGCCTCCGCCGTGGCCGGGAGGACCCCGCCGAGGAAGCGTTGAACGAAGTCGTGCTCGCCGATGACGGGGATGCCGTAGTCGCGGGCCTTGCGCGACTTGGTTGAATCCACGTCGGGGTCCCCGGCCACCAGCAGGGCGGTCTTCTTCGAGACCCCGGGACCCACGAGGTAGCCGGCGTCCGTGACTGCCTGGGCGAGATCGTTCTTATCGAGTGCTTCCAGGGAGGTGAAGACGACCTGGTCGCCGGGCTTGAGCGTGATGTTCTCCATGGTTCCCCAGAGTACCGGGCGGGGACCGTCGAGGGGCTACCCGGCCCCCGGTCCGGCCACGAGGTGGATCGGGGCCCGGCCCTGCGCCAGACGCTGGACCTGCTCCACGGCGCCCTCGGTGGACAGGCGGATGAATTCGTTGGTGTTCCCGGCCATATGCGGGGTCAGCAGGCAGCCGGGGGCCTCCCAGAGCCGGTGGCCGGCCGGGAGCGGTTCCGGGTCGACGACATCCAGGGCGGCCCGTAGCCGTCCGGACTGCAACTCGGCGACCAGTGCCTCGGTGTCCACGACCGCGCCGCGACCGATGTTCACCAGCAGGGCCCCGTCGGCCATGGCGGCCAGGAAGGCGCCATCCACGAGCCGTTCGGTGCCCGCCGCGTGGGGCAGGGTGACGATGACGACGTCGGCCCGGGGCAGGAGCCCGGGCAGCTCCTGGACCCCGTGGACGTGGACCCCGCTCTCGGTGGTGCGTTCCCGGCGGGCCACGGGGAGCACGGCTGCCGGACGGAAGGGCGCCAACCGGGCGGCCACTTCCCGGCCCACCCCGCCATGGCCCAGGAGGACGACCACCGAACCATGCAGGGACGTGGTCCACAGCGGTGTCCAGTCGTGGCGGTGCTGTTGGGTGGCGGCGACCGGCAGATCGCGCAGTGCCGCCAGGGTCAGGGCGAGCCCGTGTTCGGCGGTGGCATCCTCGACGGCGCCCCGCGAATTGCTCAGCGTGGCCCCGGGCGGCAGATGGTCCAGGACCCATTCGTAGCCGATGGACAGCAGATGGACGTGGCGCAGGCCGGGGATGCTGTTCACCCGGGAACGGTGGGCCTGGACGCGGGGACGCTCGGTGATCAGGACATCGGCTGCCGGGGCCGGGGAGGCCTCGGAATCGATATGCCAGATGATGGCTTCGATCCCCGGACCGCTGATGGCGTGGGCCAACGCGGGGGAAGGGACCAGAACACGAAGTGCCATGGGTGCTCCGTTCGCAGGTGTCGGGGGCGGGCCTGGGCCCTCGCCGGTGGTCCCCGCCATCCTATAAGCGGTCGACGGGCAGGAACCGCGGGAGCCCCTGGCCGGACGAGCGGTTCAGGGCAGGGCCAGCCCGCCGGCGAACACGATGCAGCCCACCAGCGCACCGGCGAGCACCTGGCCCGGGGTATGCCGTCGCAGCTCCAGACGCGACCAGCCGACCAGCAAGGTCAGGAAGAGGGCGGCGGCCGCACCCCAGTCCGGGTCGGAGAAGACCTCGAGCCAGATGAAGGCGGCGACCGCCGTATGCACGGAGATCTTCCACCGCAGGTTCACCACCAGGCAGATCAGCAGTCCGGCCAGGATCAACCCCAGCGCGCTGAAGACCGCCGCCGGGGCCCGCAGCAGCACCAACGCGCCGCCACCGATCAGCAGGGATGCCCCGGCGAGGACGAACACGGGCCGGCGCTGCGACCGCTCACGGACATGCAGATCGGTGACCCGGCCCCGATGCTTCATCCACACCACGCCCAGCCAGGGCAGTCCCGTGGTGAAGACCAGGGCCACGATGGCCTGCAGCCAGGTGGTGTCCGGACTCCGCAGCGGCAGCACCAGCAGGTAGGCGCTGACCAGGACCACGGGGGAGAGGAGGGTGGTGACGGTCCGGGCCGCCGGCGATCCCCGGCGAGGGGCCGTGTCGACGTCGTTCCCCGGATCGATGTCCATCGGTTTGCTCCCCGCCGTCTCCACTCATCCGGGCCCTCCGGAACCGGTATCCAGCCTACTGGTGCACCCGTCCCGGTCGGGTCGCCTGACTTCGCGCGCGAAGACTGGGATGATCAAGGCATGAAGAACCCATCAACATTCATACCCGCCGATCTGGCCCGGGCCGCCCGCGCCATCACCCAGGTCTCGAGCAAGGTCATTGGTCGGGCCGCCGGACTGGAGAAACAGCAGATCCGGGCCTTCGAAAAAGGCAACCACGATCTGACCGTCGAGCAGAACGCCATGCTGCGCCACGCCCTGGAACAGTACGGCGCCGTCTTCGTCGAGGAGGACGAGGATGCCGGCCGCGGGGTCCGCCGCAAATACAACGCCTCCAAGGTCCGCCGGCTGGAGACCTGGGAGGGCGAGGGCGGCCCCGCCTACGAGGACGACATCTAGACCCCGACCTCAAAAAGACGACGGACCCCGGCAGCTCTGCCAGATGGGGTCCGTCGTGGTGTGGGGGCCGACCGCCCCGGCCCGGGATCCAATGGAGGAAGAACCCCCGGCGGGGCGGTCGGTGGCTGGTCAGGCGTCGATCATCTGCCGCGCCTTGGACTGGCAGAGGAACCGCGTGTAGGACGGCACGGTCAGGAAGGCCGGGTAGTCATCCTGCAGGGCACACTCATCGAAGATCTCCCGGGCATCGGCGAACCGGTCCCCCTCGAAGCGTTCCATCTTCGCGTACTCCTCCTCCACGATCTCCTCGACGAACTCGGCGGTGATCAGCTCACCGTCGTCGGTCACCGCACCCTGGTGGATCCACTGCCAGATCTGCGAGCGGGAGATCTCGGCGGTGGAGGCGTCCTCCATCATGTTCTTCAGGACCACGGCCCCGTTGCCCCGCAACCAGGACTCGATGTAGCGCAGCCCGATGACCACGTTCATCCGGACCCCGCCCTCGGTGATCAGCCCCGGGGTTCCGGCGATGTCCAGCAAGGCCCGGTCATCGACGGCGACGTCTTCGCGCAGACGGTCGATCTGGTTCGGTTTTCCGCCCATCTCCCGATCGAAGATCCGCTGCACCACCGGGACCAGATCCGGGTGGGCCACCCAGGCGCCGTCGAAACCGTCGGCGGCTTCGCGGGATTTCTCGACCCCGACGGTCTCGAAGGCCACCGCGTTGGCGGCCTCGTCGCGCCGGTTCGGGATGAAGGCGCTCATGGAACCGATGGCCGTGGCCCCGCGGCGGTGGCAGGCCCGCACCAGCTGTTCGGTGAAGGACCGCATGAAGGGGGCGGTCATGGTCACCATCGCCCGGTCCGGCAGCACGAACCGCGGTCCGCGGGTGCGGAAGTTCTTGATCACTGAGAAGATGTAGTCCCACCGGCCGGCGTTCAGGCCCGCGGAGTGCTCCCGCAGTTCGTAGAGGATCTCCTCGAGTTCGAAGGCCGCGGTGATGGTCTCGATGAAGACCGTGGCGCGGATGGTCCCCCGGGGGATGTCCAGCAACTCCTGGGCCCTGATGAACACGTCGTTCCAGAGGCGGGCCTCCAGATGGTTCTCGATCTTGGGCAGGTAGAAGTAGGGGCCACGTCCGCCGGAGATCAACCGCTGCGCGTTGTGGAAGAAGTAGAGGCCGAAGTCGACCAGCGCCCCCGAGGTGGACTTG
This sequence comes from Micrococcaceae bacterium, assembly GCA_030452125.1. GTDB lineage: Bacteria > Actinomycetota > Actinomycetes > Actinomycetales > Micrococcaceae > Arthrobacter_H. Next base: position 20,103 of record JAKDMV010000004.1, read on the forward strand.
CCGCCGATGGTCAGGTGCCGCTCGGGCAGGTGCCAGCCGCGCGGCCGGACCATGATGGTCGGCAGCTCGGTCAGCGTCCGTCCGGTGACCGTGTACTCCTGGCCCTCCTCGGAGGTGAAGTCGAGGTCGTTCTCGAGCGCGGCCCGCAGGGTCAGCTGCCCGTTGATGACGTTCTGCCAGGTGGGGGTGGTGCAGTCCTCCAGATCCGCCAGCCAGACGTTGGCACCGGAGTTCAGTGCGTTGACGGCCATCTTGCGTTCCGGCGGTCCGGTGATCTCCACCCGGCGGTCCTCCAGGCCGGGGGCGATGGGGGCGACCGTCCAGGAGTCGTCTTCACGGATGGGCCGGGTCTCTTCCAGGAAGTGCGGATCCTGGCCGCCGGCGATCTCGCGGCGGCGCGTTTCGCGCAGGGCCAGCAGTTCCTTCCGGCGCGGCTCGAACTCGTGATGCAGCTGCGCCAGGAAGTCCATGGCCCGGGGGGTGAGGATCTGCTCCTGGCCGCGGACCGGCGAAGCATTCGGCGTGGTGCCGTTCAGGGTGATGGGGTCGTTCATGGCGGATCTCCTTAAAAATGGTGGGGGACGACGCCGGTGCCCGGGTGGGTGGGCCCCGGCACCGGCGTCGTGTGGTGCCTAGTGGAACTGGCCGGCTTCGGTGGATCCCACCAGAGCCAGGGTGGATGCTTCGGGGTTCAGGGTCGTGGCGATCTGGTCGAAGTAGCCGGTGCCGACCTCGCGCTGGTGCTTGGTGGCGGTGTAGCCGGCGGCCTCGGAGGCGAATTCGCGTTCCTGGAGTTCGACGTAGGCGCTCATGCCGTTCCGGGCGTAGCCGGAGGCCAGATCGAACATCGAGTGGTTCAGGGCGTGGAACCCGGCCAGGGTGATGAACTGGAAGGTGAATCCCATGGCGCCGAGTTCGCGCTGGAACTTGGCGATCGTGGCGTCGTCGAGGTGCTTCTTCCAGTTGAAGGACGGCGAGCAGTTGTATGCGAGCATCTGGTCGGGGTGTTCGGCCTTGACTGCTTCGGCGAACTTCTTGGCCATCTCCAGGTCAGGGGTCCCGGTCTCCATCCAGATGAGGTCGGAATAGGGGGCGTAGGCCTTGGCCCGGGCGATGCAGGGTTCGATCCCGTTGCGGACCTTGTAGAAGCCTTCGGCGGTGCGCTCGCCGGTGACGAACTGCGCGTCACGCTCATCGACGTCGGAGGTGATCAGGGTGGCGGCTTCGGCATCGGTGCGGGCGATGATCACGCTGGGGGTATCGGAAACGTCGGCGGCCAGGCGGGCGGCATTGAGGGTGCGGATGTGCTGGCCGGTGGGGATGAGGACCTTGCCGCCGAGGTGGCCGCACTTCTTCTCCGAGGCGAGCTGGTCTTCCCAGTGCACCCCCGAGGCGCCGGCGGTGATCATCGACTTCATCAGTTCGTAGGCGTTCAACGGGCCACCGAAGCCGGCCTCGGCGTCGGCGACGATCGGGACCAGCCAGTCCTCGACGGAATGGATGTCCTCGGCGAATTCGATCTGGTCGGCGCGCTGGAGGGCGTTGTTGATGCGGCGCACCACCTGGGGGACCGAGTTGGCCGGGTAGAGCGACTGGTCGGGGTAGGTCTGGCCGGCGAGGTTGGCGTCGGCGGCAACCTGCCAACCGGAGAGGTAGATGGCCCGCAGGCCTGCCTTGACCTGCTGGACCGCCTGGTTGCCGGTCAGGGCGCCCAGGGAGTTGGTGTAGGCGCCGGTCGTGGCTTCGGTGGTGAGCTGGTCCCAGAGCTTTTCGGAACCGCGACGGGCCAACGTGTTCTCTTCGACGACGCGTCCCTGCAGCCGAACGACCTCCGCCGCCGTGTATTCGCGGGTGATGCCTGCCCAGCGGGGGTTGGCGCTCCACTCCATCTCCAGGGCCTGTTCGCGCTCTGCGGCGGAATTCTGCTTCTGCGTCATGGCATTCTCCTTGGTGTCGCTCCGGGTGTCCCGGGGATCCGACGACGTTCCCGGCGCCTCTGCCGGTCGGTCGATGTTTCCGTGTTTTTGTTCGTAGTCATGACTCTTCGCGATCCGCAAGGGGTTTTCTAGGGGGTTGGGGTGGAAAGATTTGCACTTCTTGAGCTATTCTCAAGAAGTGACGACTCCCACATGGAACCGGCCCTCCGGCGGACAGTCCCCGCAGGGCGCCTCGACCCACGACGACCCCGAACTGGATGCCATTGCCCTGGGCCGCCGGGTGCGCCACCTACGCAAGGGCAAGGCGCTGACCCTGGATGGGTTGGGTGCCCTGGTCTCGGTGGCCCCCTCGCAGCTGAGCCTGATCGAGAACGGAAAACGCGAGCCCAAGGTGGGGCTGTTGCGGCAACTGGCCGCCGCCCTGGATACCGGCGTGGACGACCTGCTCGGATCCGAGCCTCCGAGCCGGCGGGCCGGGCTGGAAATCGAGTTGGAAAGGGCCCAGCGCGGACCGCTCTACGGATCCTTGGGGCTGCCCAAGGTCCGGGTGTCCTCACGGTTGCCGATGGATGTGCTTGAATCCATGGTCGGCCTGCAGCATGAGCTCGAACGGCGGCTCGAGGAGCAGGCGGCGACCCCCGAGGAAGCGCGTCGGGCCAATACCGAGATCCGCACCGAAATGCGTGAATGCAACAACCACTACCCCGAGCTGGAGAAGCAGGCCCAGGGTCTGCTCGACGCCGTCGGGCACACCTCGGGACCGTTGTCCCACCATGTCGCCGCCGATCTGGCCGAGCATCTGGGATTCGGGCTGCGCTTCGTCGGGGACCTGCCGCATTCGACCCGGTCGGTGACCGATCTGAAGAACCGCAGAATTTATCTGGTGCAGGGGACCCGAAGCGATCATGACGCCCGGTCGGTGCTGCTGCAGGCGCTGGGCCACTACGTCCTGGGTCATGAGGCCCCCCGGAACTACAGCGAGTTCCTCCGTCAGCGGGTCTACACCAACTACTTCGCCGCGGCCCTGCTGATGCCGCAGAAGACCACCGTGGGTTTCCTCGAGGAGGCCAAGAAGTCCAAGTCGTTGGCGATCGAGGACCTGCGTGATGCCTATGCGGTCTCCTACGAATCGGCGGCCCACCGCTTCACGAACCTGGCCACCGAACACCTGGGCATCACCTGCCACTTCCAGAAGGTCCACGAGTCGGGCATCCTGCACAAGGCCTACGAGAACGACGACGTGAACTTCCCCGCCGACCACACCGGCGCCATCGAGGGGCAGTCGATCTGCCGGTACTGGACCAGCCGCGAGGTCTTCGAGGTCCCGGATAAGTTCCGGGCCTTCGAGCAATACACCGACACCGTGGTGGGGACCTTCTGGTGCACCGCCCGCACCGAACGCCACTCCTCGGGGATGTACTCGCTGAGCATCGGGGTCCCCTACGAACACGTGAAGTGGTTCCGCGGCCGTGACACCACCGAACGGTCCAAATCACGCTGCCCGGATGAGTCGTGTTGCAAGCGTCCGCCGGAGGCGCTGGCCCGCTCCTGGGCCGGTCAGGCCTGGCCGGCGGCCCGGGCGAACTCCCACCTGTTGGCCGCCATGCCTTCGGGGGCGTTCCCCGGGGTCGACGAAACCGAGGTGTACGAGTTCCTGCAGGCACACGGGGGCTGAGACCCGGTCACGAAATGCGAGGGAGCAGCCCCGGTGTCCCGGAGCTGCTCCCTCGCTTTTCTACTGGTGTCGGTCTGGTGTCCGGGGCCTAGACCTCGGAGACTTCGTGGGTCTCGAAGTCCTTTTCGGTGGCCGGCCGGACCGGGGCCTTGGCGAAGACCGAGGGGTCCGTCGGGGTTCCGACCTTGATGTGGTTGAACAGGATGTTCAGCAGGATCGCGGCGACCGCGGCCGAGCTGATGCCCGAGTGGAAGATCGTGCCGACCCAGGTCGGGAACTCGTTCCAGAAGGCCGGGGCGGCGATCGGGATGATGCCGAAGCCGACGCCGGTGGCCACGATGATCAGGTTCATATTGTCCTTGTAGTTGACCTTGGCCAACGTGCGGATGCCACTGGCGGCCACGGTGCCGAAGAGCACGATGCCGGCTCCGCCGAGGACCGCGGTAGGCACCGCCGCGACGATGCGTCCCATGACCGGCAGCAGGCCCAGCAGCACGAGGATCAGGCCGCCGGCGCTGACCACGAAACGGCTCTTGATGCCGGTGATGGCCACCAGCCCGACGTTCTGGGCGAAGGCGCTCTGGGTGAAGGAGTTGAACACCGGCGAGATCAGGCTGGAGATCATGTCGGCGCGCAGACCGTTGCCGATGCGCTTGGAATCGACCTCGGTTTCGACGATTTCACCGACGGCCAGGATATCCGCCGTGGTTTCGGTCAGGATGACCAGCGTGACGATCAGCATCGAGATGATGGCCGGCAGTTCGAAGGTCGGCCAGCCGAAGGCGAAGGGGGCCGGGAAGGCGAAGACCGGGCCGTTGCCGACCCCGGAGAAGTCGGCCATGCCGGTGAAGACGGCGACCAGCGTACCGATGACGATGGCCAGCAGGATGGACAGGCGGGAGATCGTCGCATTGCCGAGCTTGCTCAGCAGCAGGACGATCAGCAGGGTCGCGCCGGCCAGGCCGATGTTGGCCATGGAGCCGTAGTCGTCGGCCTTGTCATTGCCGCCCATGGCCCAGTTGGCGGCCACCGGCATCAGCGACAAGCCGATGACGGTGATCACCACGCCGTTGACGACCGGTGGGAAGAATCTGATCACCTTGGAGAACACCGGGGTGATCAGCAGCCCGACGGCTGCGGAGACCATCACCGCTCCGAAGACCGCTTGGATGCCACCGCCGCCACCGATGATGGCCGTCATGGTGGCCACGCCGGCGAAGGAGACGCCCTGGACCAGCGGCAGCTGGGACCCGAAGAACGGAATGCCGATGGTCTGGAGCAGGGTGGCCAGGCCGCCGACGAACAGGCAGGCGGCAATGAGCAGGCCGACGTCGGAGGAGCTCATGCCCGCTGCGGTGCCGACGATCAGTGGCGGGGCGATGATTCCGCCGTACATGGTCAAAACGTGCTGGAAGCCGTAAGCGAAGGTGCTACCGATGGGCAGACGCTCGTCTTCGGGACGTGCAGGCGCGGTGCGGCGGCCTGCCGCGGCGCTTGATGCGTTCTTGTTCATGGAGTTTCCCTTGTGTGCGGATGATCGGAAGCAGGTCCGGGCGACAGCTGTTCCTTGTACTGGGGTCCGGATCCCTGGCTGATCACCTGGGATTCCGTATAGCGGAAACTGAATTCCGTTATGCAATATAGTGAACTGGGTCACACGGGCAATGTCAAGGGTTGTGTCGAGGCCCTGTCATGGCGGCGATGGGTCGGCGGTCGAAGATCCCCGGGTCCGGACCGCGTCGGACCTGGGCCTGGGGGAGCCCGGCGGTCGCGGCTGTGACATAGTCCCGGTGGACCAAGGAATAAAGTAGGGCAAAGACCGAAGTAAATGCTGAATTACCGTCTGTGCCCGTGATTAATTCATGATTTGGCCTCCGGGTGCCAGCGCTACCGTGGAAACCTCCCGAGGGGTTGAGGTTGGCGGCGGGCTCGGGCATCCTTACGGTGCGAGTCTGATCGAGCCAACGGGAGAAACCATGGGCATGCAACATCCTGAACACGTCGTCGTCGTCGGCGCGGGCATCGTCGGTCTGTCGACCGCCTGGCACCTGCAGGAGCGGGGGGTCCGGGTCACCATCGTCGACCGGACCGGAGTCTCCGCCGGCTCCTCCTGGGGCAATGCCGGCTGGCTGACCCCGGCCCTGACCCTGCCATTGAGCGAACCCTCCGTGTTCGCCACCGGAGCCAAGGCCATGCTGGACCCTGCCTCGCCCCTCTACATCCCGTTGACCACCGATCCTTCGTTGATCAGGTTCCTGGCCGGATTCGCCCGGCACTGCACCCCGGGCAAATGGCGCGAAGCCATGAAGGTGTTCAGTGAGATCGGCAGCACCGGTCTGGATGCCTTCGCCGAGCTGGCCGAGGGCAGCAACGCGGTCACCGAACCCACCAAACCGGCCGAGCCCTTCCTGGCCGCCTTCGCCACCGAGAAGGACCGCGAGGGACTGGTGCACGAGTTCGAGGGCATCCGCGAAGCCGGAGGATCCGTGGACTTCGATCTGATGACCGGCGCGGAGATCCGCGCACTGGAGCCCACCTTGGGTTCGGGGGTCACCGCCGGCGTGAAGATCCACGACCAGCGTTTCCTCAACCCGCCGAACTTCATGGAATCGCTCGCCGAGTCGGTACGCCAGCGCGGCGGGGAGATCATTGACGGCTTCGCCGTCTCCGACGTCCGTGACTCCGGGAACTCCGTGACGGTGATCGGTTCCAGCGGCAGGAGCATGACCGCCGATTCGGTGGTCCTGGCCACCGGAGCCTGGTTGAACTCGCTGACCCGCAAATTCGGCGTCCGCCAGATCGTCCAGGCAGGGCGTGGCTACAGCTTCACCGTCAAGCCCGAGTCCATGCCGACCCACCCCATCTACTTCCCCGCCCAGCGGGTCGCCTGCACGCCGCTGGGGGATCGCTTCCGGGTCGCCGGCATGATGGAATTCCGCGACGCCGATGCGCCGTTGGACGAACGCCGGATCCAGGCGATCATCAAGGCCGCCTCCCCGATGTACACCGGCATCGATTGGGAGGACCGCCAGGAGGAATGGGTGGGAGCCCGTCCCTGCACCGCCGATGGCCTGCCGTTGATCGGCGCCACCAAGTCCCCGCGCGTGCACGTCGCCGGCGGCCATGGCATGTGGGGCGTCGCCCTCGGCCCGCTGACCGGCAAGATGCTGGCCGCCGAGATGACCGGCCAGGGCACGGCCCCGCTGATGCGCCACTTCAGCCCGCTGCGCTAGTAGGAAGCAGGCAGGGCACTGCCACCGGCAGTGCACGACGGCGGTACCCCCTGCGGGTGCCGCCGTTTCCTTGTTCTGGCGGTGTGTCGGGCGGGCTACTCGTCTAGGCTGGTCCCATCAACGAACGTCGGGAGTGATGATGATGGCCAGGAAGCATTTCAAGGACCTCAGCACGGGACGCAAGTTCTGGGTCATGCTGCTGGGAGCGGCCCAGGTCGCATTGCAGGGGGCGGCCCTGAAGGACCTCGCGACGCGGCCCTCGGCCGAGGTCAACGGGCCCAAGACCGCATGGTTCTTCGCGAGCTTCTTCAATTTCATCGGCCCGCTCAGTTACTTCGCGGTCGGACGCAAGAAGTAGTCCAGTCCGGGCCTCGTCAGGCCCCGACCCGCTCCACCGGAATGACGGATACCTCGCCCAGGACGCCGTCGTCCACCACTGCGCTCATGTAGGTGCACACCGGCTGGCGCCGCCGATCCGTCGGTGATCCGGGATTGAGCAATCGCAGGCCATTGGCCGCCGTGGTGTCCCACGGGATGTGGCTGTGCCCGAAGACCAGCACGTCGGTGTCCGGGAACTGCTGCGCGCACCGCTTTTCCCGGCCCGCGGAGGCCCCGGTTTCGTGGATCATCGAAAAGCGCAGTCCCTCGATCTCCACGTGGGCGATCTCGGGAAGCCGGGAACGCAATTCCTCGCCGTCGTTGTTCCCGTGGACGGCGACCAATGTCCGGCAGCGCCGCTCCAGCTCGTCCAACAGCTCCGGTTCCACCCAGTCCCCGGCGTGGAAGACGATATCGGCCGCCTCGATCTGCTCCCACAGGCTCGGGTGCAGTCCGCGGGCCCGTTTGGGCAGATGGGTATCGGCGATCAGGATCAGGCGCGTGCTCATGGGGGCATCCTTTCATGAACCGCCTGGTCATCTGGGCGGGGTGCCGCCAGGCCGCGTAGCACCCTGGCTCCAGGGCTGGAGGGTTGCCGGTCGCCTAAGCTGGTGGCAGGACCCTCGGATCGGGAGGGATGGCAGAAAGGTGCCGGTACATGCCCAAGATCGTCGATCACGAACGACGACGGATCGAGCTGGTGGAAGCAACCTGGCGGATCATCGCCAGACTCGGCCTGCAGCGCGCCACCATGCGTGAGGTGGCCGAGGAGGCCGGCTTTTCCAACGGTGCGCTCAAACCGTATTTCCCCACCAAGGATGCCCTGCTCCAGGCGACCTTCGAGCACGTCTTCCACCGGACCAGCGAGCGGATTGCCGAGGCGGCGGCCTCGCTGGAGGGACTCGACGCGCTGCGGGCCTTCGGCCGGGAGGTGCTGCCGTTGGATGCGACCCGCCTGGATGAGGCGCGGACGGTGGTGCCGTTCTGGCATGTGGCGATCCACGACCGCGAGAAGGCGGCGCTCAATGACGATTCGATGGTCATCTGGCGTGGGTGGATCCTGCAATGGCTCGCCCAGGCCCGGGAGTCCGGCGAATTGCGTGCGGGGGTCGAGGTCGGCCCGGCCGCCGAAGGGCTGTTGACCTTCCTGCTGGGCGCCCAGGTGGCGGCCACCCTGGATCCGGGGCATGCCGGCCCGGAGCAGTTGACCCGTCAACTCGACGTTCATTTGGGCTTGCTGTCCGCCTGAGGTTTTTCGACACTCGGAGAAAATAGTGACTTCCGCGGGGAACTGGCGTATTTTGACTGGTGTGTGACAGCTGTCACCAGAGGAGGAGGGGATCGATGACCATCGCGATGAGCCACCCGGCAGCCCAGCGGGCGGAGACCTTCACCAGATGGCGTGAACTCGTCTCCGCTTCCTTCGTTCCGCTCGAGGCCGATCCGGTGGCCCCGGGGCCTTTTGCCGGGCAGGTCTCCGGACATGGGCTCCAGGACCTGGCGGTCTTCGAAGTCGATGCCATGGCCCACCGTGTGCGCCGTACCCCGGCGCTGATCAACCCCGCGGACCCCGGCTACTACAAGGTGAGCCTGCAGATGAGCGGTCACGGGATCCTCATCCAGGATGGGCGCGAAGCCGTTCTGTCCCCCGGTGACCTGGCCATCTACGACACCCAACGCCCCTATACGCTGAGTTTCCATGAGGACTTCTCCACGCTGGTGCTCATGTTCCCCAAGCAGCTGATCGGGCTCGATGATGCCGACATGTCGATGTTGACCGCCCGTCGGCTGGGGTCCTCCGACGCCGTGGGCCGGGCCGTGGTCCCCTGCATCGCGCGCATCGGGGACCTGGTGCCCGAGGTCGGGGACGGGCTCGGCTACCTGCTGGCCCGCAATGCCGTGGATCTGCTGGGCACCGTGCTGGCGGCGGAGGTGCAGGTGGGGCCGCGGGCCGCCGATGCCGAGCAGGTGTTGCAGCTGAACAGGATCAAGCAGCACGTCGAGGCCCATCTGGCCGATCCCGCGTTGACGCCCGGCTCGATCGCCGCCGCCCACTACATCTCGCCCCGCACCCTGCATAAGCTCTTCGAGCCCACGGGAACCACCGTGTCGGCCTGGATCAGGGCGCGCAGACTGGATCGGTCCCATCGGGAGCTGTTGGACCCGCTGTTGGCGCATCTGCCCGTCGGGGTCATCGGGGCCCGCAACGGGTTGCCCGACGCCGCCCACTTCAGCCGGTGCTTCCGCGCCGCCTATGGTTCCGCCCCCAGCGCCCTGCGCGCGCGGAGCTGACGGCAGGGCCCCCGGGAGCCCTGGCGCCGGGCTTCCCCACGGGCCCGGCCGGTCGCCGGAGCGCGGCGTCGACACCTCGACGCCGCGCTCCGTATCTCAGGCGTGCCCGGTGGGCCCGGCCTCCAGCTCCTGCAGGATGGTCCGGGCCGTGGTGATCCCGGACTCGATGGCGCCATCGACCACGACACCGTTCCAGCCCTTGGCCCAATCCGCGCCGGCGAAGTGCAGCCGGGTGCCCGTGGAGCGGAAGTGGTGCCAGCCGTCGGTGAACTGCTCGGAGGCAATGGTGGACCAGGTCTGCCCGCTCCACTTATCGGCCACCCAGTCGTGCCCGGTGGTTTCGAGCACCTCCAGATCCGGCCGCCACCGGCGGATGATCTCCTGCACCTGCTCCGCATCCTGCAGGTCGATCCGCGTGTGGTCCGGCCCGAATCCCACCAGGACGGTCGTGCCGTCCTCCAGGAAGTACTCGCTCTTCATCATCGCCAACGGATTCCCCGACGGGGCGGTGGCCAGGAAGTTGTGGTGGCCCTTGACCTTGATCCAGATCTTGAACCCGGTGGAATTCGATCCTTGGCCCACCAGCCGCTGCTGGTCGGCCGAAAGCCCGGGGGAGAAGTCGAGGTTCTTCAGTGCGCCCCACGGCACGGTGACGATGCCCGCGTCCGCCGCGTGCACCGCACCGTCGGCGGTCGTCAGGCGGACGCCGGCGCCGTCATGGACGATCTGCTCCACAGCCGTCTCCAGGTGGATGGGGCAGCGCAAATCCGCGGCCAGAGGCTCGTAGATCCCACGCATGCCGTTCTTGAGCTTGAACTTCAGCGTCTGCTCATCGAGCAGGGACAGACGGTGATCGCTGAGTGCGGCCCAGTGCTTGGCCATGAGCGGAGAGGCGGTGGCCGTATGGCCGTTGTAGCCGGCGGACCAGTAGGCGTCGGCCAGATCGATTTCCTCCTGGCTGAAGTCCCCGTCGCGCAGGGTATCGAGGACACTGCCCCGATCGGCCTGGCGGAAGCGTTCAGCCACCTCGGGGGAGCCGTCGTAGTCCGGGCTGAGCACGTGCAGGGGCTCATGCGGGTACGGGAAGAACTCCTGCGAGCCCTCGAAGATCCGTGCCTGGGGGCGCTGCAGTTTGGCATCCAACTCCGCCTCGGTCCCCTCGTGGACCGTTCCGCAGGTCAACCAGTAGGCACGATCGTAGTCCGGGCTGGGATAGATCTCCTGGCCGTAGCGGATGATCTCGGTCCAGACGAACGGTTGCATCCAATGGACCCAGGTCGCGCCGATCTCCAGGGGGAGGCCCATGCGCTCCTCGGTCCAGGCCCGGCCGCCGATCCGGTCCCGGGCCTCGAAGATCTCCACCTCCACACCCGCGGTTTGCAGTTCGCGTGCAGCGACCAGGCCGGCGAAACCGGCTCCGACAATCAAGACCTTGGCAGACATGGGGACCGCTTTCTGGAGGCAGGGTGGGGCAGCGGCAACGCGGAGGCCCTGGGTGGGCCCGTCAGGGCCGGAGCCCCGGGCGCTGCCGAGCGATGATGCCGTGCTGTGGAGCACGTCACACCTTTTTTCTATGTCTGTAGAATATACGGTCGGCATCGCGTTGTGGCAAGCCCCTGCTGCCCGGGCTCGGCTGCGGGAAGGGTCGCGGACCCGGGAGCACGGACCGGTCAGAGGGCGGCGGGACCGGCTATTCGGACCATTTGGGGGTCGGGGGTCGCCAGGTGCCGAGCTGGTCCAGCAGGTCGTCGGGATCGTCGCTGACGATCAACGTGTCCCGGTACAGCGGAGCCAGGAACCCGCGCTCGACCATGGTCTCGATCATGGCCAGGAGTGGATCCCAGAACCCCGCGACGTTGTACAGGGCCACGGGCTTGGCATGGATGCCCAGATGCTGCCAGGTCCAGGCTTCGAAGAACTCCTCGAGCGTTCCCGCCCCGCCGGGCAATGCGACGAAGGCGTCGCAGAGGTCGGCCATGCGTTGCTTGCGCTCATGCATGGTGGCCACGACCTCCAACCGCGTCAACGACGCATGGGCCGTCTCGCCCTCGAAAAGCGCTTCCGTCGTGATGCCGGTGACCGTTCCGCCGCGGGCCAGGGCGGCGTCGGCGAGGACCCCCATGAGCCCCACCTGCCCGCCGCCGTAGACGATGCCGACACCGGTTTCGGCCAGCCGGGAGCCCAGCGTGGAGGTGGCCTCGAGGTAGGTGCCTCCGTGGCCGGTCCGGGAACCGGTGAATAAGGCGATCCGGCCGATGGGCCTCCGGCCCCGGTCCTGCAGGGCGGGGATGACCTGCTCGGCCAGCAGCGGGGCCAGGTCCCCGGGCAGGGGGACCGCCGTGGGGTCCAGCCAGCGCAATTCGGCGATCTCGGCGGCGGGGTATGCCGCGACCAGTTCCGGATGTTCGAAGACGGTCGCCTGGACCTCGTGGCCCGGCTCGTTGGCGGCGCGGCAGCGGAAGACCCCGAGTTCACGAAGGTCCGCGGGGTCCAGCTCCACGCCCAGCTCCTCGGAACATTCACGCAATGCCGTGATGGCGGGACTCTCGCCCGCCTCGGGCTTGCCTCCGGGGAGCATGAACCGGCTGGTGCCTGCCTTGCGCACGGTCAGCAGCGCCCCGGAGGAATCCCTGAGGACGACGGCGCTGACATGGATGACGGGGGTATTCGATGGCTTCACGCTGATCACGCTACTCCGTTGCGTCCTGCCTGCGCCCGGGGACAAGGGGGCGTCGCGCAAAGCCAAGCCCACCGGCTGTGATCCGGGGCACAGTGGTCTGTAATGCCGGTCCCATCACGCCGTGCTGTCATCACCAGGAGGAACCATGACCACCACCAAGACCCAGCAACAGGCCGGACGGGACCCGTCCGCCGGAACCGGGTTGGGGCAACGCCGACTCGGGATCCCGGCCCTGGTCTTCATGATCATCGCCGCCTCCGCCCCGTTGACCGTCGTCGCCGGCGGGGTGACCAGCAACTTCGCGGTCACCGGTCTGCTGGGGGTCCCGCTGTCCTTCATCCTGCTCGGTGCGGTCCTGGTCATCTTTGCCGTCGGCTATCTGGCGATGAGCCGACACGTCCGCAACGCCGGGGCGTTCTACGCCTATATCTCCCGCGGGCTGGGCAAGCCGGCGGGAGTCGGATCCGCCTGGGTGGCCCTGCTGTCCTACAACGCCATGCAGATCGGCATCAACGGCCTGTTCGGCTTCGCCTTGTCCTCGTTCCTGGCAGGGTCGATGGGGCTGGAAATCCCCTGGTGGGTCTGCTCGCTGGCCGGATGGCTCATCGTGGGCATCCTGGGGGTGAACAAGGTCGACCTCTCGGCCAAGGTGCTGGGCGTGCTGGTCGCGCTCGAATTCGTCGTGGTCATCATCTACGACGTGTTCGCCTTCGGCACCGCCCCGGAAGGAATCAGCACCGCCTCGCTGGAACCGGGATCGCTGTTCACCACCGGTGTCGGGGCGGCCCTGGCCTTCAGCGTCGCGGCCTTCATGGGCTTCGAATCAGGGGCCATCTACAACGAAGAGGTCAAGGATCCGCGCAACACCGCCCGCCGGGCGACCTATATCGCCGTCGTCGTCATTGCCGCCTTCTACGCCTTCTCCGCCTGGGCGATGACCATTGCCGAAGGCGAGAGCCAGGTGATCGGCCGGTCGGAGGAATTCGGGCCGGACCTGATGTTCGTGTACTTCGCCGACCACGCAGCCGTCTGGTTCGTCGATCTGGCCAACCTGCTGTTCATCACCAGCCTGCTGGCCGCCCTGGTGGCCTTCCACAACGTCGTGGCCCGCTACATCTTCTCGCTGGGACGCGAAAACGTCCTGCCGGCGAAACTGGCCGCGGTGTCCGCCCGGACCCGGGCCCCCTTGGCCGGTTCGATCGCACAGTCGGTGCTCGCACTGGTCGTCCTGGTGGTCTTCGCCGTGGCAGGAACCGGCCACGAATACGGGGAGCTGTTCCCGGTCCTGACCCTGTTCACCTGGCTGACCAACACCGGCGCGTTCGGTCTGGTGCTGCTGATGGCCCTGACGTCCTTCGCCGTCATCGGCTTCTTCCGCCGCCAGCCCACCAGACCCGGGGCCTGGACGACGATGGTCGCACCGCTGCTGGCCGGGGTATCGCTGACCGCGGTGTTCGGAATGATCGTCGCGAACTTCGATGTGCTCATCGGGTTGGAGGAACCCGGGATGCTCAGCTGGCTGCTTCCGGCCATCATCGTGGTCCCGGGGCTCCTCGGTGTCCTCGGTGCCTACTGGTTGCGATCGGCCCGGCCGGGCGTCTATGCCGGCATCGGCCGCGGGGGTCTGGACCCGGAGGAACTGGACTAATACCGTCACGGTCGTAGGCTGGAAGAAGAGCCCGAAACGTCGTCACGGGGGCAGGTGGCACCGCGGGCCCGGACCGATATGTCGAGGAGGACACGATGGGTACCCACGAACACCACCACCAGGACGCCGTCTCGCAAGCCGGGATGGGCATGGACGGGACGCAGCTGCCCCAGCCGGAGGCCACCGAGCACGAGAGGCGCCGCGACGTCGACGGCCCCACCGAGATCGACTCCGAGTCCATTCCCGTCCACGGTGACGAAGACACCGCCGACGAGCTGGCGATGGAGGCCTACGGCGATGAGGACGAGGACGGGAATCCCGACATCCCCAACGCGCCGTTCCCCGGCTGAGCCCCCGGACAGGACCTGTCACGACAACGCCCCCGGACCATGGAAGCCATGGTCCGGGGGCGTTCGTCGTCCCGGCGGGAGCCCGGGGATACCTACCTAGGCGGCCAGCGCCGGGCGGGTGGAGGAGGCCGCGACGCGCAGTGCGCCCTCCTCGACCCGGAGGGTGATCCTGCCACCGTCCCGGACCGCTTCGGCGACCAGCAGGTCGGCGATCGGGTCATCGACCTCGCGCTGGATCACCCGACGCAGCGGACGGGCCCCGTATTCGGGCTCGTAACCGTGCTCGGCAATCCACCCGATGGCCGCATCCTCCACGTCCAGGCCGATTCCCTGGGCTTCGAGCCGGGCTTCGGTGTCACGCAGTTGGATGGACACGATCTGGCGCAGCTGCTCCTGCTCGAGCTTGCGGAACAACACGATCTCGTCGATGCGGTTCAGGAATTCCGGACGCATGGTCTCGCGCAGCCGGCCCATGACCCGATCGCGGAGCGCCTTCTCGGAGCCGAAACCGCCGGCCCCCTCGCCGGACTGGGCGTTGAAGCCCAGGGCGCCGGTCTTGCTGGCCAGGAACTCGGAGCCCAGGTTGGAGGTCATGATGACCACCGTGTTGCGGAAGTCCACGGTCCGGCCCTGCCCGTCGGTGAGCCGGCCGTCGTCGAGCACCTGCAGCAACAGGTTGAACACGTCGGGGTGCGCCTTTTCGATCTCGTCGAGCAGCAGCACCGAATACGGGTTGCGGCGCACCCGTTCGGTCAGCTGTCCAGCCTCGCCGTAGCCGACGTAGCCCGGAGGGGCCCCGACCAACCGCGAGACGGTATGCCGTTCACCGAATTCGCTCATATCGAAGCGCAGCAGCGCCTCCTCGCGGCCGAACAGCGACTGGGCCAGCGACTTCGCCAACTCGGTCTTGCCGACCCCGGTGGGCCCCAGGAACATGAAGCTGCCCACGGGACGGGAGGCATCGCCCATGCCCGTGCGGTTGCGCCGTACGGATTTGGCGATGACGCCCACCGCATCGTCCTGCCCGATGACGCGCTCATGCAGTTCCTCCTCCAGCTTCGCCAGCCGGGCCCGATCGCCCTCGGTCAACCGGGCTGCGGGGATGCCGGTGGCCCGGGCGATGATCTGGGCGATCTGCTCCTCGTCCACCACGCTGGTGCCGTCGGTGTCGTCGTCGGTGCCGTCGGATTGCGTCCCGGCAGTCAGCTCGTCGAGGTGCTCGGCCAGCGCGGCGATCTCATCGCGCAGCCATCCGGCGTCCTCGAAGCGTTCGGCCGCGATGGCGTCGTTCTTGCGTTCGCGCAGGGTCTCCAGCTCGCGGCGCAGCGCCTGGACGTCGACGGTCGGGCCGCGCCGCAGGCTCAGACGCGCCCCGGCCTGGTCGATCAGGTCGATCGCCTTATCGGGCAGGAAACGGTCGGTGAGATAGCGGGAGGAGAGGTCGACGGCGGCCCGCAGGGCACCTTCGGTATAGGTCACCTGGTGGTGTTCGGCGTAGCGGCCGGCCAGACCGGTGAGGATCTTCACGGAATCCTCCTGGGAGGGTTCGCCGACCGTGACGGGCTGGAAGCGGCGCTCCAATGCCGGGTCCTTCTCCACGCTGCGGTACTCGGCCAACGTGGTGGCGCCGATGAGCCGCAGTTCCCCGCGGGCCAGCCGCGGCTTGAGGATGTTCCCGGCGTCCATGCCGCCTTCCCCGGAGCCGCCGGCGCCGACCACGTTGTGCAGCTCGTCGATGAAGACGATGTACTCGCCGTCCCCGGCCGCGATTTCGTCCATGGTCTTGGTCAGGCGTTCCTCGAAGTCCCCGCGGTAGCGGGTGCCGGCGAGCATGCCCGGCAGGTCCAGGGAGATGACGCGTTTGCCCTGCAGCTGGGCGGGGATCGAATCGGCGGTGATGGCCTGGGCCAGGCCCTCGACGACGGCGGTCTTGCCGACGCCGGCTTCGCCGATGAGCACCGGGTTGTTCTTCATGCGACGGGCCAGGATCTCGATGGTCTGCTCGATCTCCTCCTGCCGGCCGATCACGGGGTCCAGTTTCTCCTCGAGGGCCAGTGCGGTCAGATCCGTGCCGTAGGTGTCCAGCATCGGGGTCGGTGAATCGGTCGGGGCCCCGGTCTGCGCGGGGCCGTCCTGGGGGCCGGAGGCTTCCTGCTGGGCGGCGGCCCCGATGTTCTGCAACGTTTCGGGGGTCACCCCGGAGGCGGCGAGGACCTGCCCGGCGGGGGAGTCCTGGTTGACGACGAAGGCGACGAAGAGGTGCTCGGGGTCGATGTAGGTCGAGCCGAAGGCGCGGGCGACCTGGCGGGCGTCGAGCAGGGCCCGTTGGGTCGAAGCCGTCAGTGCCGGGGCCCCGCCGGTGGGGCGGTCGGAGGATTGCGGCAGACGCTGTTCCGCGTTGCGGGCGATGGCCTCCACGTCGATGCCGCCGGCCCGCAACTGGGCGGCCGGCCCGTCCTGGGCCACGAGGACCCGCAGCAGGTGCAGGGCGTCGACCTCGGCATGGCCGTGTTCGGCGGCGAAGGCCGCCGCCTGCCCGAGCAGTTCGTGCGTGCGCCGGCTGAGCAGCCGGGTGATGTCGATGGGGCGGCCTGCGGCTGCGGCTCGCTGGCCCTGCAGGTAGCGGGCCAGGAAGTCATCAAACGAGCCGCTTCCCGATCCGGTGGGTCCGAAGAACGCTGGCATTTTCCCTCCAAGGAACTTGAGTGTCTTACGCTCAAGTATAGACCTGAGTGTATGTCACTCAAGTTAACGTGATGCGGTCGTCATTATTCCCCGCACGGTTTCCACCCGGCGGGCGAGGCCTGTGACCGGTAGGATTTCCAGCGAGAGCAGCCGGTGGCGGCTGGGGCAACAGCGGGAGGACGACGGTGGCCGACGAAGGCGAACGCGGATGGCTGGCACGCAAGGCGCTACCCAGCGGCAACGAACCCGACCCGCGGTTCACCCTGGCCAACGAACGCACGTTCCTGGCTTGGATCCGCACTTCGCTGGCCTTCCTGGCCGGTGGAATCGCCTTGGAGGCCTTCGCCTTCGACGCCTTTCCCACCGACCTGCGCAAGGCCATCTCGATCCTGGTCATCTGCCTGGGCCTGCTGATCAGTGCCGGGGCGGTGTTCCGCTGGCTGCGGATCGAGTCGAGCATGCGCAACCACCGTCCGTTGCCGTTCCCGGCGATCGTGCCGCTGCTGGGCATCGGCGGGGCACTGGCCGCGGCGGTCATCGTCGTCGTCCTCGTCGTCTCCGGATAGGTCCCTCGATGACCATCCCCATCACGCGCGGCCACCAGGACCCGGGACTGCAACCCGAACGCACCGTCATGTCCTGGGGCCGGACCACGTTGTCGCTGTTCGTGGTCAGCGCCGTGTTCATGCGCTGGATGCACCATTACGGCCCCTCGATCCTGATCCTGGTGGCCGTGGGGGGCCTGGGGGCGCTGTCCATCTACGTGACGCAGCGCCGCCGTTACTCCGCCCGCACCCGTGGCATCGCCGAGGGGCGCCTGGAGGCCGATGTGGCCGCCATCTTCTGGACCGCCGGCGCCGTCATGATCCTGGGCGTGCTGGCCCTGATCGTGGTCATCACGACCTGACGGTCACCCAGATCGTCTTGAGCTGGGTGTACTGTTCCAAGGCTTCCAACCCGTTGTCGCGCCCCCCGAAGCCCGAGGCCCGGTAGCCACCGAACGGGGTGGTGATGTTGCCTTCGCTGTAGCCGTTGACGGCCACGGTGCCGGCCCGCACCCCACGGGCCAGCCGGATGGCCCGATCGATGTCGTGGGACCAGATGGTCGCGGCCAACCCGTAGGTGGTGTCGTTGGCCAGGGCCAACGCCTCGGCCTCGTCCTGGAACCCGATCACCGCGACGACGGGGCCGAAGACCTCCTCACGGGCGATCGCCATCCCGGCGGTGACCTCGTCGATGACGGTCGGGCCGAGATACCAGCCGCCGCTGTCTTCGAACAGGGCCCGTCCTCCGGCGGCGATCCGGGCCCCGGCCGTGCGGGCATCTTCGATGAAACGCAGGGCCCTGGCCAGCGCGTCGGCCTCGATCAGCGGACCGAGGATCGTCTCGGGTTCGGCGGGGTCCCCGACGATCCGCTGGCCGGCCTGGCGCACCAGCTCGGCCACGAAGTCGGCCCTGAGCGATTCATGCACCAGGATCCGTGAACCCGCCGAACAGTTCTGCCCAGAAGCCCAGAACGCGGCCTCGGCCAGATCGGCGGCCACCTGGGGCAGGCGGTCGGCGTTATCCGCCAGCACGATCTGCGGCGACTTGCCCCCGCATTCCAAGGTGATGTTCTTCAGGTTGCTCTCGGCGGCGTAACGCAGGAATTCCCGGCCGGTCCAGGTGGAACCGGTGAAGGAGATCATATCGACGTCCATATGCAGGCCCAGGGCCTTCCCGGCAACGGGCCCGAGCCCGGGAACCACGTTGAACACCCCGTCGGGTACGCCTGCCTCGGTGGCCAGTTCTGCGATCCGCAAGGTGGACAGGGAAGCCAACTCGGGGGGTTTGACCACCAACGAATTCCCGGCGGCCAGGGCCGGGGCCATCTTCCAGGCGAGCATGGCGGCCGGGAAGTTCCAGGGCAGGACCGCCCCGACCACACCGATCGGCTCGCGGACGATGAGTCCCAGCGCCCCGGGCCCGGTGGGGGCGACCTTGCCGAAGACCTTGTCGATGGCTTCGGCATACCAGCGGATGGTGCCGATCGTGTCGGGGAGGTCGAACTCGTGGCAGTCGGCCAGCGGACGGCCCGCATCCACCGATTCCAGCCCGGCCAGCTCGGCGGTGGCCGCCTCGATGAGATCGGCCAGGCGCAGCAGCACCTGCTGGCGTTCGATGGGGTCGGCATCGGACCAGACGCCGGAATCGAAGGCGGTGCGGGCGCTGGCCACGGCGGCATCGACGTCCGCGGGCCCGCAGGCGGCCACCCGGGCAATCGGCTGACCGGTGGCGGGGGAGAGCGCCGTGAACGTGGCCCCGCCGGCGGCGGGACGGAACCGGCCGTCGATATAGGCCTCCGTGCGCAGGGAACCGGTGGAGGGATCGGTCATTGCTGCCTCCATCCGGGGGGTCGACGTGGTTTGATCGTAGTCCTGCCCACCCGGTCCCGGCCATGGTTATTCCCGAACGACGGCAGTGCCCCGGGTGAGCGTTCCATCGGTCCGCACGTGGGCGTAGACGCCCATGATGGTGTGCCCGAAGGCGTCGTGGAGCAATTGCAGGACCGGCAGATCACGTTTCGAGCTCACCGGATCCACTTCGGTGGCCGGGCACCTGCCGATCTCCTGGAAGACCTCCAGCCGGGCACCTCCGGCCAGCATCGAACGGCCCGGCAGGTGCCGTTCGGCCCAGGGCGGCAATCCGTCGAGGTAGATGTTGGCGCGGAAACGCAGCGGGTCCACCGGGACGCCGGTGATCCGGGCCAGTTCACGGACGGAGGCCAGGTTGATGATGGACACGGCTTGGGCTTCCTCATCGCCCTTGGAGAGCAGATCAGGGAAACGCCGGCCGGATTCGTGGGCGATGACCGGCGCGGCGTCCCCGGCCAGACCCAGCAGTTCGGCCACCATCGACGCCAACCGGTCGCGGCCGGTGGAGGTGGACAGATCGGCGTGTACCGCCTCTGCGTCATCACCCTGCGGGCGGGTGAGAGAGATCGTCCGTGAGGAGGAGTCGTAGTGGCTGCGCAATCCGGCCAGCGCGAAGTCACGGGCCAGGACGTGGAAGTTTTGTTTGCCCAGGTTCTGCGCCGTGTCCGGGACGTACTTCCCCCCGGCCCGGGCGAGTGCGTAGATCCGGTCGTCGGGGAAGCCGTGCCCGGCGTGGAGCCCGACCTCGGAGAGCGGCTGCGGGGACAGGCCCTTGACTGGATAGTGGTAGAGAGCGGCGATGGAGGCATCGGTACTGCCCGGCGGGGATTTTGGACTCTGCTGCACGGCTCCAGTCTAGTCAGGCTGCCTTGCTAGTCTGGCCGGGTGAGTTTCCTGATCATTGCCGCCCTGTTGGGCCTGCTCTACGTCTGGCTGCGCCGCAAGGACCGGCGCATGCTGCGCAACGGCGTCGTCCTGGTCGCAGCCATCTGGTTCGCACTCACCGGGGCCACGGCCCTGTTGAGCAGCTGGTCCCCGGTCTTCGACTACATCACCCTGGGCATCCTCGCCCTGGTGCCGTTGGCGGTGATCGTCCTGGCCGGATTCCTCATCGCCAACGGGCTGACCATGATGCGCAGCGAGGGCCGCCGGCTGGGGAACCTGCTGACCCTGGTGCTGGGCATCGCGATGCTCGTGCTGCCGGTCCTCGCCCTGCTGCTGGTGCTCACGCTCCAGCCCCTGCTGGTGGGACTGGCGTTCCTGCTCTTCTTCCTCTGCGGCTATCTCGGGGTCGTCTTCGTCATCTTCCTCGCCTACGCCGTGGCCTACGGCCGCATGGAGCACGACATCCACCCCGAAGCCATCACGATCCTGGGCTCGCGGTTGATCGGCGGAAAGGTCCCCCCGCTGTTGGCCAGCCGGCTGGACAAGGCGGTTGAACTCCATCGGCAGGCACCGGATCCGAAACCGGTGCTGATCCCCTCGGGAGGCCAGGGCCACGACGAGTCGCGGACCGAAGGGGAGGGGATGGCCGAATACCTGTACGAGGCAGGAATTCCCGCGGCCGACGTCGTCCCGGAGAACCAGGCGAAGACGACCCGGGAGAATCTGCGCTTCTCCCGCGAGGTCCAGAACGCCGCGGGGCGTCCCGGACCGTTGCTGGTGGTGACCAATAATTATCATGTGCTGCGGGCAGCCTTGTTGGCCCGCAAATACGACGTCGATGCCCAGGTGGTCGGGTCCCCGACCGCCCGCTACTACGTCCCCAGCGCCTTCCTGCGGGAGTTCGTGGCGATCATCAACGAGCATCGGGTCCTCAATGCCGTGTTGTGCCTGCCGTTCTTCGCGATTTCCGGGTTCATCGTCCTGGGCGTGCTGGCGGGGCAGTAGCCACGAGGCCAGAGCGGACCCCAACTACACTGGAGCCTCAGGTCTGCCTGCGAACCCGCCGAAAGGGCATGATGAAAAGACATTTGAGGAACGTGGCCACGGCCGCGTTGATCTGCGCCGCCCTGCCGTTGGCCGCCTGCACGACGCCGGGGGCCGGGACCGCTTCCAGCGGATCCGCCGGTGCTGCTTCGTCCGGTGCCAGTTCGTCCGGGACCGGGTCCCCGACAGCGACGCAAACCCCGGGCCATGCGGGTTCCACCCCGGCCTCGGCGGATGCGGCCTCGCCCGGGACTCCCGCGGCGGAAACCGCCGCGCAGGAGCGCCTCGACACCCTGAGTCTGGAACAACGCGTGGGGCAGGTCCTCATGATGGGGGTCCCCGCCACGGGAGCCACCGCCTCGGACCTGGGGATCCTGCAGAAGAACCATGTGGGCAACGTCTTCCTCAAGGGCCGCAGCACCGTGGGGCTGAAGGGCACCGCCGCGGCGGTGAAGAAGATCAAGGCGACCGTCTCGAAGAAGACCACCGGTGGGGTCGGGCAGTTCATCTCCACCGACCAGGAGGGCGGCAAGGTCCAGGTCCTGAAGGGCCCCGGCTATTCCACCATCCCCGCCGGACTGACCCAGGGTTCCTGGGATCCGAAGACACTGGAACGCCGGGCCACCGGCTGGGGGAAGGAACTGGCGCAATCGGGCATCAACATCAACCTGGCCCCGGTCGCCGATACCGTTCCTGCCTCCATCGGTGCCGCCAACGCCCCGATCGGCGCGTTCGGGCGGGAATACGGAAAGACCCCGGGCAGCGCCCAGGCCGGGTCCTCGGCCTTTGCCGCGGGAATGGAATCCGCGGGAGTCGCCCCGGTCATGAAGCACTATCCCGGGCTGGGGCGGGTCAGCCGGAACACCGACGTCTCCCACGGGGTCACCGACACCGTCACGACCCGCGAGGACGCGACGCTCGAGCCGTTCCAGGCAGGGATCGACGACGGGGCGGACTTCATCATGCTCTCCAGCGCCTACTACTCCCGGATCGACGCGAAGAACCCGGCGGCCTTCTCCGATACCGTCATCAACAAGATGCTGCGCGACGACCAGGGCTTCGACGGGATCGTCATCTCCGACGACATGTGCGATGCCACCCAGTTCCGTGATTGGAAATACGCGACCCGGGCGAAGAAGTTCTTCGACGCCGGAGGCACCATGATGCTCTGCGTTAATCAGGCCGCCATCGGACCCATCACCGCTGGGCTCGTCGCCGAGGCGAAGGCGGACCCCGACTTCAAGGCCAGGATCGACGAGGCCGCCTTGCGCGTGCTGAAGGTCAAGGACGGGCTGTAGGCCGGGCCTGCGGGCCCCGCCAGTGCATCCGTAGATGCTGCGGGCCGAGTTCGGCGACGGAGGAGACACCCAGCAAGGTGGTGGCCACCCGCAGCTCCTCGGCGAGGATGTCCAACGCCCGCTGCACTCCTTCACGCCCCCCGGCCATCAGCCCATACATGTAGGCCCTGCCGATCAGCGTGAAATCGGCGCCGGCGCAGAGTGCGGCGGCGATGTCCCCTCCAGACATGAGGCCCGAATCGAGGATGAGTTCCACGTCGGGGCCCACGGCCTCGCGGACCTCGCGCAGTGCCTGCAGGCTCGCGGGGGCGCGGTCGAGTTGGCGGCCACCATGGTTGGAGACGATCAGGCCATCGGCACCGGCATCCAGGGCCTTGGACGCGTCCTGCGCGGTGAGGATCCCCTTGACGAAGAGTTGGCCCGGCCACACCGAACGCAGCCAGGACAGGTCCTGCAGCGACAGCGTCGGGTCGAACATCGAGTTGATCAGTTCGGGCAGTGAATGCGAGGTGCCGCTGAGCGAGGCGAACTTCAGCGAATCGGTGGTCAGGAAGTTGAACCACCACTCGGGACGGTAGGAGGCGTCGAGCACCGTCTTGAGGTTCAATTTCGGCGGGATGGTCATGCCGTTGCGCACATCGCGCAGGCGTTGACCGGCAATGGCGGTGTCCACGGTGACCATCAGGGTGTCGTAGCCGGCGGCCGCGGCCCGGTTGACCAGGTCGAGCGAGGCTGCGTGGTCGTTCCAGAGGTAGAGCTGGAACCAACGACGGGCTGCGGGCTGGAAGGCGGCGACCTCCTCGATGGACCGGGTGCCCATCGTCGAGAGCGTATAGGGGATGCCGGTATCCGCAGCGGCCCCGACCCCGGCCTCCTCGCCTTCGGCGTGCATGAAACGGGTGAAGCCCGTCGGGGCGATGCCCACCGGCAGGGAGGACCGTGCCCCGGCGATCGTCGTGGACAGATCGACTGCGGGGTGCCCGCCGAGGATCCCGGGAACCAGCTCCACATCGGAGAAGGCCTGCCGGTTGCGGCGCAGCGTCTCCTCGTTCCCGGCGCCACCATCCACGTAGTCGAAAGCGGGTTTGGGGGTCCGTCGCCGGGCGATCCGGCGCAGGTCCCAGAGGTCGGCCGCCTTCGCCAGTCGGTGGGCCCGGAAGTCCAGGCTCGGGCGTTCGAACTGCATGAGCGGACGCAGCTCGGAGAGCTGGGGGAAATTGCGTTGCATGGGTCCCTTCGGGGCTCGCTAGGGCTTGGCGATGTCGATGACGACCTTCACGTCACCGTCACGATGCTCTAAGGCCCCAGCGTAGTCCGCCATCGGGTGGCGGCGGCTGATCAACCGGGCCAACCACTCGGAGTCCGCCTTCGCCAGGGCATCGGCGCCCTGCTCGTAATGGCGTCGGTTGGCGTTGACGGAACCGAAGACGACGTCGTTCTCCAGCACCGCGGTACGGTTCATCTGCCCGACATCGAGCGGGGTCTTCCCGCCGACACTCGAAACCCCCGTCAGGCAGACGACCGCGTTCTTGCCGTTGTTGGCGATGGCGTCCACGATCACCGGGGCCACCCCGGTGCATTCGATGACGATATCGGGTTCCAGCCCCGATTCCGGCAGTGAGTCGGTATGGAAGTGCGCCCCCAGATCGGCCACCAGACGGGGTTTCGGCCCGTCGGTGACGATGTCGTAGACGTGGACCTCGTATCCGCGCTGCACCCCCAGCAACGCCGCCAGCAAGCCGACCGGTCCCGCGCCGGTGACGGCGACGACCCTCGGGTCGAAGAAGGCACGGGATCCGATGCGTTCGATCTGTTCCCAGGCCTTGGCCACGATCGTCGTGGGTTCCAGCAGGACCCCGACCTCGGCCAGGGCGGCATCGAGCGTGACCAGATGTCCCGGCTCCTCGCGCCACTGTTCGCGGCCGAAGCCGTCCAAGGAGGCGATGCCGTGTTCGGTGTACTTCCCGTTCAAGCACATATCCCATTCACCCGCGGCGCAGGCAGCGCACGGGACGGGATCGGGGCGACGGACGATGCCGACGACCAGGTCACCGGCGGAGAAGCCGGAACCCGCGGGGGCCTCACGGACCCGGCCGAGGTTCTCATGGCCGATGACCAGCACGTCCTTGCCCTCGGGGGCGGTGCCGTACTCGGCGTTGATGATCTCCCGGTCGGTCCCGCATAGCCCGATGGCCAGCGCATCGACCAGGATGCTGCCTTCGGATGGGTCGGGAGGCCCCACCTCCTGCAGGGTCAGCGAATCCTTGCTTCCCGGCGTGACGGTGAGGGCCTTCATGAACACTCCTTGGTAGGTGGCGCGGGTCGATGGGGTCGAGGTCGGCTATCCGCTGAGCGGCATCCGCGGGATGTTCGGTTTGCCGTCGCCCCCCGCGCCATACGCCTTCAGGGCGATCCGGGTGGCCAGTTCCTCGTCGACCCGATATTTGTAGATCGGGGAAACCGGTGTCTGTTCCGCCGTCGCCTTTGCGGCATGTGCAGCGGGCGCAATGACCTTCTCGTGGATCCGGTGCCTTCTGAACAGGCTCATGATGACCTCCTCGTCAACCCGGCAGAAGCTGCTGGTTCCTTCAGGATACGCCGAATATCCCCCGAATCCAGAGGATGAACGGAACCGTTTGGCCGTTGCCGTGGGGGCCTTCATGACGAGTTCACCGGCCGTTGATCCGGCCGTTGTCCGGGGTGGCCAACATGGACGTGGAGCACCCGCACCCCGAACGCCGAAGGAACCGAAACCCATGGCATTTTGCCTCACGTCCTCTCCGAAACCCCGCCGACCGCTGACAGTCCTCATCCTCCTCGTCGCGGTTCTGGTGATCCCGGCCGCGATGGTCCCTGCCGCCGCCGCCCCGGCGCATGCCGTGGCACCGGAGGCCACGAAACTGCGACCTTCGTCGGCGGGTCCGCTATTGATCGGGCACCGTGGAGCCGCCGGGGTGGCACCGGAAAACACGGTGGCCGCCTTCAGGGCGGGCCGGGCTGCCGGCGTCGACTTCATCGAAACCGATGTGCAGCTCAGCGCCGACGGGGTGCCCTTCCTCTTCCATGACAACACTCCGGCACGCACGACCAATGTCGAGGAGGTCTATCCCGGTCGGGAGAAGGATCCGATCACCTCATTCACCTGGAAGGAACTGCGGGCTCTGGAGGTCGGCTCCTCCTTCGGCCGACGGTTCACCGGGGCGCGGATCCCGCATCTGGATGACCTGGCCCGTATCGCGAACCGCCGGACCGGGGTGTACCTGGAGATCAAGTCGCCGAAGAACTCCCCGGGCATCGAAGCGCTCGTGGCACGAAAGCTGTCCGGGCATCCGGCATGGAAACGGCTGGTGGACGCCGGGAAGGTCCACGTGCTGGGTTTCGACGCCTCCTCCAACCGCCGGTTTGCTGCCTTGGCACCACGAATTGACTTGCAACAACTGGTCGGCACCGTGCCGAATGAACAAACCCTGGCCGATTGGTCCGGCTTCGCCGACTCGGTGGGCACCAACTACCGCACCCTGACCCCCGGCGCGGTCGACCGGGTCCACGCGGCAGGCCTGGGTCTGGGGGTCTATACGGCGAACTCACCCGAAGCCATCACCATCGCCGTCGACCTGGGAGTGGACATGGTGACCGGGGACTTCCCGCAACAAAGCGTGCGACTCCAGGCCGGGAGGCCCCCGTTCCCGCGGGCTCGTGGCCTGCAGATCTCCGAGGCGGTGAATGATCCGCCCGGGGACGACGTGGCATTCGACGCGGGGGAGCATGTCGTGATCCGCAACGCCTCCGACCATGCGATCGACGCCTCCGGGGTGCTGCTCCGCGACGCCGCGAACAACACCCTGCGGGTCGGCGCCGGCTACCGGATCCCTCCGGGCGGGGAACTGCGGGTCCATACCGGCCCCGGAACCAACACCGCCACGGCCTACTTCAACGGCGGCTCGGCATCGATCCTGAATAAGGGCGGGGACTCGGTGGCCCTATGGGACAAGTGGGGGCGACTGCAGGACGTCTTCGCCAACTGAACGGTCCGAGGAGGCTCGGGCATCCGGGCCTCTCCCTTGACGCCCGCCGATGGGCGGCAGATGATCGAGCCAGGGACGGCGGAGGACCGAAAGAGATGACGGAGGCAGCATGCGCGAGGTCAAGGTAGGACTGTTCCAATCGGTTGACGGCGTCGTCGAATCGCCCCATCTGTGGCAGTTCGACCGTTTCGACGAGGAACTCGGTGCGGGGATGAACTCCATGATGGAGCAGACGGACACCGTCCTGCTCGGGCGGCACAGCTACCAGGAATGGGCGGGACATTGGCCGAAGGCCGGGCAGGACGACCCGTTTGCGGCCTTCATCAACCCCGTGGAGAAGTTCGTGGCCTCCCGGACGCTGGGCGGTGAGCTCGAATGGCAGAACTCGACGCTGATCCAGGACCCGTTGGAGGACTTCGTCCGCGACCTGCGCCAATCCGACGGCGGGGACGTTTCCGTATGCGGCAGCATCTCGGTCGTCCGCCAGCTCCTCTTCGCCGGCTTGCTGGACTCCTTGCAGTTGATGGTCCACCCGGTCATCGCCGGGGCGGGGAAGCATCTGTTCGAAGCCAGCGACCCGGTCACCCGACTGGTGCTGCAGGATTCCCGCCGGACCAGCAAGGGCAACATGGTCCTCAGCTACGGCCGCCACAGCGAGTGAGGACCCCGCAGAGACCGGCTTCACGGCGACGGCTGGGCGATCTTGAACAGTGCACCGGTCGGATCCGATAAGGCGGCGACCCGGCCGAACGTCGTGTCGACGGGCGGTTCGATCACGCTGGCTCCCAGGCCCAGCGCGCGGGTGATCGTTGCCTCGGTGTCCACGACCTGGAAGTAGACCTGCCAGGCGGAGGGGTGGCCCGTGCGCAGATAGGGGGCCGCATCGATGATTCCGGCGCTGGCCTCCGGCCCCTGGCCCAGCGTCGTGTAGCGGAAGTCGTCGGTGTAGGAGACGACGGTGGTCTGCCAGCTGAAGACCTGCTGGTAGAACTGCACGGTCTTCACGTAGTTGCGGGCGTGGAGTTCATGCCAGTAGGGGGCGCCCGGTTCGCCATGGAGGCGGAATCCGCGGTGCTCGGCGATTTCCCAGAGGCCCACCGAAGCCCCGGAGGGATCCAGCGCCCGGGCCACCCGGCCACGGGGAACGATCTCGGTGGTCTGGGCCATGATCTTTCCGCCCTGGCTGACGGCAACGGCGAGCGTGGCCTCGATGTCCTCCACGCGCAGGTACGTGCTCCAGGTGTCGGGGAGACCGGCTTCGCCGTCGTTGCCCACGATCCCGGCGACGGGGAGGCCGTCCTTGAAAGCGGTGAAGTACCGGCCAGACTGCGCCGGGTCGGCGGTGTCGAAGGTCCAGCCGAACACGGCTGCATAGAAGCCGCGGGCCCGTTCGGGTTGGGAGGACATCAAATCGATCCAGCAGGGGGCACCGGGGCTGGGGACGGGCATGGGCATGACGACCTCCTGGGTGGCGCGGATGGAACCGTGCGGAGAGTCTATGCCCGCGGCATCGGCTGCGCCCATGGGGCAGGACGTGCGGGATTCCCGGACCATCCCGGCTGCGGGGGCCGATCGCTCGCCCCGGTCCCTGATCTGGCCTACGGTGAAGCCATGGCCATCGTCTACCGTGCTGAGCTCACCCCCGGAAAACAAGAAATCGTCACCGCCTGGCTGGCCCGCCAACCCTGGTCGGGAGTCGACGACGGCGACTCCGTCGAAATGATCGGCGCCTACCGGTTCGATGACCCGGACGAAAGGATCGGCATCGAAACCCATCTGGTCCGCCGCTCCGACGGCACCGTCCTGCAGGTGCCGTTGACCTACCGGGGGGCCGAACTGGCCGGGGCCGAAGAACATCTGGCCGGGGAAATGGAACATTCGGTGCTCGGGCATCGCTGGATCTACGACGCCACCGGTGATCCCGTCTACGCCGCGGCACTGGCCCGGACCATCGTCCGGGGCCAGGCGGGGGCCGACCAGTTCCGTGACATCGACGGGACCCTGGTGCTCCAGCCCAGCACCGTCGTCGTCCACGGGTTCGGCGATCACGCGGCGCCGGCGCCGGACATCACGAGGGCTGCCCCGTCCACGAGCGAGGAACCGGGGGCCGGGCACGTCACGACGATCACCACCGACGGTCCGGCGCTCGCCGTCTACCGCACCCCGCACGCGGCGTCCGGGCATGACGGACACGACGGACGTGACGGACAGCTCACCGGCCGCTGGGACGGCCTGGGGGATTCACTGCTGCTGGCCGCCCTGACCTGAACGGGTAGGCCGGGAGGGCCCGGGGCCGCTGCCCGTAGGATATGGCCCATGACGACTCAAAGTGCGATCTTCGTGGATGCCGGGTTCCTGTTGGCCGTCGGCGGGCAGCATACGGCGGGCACTTCGCTGCGTTCGGCCTTCCGGGTGGACTACGAACGACTCGTGGAGGGCATTGCCGGCATTGCCCGGGAAGACAGTGCCCTGCCGATGCTGCGCACGTATTGGTATGACGCCTCCCGGGACGGGCTGTTCACCGATCAGCATAAGCGCATCGGCATGGTCGACGGCGTGAAGGTGCGGCTGGGCCGGATCTCCTACAGCGGTGAGCAGAAGGGCGTGGACCTGCGGCTGGCCCTGGACCTGGTGGGGCTGGCCCGCAGCGGAGCCGTTTCGGTGGTCTACCTCGTCTCCGGGGACGACGACCTGGCCGAGGCCGTGGAGGAGGCCCAGGACATGGGCGTGCAGGTCAAGCTCATTGGACTGCGCAAACCCGAGACCCGGATCGGGCTGGCCTCGGTGGCCGAGCACCTGGCCCTGTGCGTGGATGGCATCACGGAGCTGCCCGCCGAGTTGCTCGAGGCGATGTTCACCCGGTCGGTGACCAAGGGGTCCATGCCCGGTCCCGGGGTCCATGCCACCGCCGATCCGATGCCGGAAGACACCCCGGGTGAAGCATCCGGGCCCGTGCTGGAAACCGACCCGGTCCAGGCGGTGAAGCCCGGGGCCCCTGCGGTGCGCCCGCAGCGACCTGTGCCCGGTCCGTCCCCGGTGCGCATCCCGCCGAACACCGGGCCGCTGCCCCACGTGCCATCGGCAGGACCGCAGCTGGTCCACTCCTCCACGCGAGAGAACGCCGCGGCCACGGCCGGGGCCCCCGAGGCCAGCGATAGCGCCCTTTTGCGGGCCGTCGGTGAAGTCGGGGCCAGCGTCGCGGACAACTGGTACGTCAACACCACCCAGCGCGAACTCACCGAGCTGCAGGCCGACCGTCCGCTGTTGCCACCGGAGATCGATCGGGTGCTGCTGAAGGATTGCGCCCAGCAGATCGGTGAATGGAAGACCGATATCCAGGTGGTCCGCCGGACCTTGCGCGCTTCCTTCTGGGACCGTCTCGATGAGCTGACCTGACCCGCTCGAAGGTTAACCTTCTACTTCCTCGGCAGTAGGGTCGACGGCATGAGTGAACACCCAGCCACCTCGACGTCGGACGTGACGGAACAGGGACCACGGACCGGGGCCTCCTGGATCAGCAGCAACCGGCCGGCAAGCATGTATGCGGCGGTGATGATGGCCATCTCCGGGGGAATCGTCTGGTCCATGGCCGGCGCCCCCGAGGAAGCGGCCAAGAACTGGCTGATCCTGGCGTGGATCCTGCTGACCTCCACCTACACGGCGTTCGCCCTGGCCCCGAGGCCCCTGCCCCGTGTCGTGCACTTCGCGCTGGCCGGCGTCGTGGTGGCCGTCGTCGTGTGGGCGTGGTCGCCCGGTGTGCAGGAAAGTAGCCTGGCCACACCCTTCATCCCCCTGGCCATCGGAGCCGTGGGAATGGCCTTTTCCACGGGCCGGTTCCGGCCCGAAGGCGCGGAGCCCGAAGGGAACCCGCAGCAGCACGATTGAGACGTCTCAGCGCCGCCCGGTGCCGGCATCGCGGACCAGCTCGCGAAGGCCGGCGACAAAATCCTTCCACGCGGAACGACGAGGGACCCGGGGCTCCTCGGCCCCTTGGATGCGGGCGGCCCACAACTCATCGGTGGTGCTGTCCAGTGCCTCCTGCGCCCAACCGCCCATGAGCCCATAGGCCGGCGCACGGACGGGCGCGGGGGAGAGGAAGATGTCGTGGAAGGCGTCCTGGATGCGTCGGATGGTGACATCGCTGCCCAGGGACGACGCGCGTTCGGCCACGACGTCGACGTTCAGGGCGACGTCGGCGGTGGTGGCCTCGACGGACCAGCGCGGCTGCAGGTAGCTCCTGGATGAAAGCAGGACCAGGACCGGGATCTCCAGGTCCAGGCCGTCGGCCACGGTGGCCTGGCCCTCAAAGACGGCATTGAGGAAGGCCCGGGTCAGCGGGAACCCGCGTTCGGGCCGCCATTGAAGGTTGTAGTCCCATTCGCCGTCGAACTGGCTGGAGACGGCCCGGGTGTAGATCCCCGGATCGATGGTCGGCAAAGAGGCCGCCGGGCGCAGCCACGACCCGGCGTGCATCAACGGGGCCATCATGGCCCGGCCGATATCCCGTCCCTGGAACTCCAGCCACGGGGAATTCAGGACCAGGGCGTCGACCTGCTGCGGATGGCGGGCGGCCCACAGCGTGGCCGTCAGGCCACCGGTGGAATGACCCATCAACAACAACGGGGTCGTGGACGCCGAATCGCGACCCATGGCCTCCAGCGCCGCGGTGATCTCCTCGTCGTACTCGTCGAGGCTGGTGATGTACCCCGGGGTGGACCCCTGGCGGAGGCTGCGCCCGTAGTGGCGCAGATCGATGGCGAAGAAGCGGGCCCCGGCCCGATGCCAGAACTCCGCGAGCTCACGTTGGAAGAAGTAGTCGGACCACCCGTGGATGTACAGGACGTCGACCCCGGACAGTTCCGGGACGTTCCAGTCCTGGATGCCCCCGCCATACCTCACCAGGGTGGCCACCTCGCCCGAGGGCAGCTCCAAGGTGAGCTGCTCGAACCCCGGCCCCAACACATCGGGAACCCACGTCGTCATGTCCGCAGCCTACAACGACTGACCGGGGGCCTCCCTCCAGCTGCGGGAACCTACAGTAGGGGTGTGACCTACACCGCACCGGAATCCTTCACCACCCGCCCGACCCTGTACGGCAGCTTCGGCATGAGCGCCTCCACCCACTGGCTGGCCACCGCCTGCGCCCAATCGGTCCTCGAACGCGGGGGCAACGCCTTCGATGCCGCCGTGGCCGCCGGCTTCGTGCTCCACGTCGTCGAACCGCATTTGAACGGCCCCGGCGGCGATATGACCGCGCTCTTCGCCACTGCTGAACGCCCGGGCGAGCCCGTCGTGCTGATGGGCCAGGGGCCGGCACCGGCGGCGGCCACCGTGGAGCATTACCGTGCCGAAGGCCTGGATCTGGTGCCCGGGGCCGGGGCCCTGGCGGCGGCGGTCCCCGGGGCGGTGGACGCCTGGTTGCTGCTGCTGCGTGACCACGGCAGCTGGGACCTGGCCGACGTGCTGGCCTATGCCATCGACCAGGCCCGGGACGGGCACCGGATCCTGCCGCGCGTGTGCGACACCATCGCCACGGTCGCCGACCTGTTCACCGACCATTGGCCCAGCTCGGCCCGGCAGTGGCTCCCGGAGGGGAAGCCGCCGGCCGAAGGGTCGATGCTCTACAACCCGACGTATGCGCAGCTGCTCGGATCCCTGGCACGGACGGCGACAACTACCGCAGCGGACGGCGGCCGGGCCGCTGGAATCGATGCCGCCCGTGGGCTCTGGGCGCATACCGTCGGCACCGAGGCGGAGGCCTTCCTCGCGACACCCCACCGGCATTCCTCCGGGACCGACCATGCCGCGGTGATGACGGCCGCCGACGTCGACGGGTTCCGGGCCGGCTACGAACCGGCGGCCACCGTCGTCTTTCGCGGACACACCATCGCCAAGACCGGACCCTGGGGGCAGGGCCCGGCACTGCTGTTGGCCCTGGCCATCCTCGAGGGGTACGACGACGACTACCTGGACCCGTCCACCGAACTCGGCGCCCACACCATCCTGGAGGCCCTGAAGCTGGCGATGGCCGACCGGGAAGCCTATTTCGGGGACACCGATGTCCCGCTGGAGTACCTGCTGGGTGCCGACTATGCTGCCGAACGCCGCGGCTTGATCACCGAACGGGCCAGCCATGACTTCCGACCGGGAACCGTCCCCGGGCACACGCCGTTTCGGCCCGACCTACGCACCGAGGAACCGTCCCCGGCCCGGGCCGACGGCGCCAAGACCGGTTTCGCCGGCGTCGGGGAACCGACGGTCCGCCCCAGCGGGGAAACCCGAGGGGACACCTGTCATCTGGATGTGGTGGACCGGTGGGGGAACATGGTGTCGGCTACCCCCTCGGGTGGCTGGCTGCAATCCTCGCCGAACGTCCCCGCGCTGGGATTCTGCCTGGGCACCCGGCTGCAAATGACCTGGCTACAGGCAGGCTCTCCGTCCACCCTGTCTCCCGGGAAACGCCCGCGCACCACGTTGACCCCCACCCTGGTCTTCAAGGGCGGTCAGCCGGTGGCGGCAGTGGGCTCGCCGGGAGGGGACCAGCAGGATCAGTGGCAGCTGCTCTACCTATTGCGCACCATCGTCGGTGGGTACACCCCGCAGCAGGCGATCGACGCCCCGGCGCTGCACACCACCTCAATTCCCGGTTCTTTTTGGCCGCGGACCTGGGCTCCGGGTGGGGCCGTGGTGGAGGACCGGCTGGGCGAAGCGGTGATCGCCGGGCTTGAAGCCCGTGGCCATGTGGTGACCCGGGCCGGTGACTGGGCGCTGGGACGGCTGTCCGTCGTCGTCCGGGATCCAGCGACAGGTCAACTCGCGGCGGCAGCGAATCCCCGTGGGGCCCAGGGCTACGCCGCAGGACGCTGATCGGCAGGTGTGGGTGCCGGACCGCGTCCAGCGCGGTTCCCGCCGTGGAGCCGGGTCCCGCGCTGGTTTCGGCGTTATGCCTTCCTCGGATGGGCCACGGCCTCGCTACTGGCCAGGCGGTTTAGCGCCAAGGCGGCCACCAGAAGGCCGAAGTCCCGCAGCCCCACATCGAAGAACCCGGGGAGCAGCAGGAGGTTCACGATGATGCCGGCCAGCCAGGCGACGATGACCAGCGAACCGATGCGTGGCCGCAGTGCGACCAGAATGCCTGCGGCGATCTCCACGATGCCGACCCCGTACATGAAGACCTCCGGGCTGACCGGGACGATGTCGGTGGCGATGGGGGCCAGGTAATGCGTCCAATCGGTGAGCACGTTGGTGAACTTGTCGATACCGAAGATGATCGGCGCGATGGTGAAGATGGTCCGCAGCAGGAGGAAGGCCTGATGCGTGGCACGGCTGTGTTGCCGGGTGCCCTCCGGGGCGAGATGGGTGGTCATGACGGGAACCTTTCTAAAGTAGAGATAACTCACATTAGAACCGTCGGTACTCTAAATCAATACATATTCGTTTTAGAAGTAGACTGACGTCATGAGACCCGTATCGCGCCATCGTTCCCTGCAGGACATCGCCACCGTCGCGGACCCCCTACGCGCTTCGATTTACGAGTTGGTGTCGCGCAGCCGGGAATCAGTGGGGCGCGACGAGGTCGCCCGGGAACTGGGCTTGGCCCGCCATGCTGCGGCCTTCCAATTGGATCGGCTCGCCGAACAGGGGCTGCTCACGGTGGAATTCCGTCGGTTGAATGGGGCCACGGGCCCCGGTTCCGGCAGGCCCTCCAAGGTCTACCGGGCGACCCGGACTGAGGTGTCCGCCAGTGTCCCGCAGCGCGAATATACCGTCGCCGCCGACATCATGGCCGAGGCGATCGACGCCTCCCGTGCCGACGGCCGGTCGTTGGACGAGCACCTGCCCGAAGCCGCGCGCGCGGCGGGGCGCCGCCTGGCGGCCGGCCAAGCGGATGTGCAGGCTTTTCTCGCCGCGAACGGCTACCGGCCAGAGGATCGTCAAGACGGGACCACGGATCTGACCAACTGTCCGTTTCACTCCCTGGCCAACCGGCATACCGACACGGTGTGCGGAATCAACCAGGAGCTGATCTGCGGGGCCTTGGAGACGCTGGAATCGGATCGGCGCACCGAACGGGTGGAACCCAGCGCGCCCTGCGGATGCTGCGTCAGATTGGCTGCGGAGTAGCGCCCGGCAGGTCTACGGGGCGCACGTCAGCTCATCCGGCACAGCGATCGTCTTCACGACGTCGCCGCTGGCGGGATCGATGAAGACCACGGAATCCTTCGGCCA
>JAKDMV010000163.1 GCA_030452125.1 Micrococcaceae bacterium
CCACCGAACCCGATACCCGGGGATGTCCCATCCGCCGATATCCGGGAACCGGGGTCGTGCCGGTGGGCGGCGGCGCCGTGGCGGCGCCCTGGTCCGGGGTGCTCGTGCGTTCTTCCATGGCCTGCTTCCGTCGTGGGATCGGTTCACGACCCTACTACCGGGGGGCTTCGGGGCGGCAGTGACATCGGTCATTGCCGCCCCGGGACCTTCCCGGACGCTTAGTCCAGGTGGGTCGGGGCGAACATCTTCAGCAGGGTCTGGACCACGATGACGTTCGGGCCATCCGCCGCGAAGGATTCCTCCAGGGCCTGGGCGATGTCTTCGGGGGCCACGGCTCGCGCCGGGATACCGAAGGACTCCGCCAGGGCCACGAAGTCAGGCCGGGACAGCTCGGTGGCCGTGGCCTTGCCGAACGCCCCTTCCATGTATTCGCGCAGGATGCCGTAGCCCCCGTCGTCGACGATCAGCCAGGTCACCGCCGTGTGGTGCTGTTTGGCGGTGGCCAGCTCGGCGATCGAGTACATGGCCGAACCGTCGCCGGAGACGGCCAACACGCGCCCATCGATCCCGGTTTTCCCATCCACCGCAAGACCGACGGCACCACCGATGGCCGCGGGATACCCATATCCCAGGCCGCCGGCACCCTGCGCCGAATGGAACCCGCCCTCGCGGGCATCCCAGCAGCTCCACCCCCAATAGGCGGCGATCGTCATATCCCAGAAGGTCTGCATCGTAGCCGGGACGGCGGCCCGGATGTCCGCCATGAACTGCCGTTCCATGCCCAGATCCTGGGCGTCCAGGCGTGCTCTCACCAGGTCCAGGGTCTCGGCCACGACCTGCTCGGGGGTCTTTCCGTGCCAGTCGACGGATTCCGCGTCGCGTCCGGCTCCCGTGGTGCGCTGGACCTCCAGGGCGTCCGAGAGGAAGCGCAGGGCGGTTTTCGCGTCGGCACGGATGCCCAGTGCCGGGCTGTTGGATTCCAGCACCCGGGGTTCTGCGTCGATCTGGATCATGCGTCCGCGCGGGGCCAGGGTGAAGTAGTTGGAGGTGACTTCGCCCAGCGCCGAGCCGATGACGATCAGCACGTCGGCGTCCTCGAGGACCTCGGTGGTGTGACGGTCCTCGATCCACGACTGCAGGCTCAGCGGGTGTTCCCACGGGAAGGCACCGTTGCCCCCGGGTGAGGAGATCACCGGGGCGCGGAGCTGTTCGGCCACGCGCAGCAGCTCGGCCTGGGCCCCTGCCCGGCGGACACCGCCACCGGCCACGATCGCCGGACGGTGGGCCTGGCCGAGCCAGCGGACCGCTTCCTCGATCAGTTCCACCCGCGGGGGGTGCTCGTAGGCTTCGGCGAGCGCGTCGACCACCGGCGGGACGAAGACCTCGGAGAGCAGCACGTCCTGCGGGACCTCGACCCAGACCGGCCCCTGCGGCACGGTGATGGCGTCGGACCAGGCGTCCTGGATCGCCGAGGGGATCCCCGAGGCGTGGTGGACGGTGCGCTGGGATTTGGTGACGTTCGCGGCGGAGGCCTTCTGGTCGTCGAGCTGGTGGAGCATGCCCTTGCGTCGGGCCCCGAGGCCGTCCAACGGGATCTGGCTGGCGATGACGACCATCGGCACGCCCGTCGCATAGGCCTCCTGTAGACCGGCCAGCGAGGTCAGGGCCCCGGGGCCGGTGGACAGGAACAGGACGCCGACCTCACCGGTCGCGCGGGAGTAGCCGTCGGCGGCGAAGGCCGAGTTGTTCTCCACCCGGGAGGAGACGAAGTCCAGGTCCGACCGGGACAGGGCATCGAACAGGCCCAGGGCGTGTTGGCCCGGGATGCCGAAGACCGTGCGGGCCCCGAGTCCGCTCAGGGTCTCGATCGCCAGGTCGCCGCCGTTGCGCGGTGCGGTGTTCCCGGAGGTTTCCGGGGTGTTCTGCAGGGTGTCGGGCACTTAGGAATCCTTCTGCTCGGTGGTTCGCTTATCCGCCATCAGCGAGACGAGGTCGTAGGCGACGTGGGAGGCCGCGATGCCGGTCATCTCGGCATGGTCGTAGGCCGGGGACACCTCGACGAGGTCGGCTCCGACCAGGTTCATCCCGCGCATCCCGCGCAGGATCTCCAGCAGTTCGCGACTGGTGATGCCGCCGGCCTCGGGGGTGCCGGTGCCGGGGGCATGAGCCGGGTCGAGCACGTCGATGTCCACGGAGATGTACAGCGGCCGGTTGCCGATGCGGTCGCGCAGCTTATCGACGATTTCACGCACCCCCTGGTAGTAGACGTCCGAGGAGGTCACGATGCCGAAGCCGAAGCGCTTGTCATCCTCGAGGTCCTTCTTACCGTACAGCGGTCCACGGGTTCCCACATGGGAGATCGCCTCGGTATCCAGGATCCCTTCCTCGACGGCCCGGCGGAACGGGGTGCCGTGGGTGTATTCGGCCCCGAAGTAGGTGTCCCAGGTGTCTAGGTGGGCGTCGAAGTGGAGCATGGCCACCGGTTCCCCGGCCCGCTCGGAGGCGGCGCGCAGCAGCGGCAGGGCAATGGTGTGGTCCCCGCCGATGGTCATCAGCGTCGAGCCGTCGGCGGTGAGGTCCAATGCGTTCTGCTGGATCGTTTCGATGGCGTCGTTGATGTTGAAGGGGTTCACGGCCATGTCCCCGGCATCGGCGACCTGGACCTCTTCGAACGGGGAGAGGTCCATGGCGGGGTTGTAGGGCCGCAGCAGGCGGGAGGACTCCCGGACATGGTTGGAACCGAACCGCGCCCCGGGCCGGTAGGAGACCCCGGCGTCGAAGGGGACCCCGACGACCTTGATGCCGGCCTCCGGGGCCTGGTCCAGTCGCGGCAGACGGGCGTAGGTCGCCGGTCCGGCAAAGCGCGGGATCTTCGATGAATCGATGGGGCCGATCTTTCCATTGGCCTCGACGCGGATCTCTTCCATGCTGCTCCTTCTCGACGGGCCCCCTGAACGATCCCGCCCATGGTTGCCTAATAAGATACTTTCGTTGCCTTCCATGCTATTTGTGGTGTGTGGCACAGTCAAGACGCCCGGCGAGGTTCCGCCCGAAAGGTCCAGACCGTGATGATCCCGGACCCCTCACAGGCCCCCGGCAGGCGTAGTGTTCGGGTTCATGAGCAGTGCAGCAGGCCCTCGACGCGCGGGCGGCCGCGCGGGCGCTTCGGCGCCCGGCGGGCGCCTCGGTGGCTGGCTCATGGATTCGGCGGTCGCCCACCCCGAGGCCC
>JAKDMV010000005.1 GCA_030452125.1 Micrococcaceae bacterium
CAAGGGCCCCCCGGGCCGCGCGCCCGGAGCCCCACCCGATGCACGACCTCCGCCGGTGCCCGCGCCGTGGCGGGGGCGCCCCCGGCTGTGTGGTCTGGATTCCTCCCGGGAACGGGCTATTTGCGTCCCTGGTTGGCAACGGCCTGGATGGCGTCGGCCGCCGCGTCCGCGTCGAGGTAGCGTCCGCCGGGGGTGACGGGGGTGAAGTCCTCGTCCAGTTCGTAGACCAGCGGGATGCCCGTGGGGATGTTCAGCGAGGCGATGTCCTCGTCCGAAATGCCGTCGAGATGCTTGACCATGGCCCGCAACGAGTTGCCGTGCGCGGTGACCAGGACCGTTTTGCCGGCCTCCAGATCGGGGCGGATGGCACTGTTCCAGTAGGGCAGCATCCGCTCGAGCACGTCCTTGAGGCATTCGGTGCGCGGCGCGTCATCGCCCAGGTCCGCGTAGCGGCGGTCCCCGATCTGGGAGAACTCGGAGTCGTCGTCCAGCGGCGGCGGCGGGGTGTCATAGGAGCGACGCCATTCCATGAACTGCTCCTCTCCGAACTCGGCCAGGGTCTGGGCCTTGTCCTTGCCCTGCAGGGCCCCGTAGTGGCGCTCGTTCAGCCGCCAGTCACGCCGGACCGGGATCCATGAGAGATCCGCGGCTTCCAGGGCGAGGTTGGCCGTGATGGTCGCGCGTTTGAGCAGCGAGGTGTGCAGCACGTCGGGGACGAGGCCGGCCTCGGTGAGCAACTCACCGCCGCGGATGGCCTCCGCGCGTCCCTTCTCGGTCAGCGGCACGTCGTACCAGCCGGTGAAGAGGTTCTTTTCGTTCCATTCGCTCTGCCCGTGGCGGAGCAGGATCAGGGTGTGCGTCATGACTTCATCCTATCGGGCGTGAAGTCGGTTACTTTCACCGGCTTCTGGTCATGACGGGGCCCGGGGCGGGTCTATATTTTTTTCGTGGTGCAAAAGTCTCGAAGACTCGGCGGCCGGCATCAGGCCGGACGCCCTGTGGGCAACCCCACCCGCGGGACGACGAATCCGAACAGGATGCGTCGGGTGGACCGCTGGATGACCGGCACGCAGAACTTCCGGCTCCGCCCCGATGTCACCGGCGCACCCCCGATCTGCGTGGATCTGGGCTACGGGGCCTCCCCGCGCACCGCCGTCGAATATTTTCAACGTCTGCGTGCGGTGAACCCCCTGGTCTGCGTCGTCGGACTGGAAATCGATCCCGGCCGGGTGCTGGCGGCGAAGCTGTTGGAGGTCGAGGGGCTTTCCTTCGCCGTCGGTGGTTTCGAGATCCCCACGGACCGCAACCCCCTGCTCATCCGGGCCTTCAATGTCCTGCGTCAATACACCGAGGACGATGTGGCGGCCATCTGGTCTTCGCTGGCCGCCCGGCTGGATCCTGCGGGGCTGCTCATCGAGGGGACCTGCGACGAGATCGGTCGGGTGAGCACCTGGGTGGGCATCTCCCCCGAGGGTCCGCTGACCTTGAGCATCTCGATTCGTTTCGGTGCCGTCCAACGCCCCAGCGAGGTGGCCGAACGCCTGCCGAAGGCGCTGATCCACCGCAACCATCCCGGCGAGCGGGTCCACGATTTCCTGGCCGCGGCCGATGCCGCCTGGCTGGCTACGGCGCCTTGGTCCACGTTCGGGCAGCGGCAACGCTGGATGGCCATGTGCCGGGCCCTGCGGGCGGCGGGCTGGCCGGTCCGTGATGGCCCCTCACGGTGGCGATTGGGCGAATTGACCGTGGACTGGGCGTGTGTGGCCCCGCGGACGGGGTCGTTGGCGCTCCAGGAGCCGGGGCTCTAGTAGTTGTAGTATCCCGGGGCGCCCCTGCCGCCCACGGCAGGCCGCACGTCGGCGAGGTAGACGCAGCTGATACAGGCGGCGATCAATTGCAGGAAACCGGCGCCACCGGGGCCGAGGAAGCTGAAGACGCAGACCACGGCGGCCACGCCGGTCATGCCCATCCAGAAGCCCTTGGTGCGCTTGTTTTCGCGTTCGTAGTTCTGCGCCGGGTGGCGCAGGGCATCGATGAAGGCCCACAGCCCCAGGACCAGGGCCACCAGGCTCAGGGCCTTGAAGAGATAGATCTCGAACAACAATGCGGTTTCCACGTCTGCCAGTCTAGGGGAACCGCAGCCGATCCGTCTTTAGCGCGTGCTCTCCAGCGCGGCGCTCAGATCGTTCCACAAGTCCTCGACGTTCTCGATGCCCGCGCTGAGCCGGATCAGGTTCGCCGGCACGGTATCCGGCTCCCCCGGGTGGCGCCGCCGGCGTTCGGCCAGGGACTCGACCCCGCCCAGGCTCGTGGCCGGGGTCCACAACCGCAGGGCGGCCAGGACCGCCTCGGCGGCCGCTTCTCCCCCGGCGACGGTGAGGCACAGGATCGAGCCGAATCCCTCCATCTGGGCCGCGGCCCGGGTGTGCCCGGGGTCCGCTTCCAACCCGGGGTAGCGCACGGCCTCCACCGCCGGATGGGCGTCGAGGCGGCGGGCCAGCTCCCCGGCGTTGGCCTGGGCGCGTTCGACCCGCAGAGCCATGGTCCGCAAGCCGCGCAGGGTCAGCCAGGTTTCGAAGGGTCCCGGGACCGCCCCGTGCAGCGAACGGTAGGCATGGAGCGTGCTGCGCAGCTCGGCATTGCCGGTGATGACGGCCCCGAGGACGACGTCGGAATGCCCGCCCATGTACTTGGTCGCCGAATGCACCACGACGTCGGCGCCGAGCTCCAGCGGACGCTGCAACAACGGCGTGGAGAAGGTGTTGTCCACGACGCAGAGCACCGAGGCGGCGCGGGCCCCGGCAGCCAGTGCGGCGACGTCGGCGACCTCGAGCATCGGGTTGGTCGGGCTTTCGAGCCAGAGCATGTCGGCGCCCTCGAGCAGGGCCAGGGTGGCTTCGGTGTCCTCGACATCGGCCAACCGGACCTGCAGTCCGATGCGGGCCTGCAGATCGGCCACCAATGACAGCGACCCGTTGTAGCTGTGCCGGGGGATGACGATGGTGCCGTTGCGGGGCAGCAGCGACATGGCCGAGGCGACGGCGGCCATGCCGGAGGCGTAGACCAGCCCGGGCAGCGGGCAGGATTCCAGTTGGGCCAGGGCCTCTTCCAGCGGGTCCCAGGTGGGGTTGGAGAACCGCGCGTACGTCCGCTCCCCCTGGCCCGGGGTCCCGGTGCCCACGAAGGTGGAGGAGAGCACGATCGGTGGATTCACCGGCGCATCGGGTTCGCGCGGGGGCCGTCCTGCGGCGACGACGACGGTATCCGGGGCAAGATCCTGCGGGTGTGAAGTGGGCATGTCAGCATCGTAGACCGCCGGATCGGGCCCCTTCGAAGTCGCGACCGCGTATTACCGGCCCGGGCCGATAGGCTGAACGGGTGAATGAAATGCAGCGCGCGCCCGGAGCCCTGTTCGTCGTCCTCGAAGGCGGCGATGGTGCCGGCAAATC
Source organism: Micrococcaceae bacterium (assembly GCA_030452125.1). Lineage (GTDB taxonomy): Bacteria > Actinomycetota > Actinomycetes > Actinomycetales > Micrococcaceae > Arthrobacter_H. The sequence continues at coordinate 3,450 of JAKDMV010000005.1, forward strand.
CACCCAGGCCGCCCTGCTGGCCCGCAGGCTCCAGGACGGCGGCCGCGAAGTCGTCCGTACCCGTGAGCCGGGAGGCACCGTCATCGGCGAGGAACTGCGTTCCCTCGTGCTCGAACACGACCGCGGCGAGGTCGATGCCCGCACCGAGGCCCTGATGTTCGCCGCCGCCCGCGCCGCCCATGTCCAGCAGCTCATCCTTCCTGCCCTGGGGCGCGGGGCCACGATCATTTGCGATCGCTTCATCGACTCATCGGTCGCCTATCAGGGGGTCGGACGCGGGTTGGGGGCCGGCGAGGTGCTGCGGCTGAACCGTTGGGCCACCGACGGGCTCCGCCCGGATCTGACCATCCTGCTCGACGTCGATCCGTTGGCCGGCCGGCAACGCCGCACGCAGGGCCACGGGGCCGAGGACCGGCTCGAATCCGAGCCCGACGACTTCCATGCCCGAATCCGTCGAGCCTTCCTGGAGCGGGCCCGGAACGACGACGGCGCCTACGTGGTCCTCGATGCCTCCTTGGAGGTCGAGGACCTGGCCGCCCGCATCGCCACGGCCGTGGACACCGCGATCCAGGCTGCCGGGGCCTCGTCGTGAGCGCCCCCGCCGAACTGACCGGGGTCTGGGCCGACCTGCCGGGACAGGATGCGGCCATCGGCGCCCTGCAGCGGGCCGCGGCCCTGGGCGCCCCCTCCCATGCGTGGCTGTTCACGGGCCCTCCGGGGTCGGGTCGTTCGAATGCCGCCCGGGCCTTTGCCGCTGCCCTGCAATGCGATGCCCCCGATCCGCACGACCGGGGGTGCGGGCAGTGCCACGCCTGCCGCACCGTCATGGCGGGCACCCACCCCGACGTCTCGCTGATCGCCACGGAGAAGGTCAACTACCAGATCGTGGATGTCCGCGAGCTGATCACCCGGGCCCAGGACCGGCCCTCGGCGGGTAAATGGCGGGTCATCATCGTCGAGGACGCCGACCGGATGACCGAACGGACCACCAACGTCCTGCTCAAGTCCATCGAGGAGCCCCCACCGCAGACCGTGTGGATCCTGTGCGCCCCGAGCCCGGCCGACGTGCTGGTGACCATCCGTTCACGCTGCCGACCCATCTCCCTCGGCGTCCCCTCCCGCCAGGCGGTGGCCGAACTGCTGGTCCGCCGCGACGGGCAGACGGCCGAACAAGCCGAATTCGCGGCCCGGGTGTCCCAAAGCCATATCGGCATCGCCCGCCGGCTCGCCCGCGATGACGGCGCACGACGGCGCCGCGATCAGACCGTCCGCATGCCCCTGCGGTTGAATTCGGTTTCCGATGCGGTGGTCGCCGCCGGGGAGTTGGTGAAGCTCTCCACCGAGGAGTCCACCGCCTCGGCGGAGGCCCGGGCCCTCGCGGACACCGCCGCCCTGCGCGAAACCCTGGGCCTGGAGGCCGACTCCCCCGTCCCCCCGCAGCTCCGTAGCCAATTCAAGGCCCTCGAAGAGCTCAATAAGCGTCGGGCCAAACGGGGGGTCAACGACTCCCTGGACCGCGCGCTGATCGACCTGACCACCGTCTACCGCGATGTGCTGACCCTGCAGCTGGCCAGCGGGAGCGAACTGGTCAATGACTACCTGTCCCGCGAACTCACGGCGGTGGCCCACCGCACCACCGCCGAAGAAACACTGGCGCGCATCGACTACATCTCCGAGGCCCGCCGTCGCATCACCGCCAACGTCCAACCGCTGCTGGCCATGGAGGCCATGATGGCCGGGCTGCTGCCGGCCAGGAACCAAGGAGACACCACCGCATGATTCCCACCCGACGACGGCTGCGCTGGGCGGCCGCTGCGGCCGCCTCGTTGTTGCTCCTGACCGCCTGCAGCAGCCAACCCGCCGACGACGCCGCGCAGCAGTCCGAGGCGGCCATGCCTTCGGCTCCGGCGGACCTGGGGAAGTACTACTCCCAGGACGTGGACTGGACGAGTTGTTCAACACAGTTCGAATGCGCCGAGGTGGAAGTGCCCCTGGACTACGAGCAGCCGGATCAGAAGTCCATCGACCTCTCCGTCATCAAGCTCAAGGCCAGCGGGAAGAAGCAGGGGACCCTGCTGGTGAACCCCGGCGGCCCCGGCGGCTCCGGGGTGGATCTGGTCGAGGATGCCGGGACGTTGATCTTCTCCGCGGATCTGCGCTCCGGCTACGACCTAGTGGGCTTCGACCCCCGCGGGGTCAGCCGGTCGGCGCCGGTGAGCTGCCGGACCGATGCCCAGCGCGATGCCGATCGCACCCTGGAGATCGACCCCGACACCAAGGCCGGGTTGAAGGAGCTCGAGGAGGAAAGCAAGGAGTACGCCCGGGATTGTGCCGAACGCTCCGGTGCGTCCTTGGGCCATGTCGACACGATCAGCTCCGCGAAGGACCTGGACATCCTGCGGGCCATCAGCGATGCCCCGAAGTTGGACTACCTGGGCTTCTCCTACGGAACGAAGCTCGGTGCCACCTACGCCGATCTCTTCCCCTCCCACGTCGGGCACATGGTCCTGGATGGGGCGATGGACCCTTCGCTGACCAACGAGGAAGTCACCCTGGGCCAGGCTGAAGCCTTCGAGAAGGCGATCACCAGCTACCTCGAGGAGTGCCTCCGCACGCAGGACTGCCCCTTCGACGGGGATGTCGACCAGGCCCGCGACCAGCTCCGGGACCTCTTCGATTCCGTCGAGGAGTATCCGTTGACCGCCGAGGACGGGCGGGAGGTCGGCATCAACGACTTCGTCAGCGGCTTCCTGGTGGCCTTCTACGAGGACGCGTACTGGCCGCAACTGACCGACGCGCTGAACTCCGCGGTGGCGGGGAACCCCACCGCGATGCTCGAGTTGGCGGATATGAGTGCCAGCCGCAACGAGGACGGCTCCTACACCGGCAATGCCGAAGCCGCATTCACCGCGATCAACTGCCTGGACTACCAGGTGGACACGAGCATCGACGGACAGCGCCAGGACGAGAAGGACCTCATCGAGGCCTCCCCGACGATCGGCAAATACCTGGCCTTCGGCGGTTTGGCCTGCAAGGACTGGAAGTTCGAACCCACCGGGGAGGCCGCCCCGGTCTCGGCGCCCGACGCCGCCCCGATCGTCGTCATCGGCACCACCGGCGACCCGGCCACCCCCTACCAGTGGTCCAAGGCGCTGAACCAGCAACTCGACTCCTCCGTGCTGGTGACCTTCGATGGCCGCGGGCACACCGCCTACGGTCGCAGCAACGAGTGCATCGGCGACGCCGTCGACGACTATTTCCTGGACTCCATCGTCCCCGAGGATGGTTTGAAGTGCTGACGAAGAGGCCGGCGGCAGCGCCCGTTTTGACCGCTGGCGAAATGCTCCTATAAACTATCGGCTGGTGGCCCTCCAGGCCACCGTGCCTCCTTAGCTCAGTCGGTAGAGCGTTTCACTCGTAATGAAAAGGTCGCCAGTTCGATTCTGGCAGGGGGCTCCACCACGAAGAACGCCATATGCCTTGACCACCCAAGGAAATGGCGTTTTTTCATGCGTTGGTTGACCGCGCGAACCTCCCGGGCCCTGATCGATGGGCCCACCCGGGCCTGCTTCTACCGAAAGTTGCTGCCGGGGCCTGGCCCGCCGGATGTTTCCCATTCGGGCTCCTGCTCGTTCCGTCGCGTGGTGCGGATCGCCAGGACGATGCTGAGCAGCACGGAAATACCGATGGAAACGAGCAGACGGTGTGCCGTCGTCAGATCCGTGTAGACGTCCAAAATGATGTTGGATCCCACCGCGGTCAACGCGACCATGATTCCGTTTCGAGTCTCCTTCATGCACCCCAGCATGGCAGGGAAACGCCCTGACATGGGCAGTTACCCCGAATCACTCCACATCATGGATCCCTACGGAGCATCCCATGACAGTGTTCACTCCCCCGGCACGGGCGGTGAGGGTGGGCGCCGAGCACTCGCAGGCGTCCCTAGTTCATGGGCCGGTAGGTGGTGTCGTCTTCGTGGAGTTCGAAGATTTTCGGCGCCCCCTTCTCCCCGGCCACGGCCTCCATGAACATCCGGCCCAGGTTGCCCGTGAGCGAGACGATGTACTGCCGGTCCCGCCCCAGATGGTCGAACACGGTGCTCATCATGTCCTTGGCGATACCGTGCTTGCGGTATTCGGGGGCGACGATGAAGTCGCCCAGATAGGTCAGCCGGGAATCCTCTTCCCAGCTCCGGTAGGCGGCTTCCCCGACGTTCGTGCCGTCTTCGGTGAAGGCTGCCAACCAGCCCGATGATTCTGTTGGTGGGTCGCCGACCCAGCGGATGCTAATCGTCGTCATCCCTACATCTTGGCAGGTTGTGGCTCCTCCGCAATACCGTAGACTTCGACATTTCCTCCGGAAGCCTCCATCCGGGCCGGCCGCGGGAAGCACGGTCTTCCAGTTCGGCCTCCCCCCGATACGGTGCGTCCGGCACGGGCCAGTGGCAGCTCTGCGATCGGTTGGTCCTATCCGCTGGGTTCAGCGGGGCACCGCGGCCCTGGGGGGTTGTTCATTGGCCGGTATCGACGCCCCGGGCCCCGAAGACCGTGAGTTGAAACACCTTTCAAAAAATCGATTGGCTTTGAGACTGATGTTGGCCTAATATGTCGCTTCCTACCACACGAAATACCAGGAGTACCGCATGGCTGTCGACTACGACGAAGTCCGCCCCGATGTCGCTGAACGAAGCGAAGAAACCCTCAAGCAGGTCAAGGCGATGGACGCGCCGAACCAGAAGACTGCCGTCCAGCAATTGGACGAGGACGAGCCGCTTGATGGCGGTGAACTGCCCGGAGCCATCATTGATGACGAGTTGGTCGTCCAGGTCCGGCCGCAGGGCCAGGACGAGTTCACGTGCGGCGAGTGCTTCCTGGTGCGCTACCGCTCGCAGCTGTCCCGCGAAAAGAACGGCGTGAAGATCTGCCGCGAATGCGACGGCTGATCAGCCCCGACCCATCGTCGCCTTGCACAGGAAAGGCCCGTCACCCCACGGTGACGGGCCTTTCCTGTTTCAGGGGTGGATCCGAGCGGTTACTCGAAATCGCTCTCTGCGGGGTCCGGGCCGATACGCCCTTCCTCGCCCCGATCCAGTCCGTTGATCGCGGCGATGTCCTCCTCGTCCAGCGTCACGCCCAGGGACTCCCAGTTCTCCACGATCCGTGACGGGGTCTCCGACTTGGGGATCACCACGAGTCCGAGCGCCAGATGCCAGGCGATCACGATCTGGGCGGGGGTGGCGTCGTGCTTGACGGCGATATCGGTCAGCACCTGGTGCCCGAGCAGTTCCGAGCCCTGGCCCAGCGGGGACCACGACTGGTGGAGGATGCCCCGAGAGGCCTCGTACTGACGCAGTGCGGTCTGGGGGAAGAACGGGTGGGTCTCCACCTGGTGGATGGCCGGGACCACCCCGGTGGCATCCTCGAGCTCCTGCAACGCCTCGGCGGTGAAGTTGCAGACGCCGATGGACCCCACGCGACCTGACTTCTGCAACTCGATCAGGGCCTTCCACGTGTCGACGTGCTTGCCCTGCTTCGGCTGCAGCCAGTGGATGAGGAAGAGGTCGACGAAGTCTATCCCCATGCGCTCCAACGACGCGTCGAAGGCGTCGAGGGTCTGCTGGTAGCCCTGGTCGGCGTTCCAGACCTTGGTGGTGACGAACAGCTCGGACCGGTCCAGGCCGGAGGCGGCAACGGCGCGGCCCACCCCTGCCTCGTTGCCGTAGATGCGGGCGGTATCCACATGGCGGTATCCGGCGTCGAAGGCCAGGGAGACGACCTTCTCCGCGACGTCGTCCTTCACCTTCCAGACCCCGTAGCCGAGCTGGGGGATGGTCCTGCCATCGTTGAACGTGAGTTTCGGTGATTCGTAGGTGGTCATCGGCCCATCCTGCCACCGCCATCCGCGGGGGAGGGAAGCGTGCCTCGGCTCTCCGCGTTCGGCGAACGCCCGGCCTCAACCGGCGTCGGCGAGCGCCTCTTCGGCGAGGCGGACCCCCTCGACCACCAGATCGGCACGGAAGGCCACGTTCTCCAGACCCGCGGAGTTGTATCCCCACCGTTCCCCATCCAGTCGCGACATGGCGGCGGCTTGGGCTGCCGCCGCCAGGTCGTTGGCCGCCTTGGACAGGGCCCGGTGGACCGAGGCATGGCTTCCCGGGATGTCCTGTCCGGTGCTGGGCCGCTGGGTCTGGGCTGCCATGCATACGGCGCGGACCCTCGGTTGCAGGTCCGCCAGGTGGTTGGCGATCATCACCAGGGCATTGTGCAGGTCATCGGCTTCGATGCCTTCGAGGACCTGGTGGAAACGGTCCAGTCCCCGCCCGAAACGGTCGTTGGCCCGACGCCAGACACCATCGCCGAGCTCCTGGTCATCGCGGCGGGCACCGCGCATCCGAGCAACCCATCCCATGCTCAGAGGTACTGTCCCGGTCCGCCGTCGGTGTCCTCGTCCGGCGCCTCCCCGGCGCCCGGCCGGCCCGGGGCCACCCGTTCGGGTTCCCCGCGTTCGTTGATGACGATGCCGGGGGCCACCGGGGTCCCCGGCGGCAGCTCGCGCAGCTGGATGCGCCGGGCCAGCTGTTCGCTGGCGACCTGTTGGGCGGCCAGAGCGGTCTGGATCCCGTGGAAGACCCCCTCGAGCCAGCCCACCAGTTGCGCCTGGGCGATGCGCAATTCGGCTTCGGTGGGGGTCTGGTCCTCGGTGAAGGGCAGGCGGATCCGGTGGAGTTCCCCGACCAGTTCGGCGGAGAGCCCGGATTCGAGTTCGGCGACCGAGCGTTCATGGATATCCGCCAGGGTGGCCCTGGCGCCGTCGTCGAGCGGGGCGGTCCTGACCTCTTCGAGGAGCTGCTTGATCATCGAACCGATGCGCATGACCTTCGCTGGTTCCTCCACCAGCCCCTGGACCCTGAAGGAAGACGGGGCGGCGTCCGTCCCGGCCCCGTCGGCCGGGGCGGGCGGAGACTGCGGCTTCTCGTGTTCGTTCATGCTTCCATCTTGCCACGACGCGCTCGGGCCCGTCCCGGTCCCCCGGGCGCCCCTAGACGGTCAGCAGGATCTTGCCGCGGTGTTCCCCGGAGTCGAAGTATTCGTGGGCGGCGGCTGCTTCGGCCAACGGGAAGGTCTTCTCCACCACCGGACGGACCGTACCCTCCTCGACCAGCGGCCAGACCCCGGTCCGCACCCCCTCCACGACCCGGCCCTTGGCCTGAAGGCTGCGGGCCCGCAGGGTGGTGCCGATGACGCGCAGGCGTCGGGTCATCAGCCGGGCCAGGTTGAGCTCGGCCTTGGCCCCGCCCTGCAGGGCGATGACCACCAGCCGGCCGTCGGGGGCGAGGACCTCCAGATTCCGTGCGAGGTACTTCGCTCCCATGATGTCCAGGACGACGTCGGCCCCGTGGCCATCGCTGATCGTGCGCATCCGTTCGACGAAGTCCTCCTCGCGGTAGTTGATCCCGTCCACGGCACCGAACCCCCGGCAGTAGTCGATCTTCCCGGCACTGCCGGCGGTGACCACCACCTGGGCGCCGTAGGCGGTGGCGAGCTGGGTGGCCATGGTGCCGATGCCCCCGGCCCCACCGTGGATCAGGGCCCACTGCCCCGCGGACAGCCCGGCCTCCATGAACAGGTTCGACCACACGGTCGACGCCACCTCCGGCAGCCCGGCGGCTTCGACCAGACCGATGCCCTGCGGGACCGGCAGGACCTGGACGGCCGGGACCGCGACGTACTCGGCGTACCCGCCGCCGGCCAGCAGCGCACAGACACGGTCACCGGCGTCGTACCCCTCCACATCGGGGCCGCTGGCGGCGATGGTTCCCGAAACCTCCAGGCCAGGGACGTCGGAGGCCCCCTCCGGCGGCGGGTAGTTTCCCTGCCGTTGGGCGACATCGGCGCGGTTCAGGCCGGCCGCGGCGACCCGGATCAGCACTTCCCCGGCCCCCGGGGTCGGGACCGGGCGTTCGGCCAGGCGGATGACCTCGCTGCCCCCGGGTCCGGAATACTCCACGGCGCGCATGGTGGTGGGCAGATCGGCTGCGGTGTTCGGGCTCAATGGCTGGATCCCTTCAACATGGAAATCGGTGTCCACCCCGAGCCTATCGCCCACGGTTTTCCTGCCCGGGGCCGCTCGCGTATAGTTCTCATGTCTGGAAGGTTGTCCGAGCGGCCTATGGAGCTGGTCTTGAAAACCAGTGTGCGGCAACCCCGCACCAAGGGTTCAAATCCCTTACCTTCCGCGTCGAGGCAGGGAAGCCGGTCCATCATGGACCGGCTTCCCTGCCGTCGTTGACGCCCGGAACTCAGATCCGGGCGGCCATCCTCAGCACCTCGGAAGCCACGGCATCCGCATCCCCCAGCGTCCGGGCCCCTTCGGTGAAACCGGCGCCGGCTTCCGCGGCGATCGCGGTCCCCCATTGCACGCTGGACAGTTGCAGCCCCAACACGAAGATCCCGCGGTGGGCGATCCCTGCCTGGTCGACGAGCCGGTAGGGCTGTCCGACGACGTCGAGCCCCGACCCGTACACCCCCTCGCCTTCGGGGTTGAGCATCAGGCGGGGCCGGGCCATCCCCTCGGCCCACAACTGTTCCAGCAGGGGCGAGGCGCTCTGGGCGACCCGGTTGGCGGGCATCATCGCCTCGACCATGTACCGGGCGGTGATCGGTTCGTCCTGCACCCACGGTGAGGAGGCGGCAAAGCAGGCGGCCTCCTCGTCCAACGAGAACACCGGGTCGGGGCCGATGAACTGCACGATGCCGGCACGCGCCAACGCCGCCAGTTCCTCGATCCGTTGCAGGGGCGGACCACTGGCCAGTCCTTCGACCAGGGGTTCGAACCAGCGGCCGAGCTCGTCGAGCCGGCTGGCATCATCGACCATCCCCTCGGCGACGAGTCGTTTGATGATCCCACGGCCGGCATTCAACGCACCGATCGCCATCTTCAACGGGTCCTCCTCCCCGCGGGCCGAGGTTTCGGCGTCGTGTTCCAGATAGGCCAGCACCGCCCCCTGGTAGGCGGAGTGGCCCACGAATCCCCGGTCGGCGAAGGGGTGCCCCAGTCCGGCGACGTCGAGCCAGCGGACCCCGGGGGCCGCCCGTTCGACGAGTTCGCGGGCCACCGTGCGCCAGACTTCCTGGCCGTTCACATGCGGGGCGTCGAGGATCTCGTCGAGTTCGGCAAGGAAGGGGCCGGGCTCCTCGAACAGTTCGGGTGAGACGCGGGCCAGCGTCGCATAGTAGGTATGCAGCACGTCGCGGTGCAGCAGCGGCCAGACATGGGCGTTGAAACCGACCTTGCCCCTCGGTTCGCCCGGCGCCCCGTCGGCGGCGAGGGCATGGACGGCCTCGAAGCTCAGATGGCGCAGGGACACCGAGGCCGGAAGATAGGAGTCGATGCACGCCTTCGCGCGGTAGGGGGCCCCGCGTCGCGAGGCGGCATGCAGGATTGGTTCGCTGCCGCTGCCCCGGTATTCGAGGGCATGGCCCGGGCCGTCACCGGTGGAAACATAGGATCCGCCGCGGCCGACGGTCATCGCGGTCATCGCATCGAAGAAGTTCAGCCCGAGCCCACGCACCAGCACCGGTTCCCCGGCCGGGTAGAGCCCCCAATCCACGTCGGCAGGCACATTCGGGCCTTGGTAGTGCAAACCCACGGCGGTGGCGCGTTCCCCGGCGGTGCGCTGCAGCGGGTTCGGGTGCGCCGGAACATGTCCGACGGCGAGCACAACGGCTTCGGCCACCAGCTCGGTCACTGCGGGCCCCGACCCCGCTCCCCCGTCCAGGGTCAGGCGGTAGCCGTTGGCTTCGCGGCGGAGGCAGGTGGCTTCGGCACGGATCACGGTGAATGAGGCGACGGCCGGATGGGCCTGGAGCCGGGCCCGTACCCGGCAGAACACATGGCGCAGGTACCTCCCGTAGATCGCCCGGCTCGGGAATCCGCTGGCGGACAGTCCAGCCAGTTCGGCCCGTTCCGCCGGATCCAGGTCGGCGCCGTCGCCGCCCCCGACCCGGAATTCCTCGAACGTCAGTCCCGCCGCGTTCCCGGTCCCGCGTGGCGGGGCGACCGTGGGGTAGAGCGCCGGGGTGTTCATCAAGTAGTAGCGCGGCTGTTCGGGGGCCCAGACGTGCCCGGGCCCGGGTTCGCAAGGGTCCACGACCGTGATCTCCAGGCTCCGGGCCGGAGGCGTGTCCTCGGCTCCGCGCCGCTGGTCGGCGGCTTCAAGCCGGGCCAACACCCGTTCCAGGGTCGAGGTCCCGCGGGGTCCGGAACCGACGATCACCAGGGTGAACGGGGGTGCTGCCACGTGCTGCTCCTTCGCTTCGGCCGTGCGGATGCCCCGCCTGCTTCCCCGCCGATCCGCAGGAGGCCGGGGTTCCCAGCGTACCGCCCGGCCGGGCGGCCACTCGTAGACTGGGGGCCATGGACAGCACCTCAGCAGCCCCGATGGCGGGGCCGACCACTGATTCCGAGACCGACGACCGCTTTGCCTGGCTGGAGGAGATCCACGGGGAAACGGCCCTGGACTGGGTGAGGGCCCGCAATGCCGCGACCGGGAGCATGCTGCACGATCAGGCCTACCAGAGGCTGGAATCCTCGGTGCTGGAGGTCCTGGATGCGCAGGATCGGATCCCGATGGCCACCAAACGCGGGAGCTACTACTACAACTTCTGGCGCGATGCCTCCCACCCGAAGGGCCTGTGGCGGCGGACCACCTGGCAGTCCTACGCCAGTGAAGACCCCGACTGGCAGATCCTGCTCGACGTCGATGCCCTGGCCGCTGCGGAAGGCACCGACTGGGTCTTCGCCGGCGCGGCGCTGCTGCGTCCCGAGACCGGCGGGGACTACCACCGCGCCCTGCTGCGCCTGTCCCCCGATGGCGGGGATGCCGTGGAAGTGCGTGAATTCGATCTGCAGGCCGCCCGGTTCGTCCCCGACGGGTTCTCGCTGCCGGTCGGGAAGACCCAGGTCAGCTGGGACGGCCCCGACGCCTGGTACGTGGCCACCGGGTTCGGCGCGGATTCGCTGACCCGTTCGGGCTATGCTCGCACCGTCCGCCGGGTCGAACGCGGCATGGACCCCGCGCAGGCCCTGGAGGTCTTCGCCGTCGAGGCCTCCCATGTGATGGCCCATGTCTCGGTGGACCAGACCCCCGGCTACCGGCATGTCACCGCCACCGACGTCATCGATTTCTTCAACACCTCCACCTCGATCCTGCGCGAGGGGCACTGGGTGCCGATCGAGGCCCCCACCCATGTGCGGATCGGACTGCACCGCCAATGGGTGATGTTCAGCCCACAGCAGGATTGGGAGCTCGACGGCCAGGCCCTTCCCTCCGGTTGCCTGGCCGTGGCCGATCTGGACGCCTTCCTGTCCGGGGACCGCACCGTGACCCGGGTCTTCACCCCGGATGCCGACACCTCGTTGCAGTCCTCCTCCTTCACCGCCGACCACCTGTTGCTGACCGTGCTGCATCACGTCTCCTCGAAGATCCTGGTGGCGGATCCGGCCGATGGCTGGCGGTTGCGTCCCCTCGAGGTCGGCGGGGAGGAACACCAGGACCTGTCCATCGGGCCGGTCGACGACGAGGACCCGGAGACGGCGAACGACTACTGGTTGGTCTCCACCGGGTTCCTGACCCCGGCCACCCTGTCGCGCGGGACCATCGGTGCGGGGCTCCCGCAAACGGTCAAGTCCTCCCCGGCCCGCTTCGACGCGACCGGTCTGGAGGTCCAGCAGCACTTCGCAACCAGCGACGACGGAACGGCGGTCCCCTACTTCCAGGTCGGCCCGGCGGATCTGGTCCACGACGGGGCCAACCCGGTGTTGATGAACGGCTACGGCGGATTCGAAACCAGCCTGACGCCGTCGTACTCCGGGGTGGTGGGCCGTGCCTGGCTCCGCCGCGGTTCCGCCCCCGGCCGGGACGGGGTCTACGTGCTGGCCAACATCCGCGGCGGCGGCGAATACGGTCCCGCCTGGCATCGGGCGGCACTGCGGGAGAACCGGCCGCGGGCATACGAGGACTTCGCGGCCATCGCCCGGGACCTGGTGCGCCGCGGGATCACCCGCCCCGACCATCTGGCGGCCACCGGACGCAGCAACGGCGGCCTGCTGGTGGGGAACATGCTCACCGTTCATCCCGAACTCTTCGGGGCGATCTCCTGCGGCGTTCCGCTGTTGGACATGCGCCGCTACACCCGGCTCTCGGCCGGGCATTCGTGGATCGCCGAATACGGGGACCCGGATCTCCCCGAGGAGTGGGAATTCATCCGCGGGTTCTCCCCCTACCATCTGCTCGATGAGGCCCTGGAGGCCGGGAAGACCTTCCCCGCCACGCTTTTCTGGAGTGCCACCAGTGACGACCGGGTGGGACCGGTGCAGGCGCGCAAGATGGCCGCGAAGATGCTCGAGGCGAAGGTTCCTCGGATCTGGTACAGCGAGTCGCTGGAGGGCGGCCATGCCGGGGCCTCGGACAACCGTCAGAGCGCCCGGATGCTGGCGACCAGCTACGAATTCCTGTGGCGGTCGGTGAACCGGGAGGCATTTTGAATTTGGGGGCCACTGTTCGGTAGTCTTGGGGGGCTGCCACGGCAGCGCTGGAGACGTGCCAGAGCGGCCGAATGGACTTCACTGCTAATGAAGGGTCGGGGTTAAACTCGACCGGGGGTTCAAATCCCCCCGTCTCCGCTGAAAAACCCCTACCCAGGTAGGGGTTTTTTTGTGCCTACTTCTTTCCGAAGGCCGTCAGCAGTTGTTCGACCATCTCGGCGGGAAGACCCGTATGCCGGTGGACGATCTCCGCGGCCTGCCCCAGTTCCCCGGCCCGGACGAAACCCAGGAAACGGTCCTTGTCCTCCCCCGGGAGGTCGCTGGCACTGAATTGCACGTGGCCTTCGGGGCCGTCCCCCTCGAAGCTGAAGTCCGCGATATCCTCACCCATCGATGCCGGATCCCCATCGACGGGGGCCGTGTCCAACAGTTCCCTGATGGAATCCCGGTCCAGGCCCGAGAACTTGGCCAACAGGTCGGCGGCACCGTCGAGGTCATGGTCCCGCAGCAGCGACTGGAACTGGTCGAATTCCGCCGGGGGAAGCTCATCGGTGCCGAATTCGCGTTTGACGCCGTCTTCTTCAGCGGAGATCCGGAAGTTGGAGGTCTTGCGGCTGGCCCCGCTACCGAATTTCTCGGTCCATTCCTCCGGGATGGTGAAATCGTCGAGGTCCTGGCCCGGGGCGGGATCCGCCAGCGGGGCGGCAGCGGCATCCGCCGCGGGCTCCGGTACCGGTGCCTCGGCGTCGACCGCTTCTCCGGCCACCGGATCGGTGGCCGGCTCGGTGGCCGGACCGCCGGATGGTTCGCTCTCGCCGTTCCCCTCCGGGGGCTCGGTCTGGGGCCCCGGCCCCTGCGGGGCGATCCGCGGGCCGCCCTCCTGATGGACCTGCGGGTGGGCTTCGAGGCTGCGCACGGCGATGATGCTGGCCTTGACCCCAACACCTGTGGCGGCACGGTAGGCCTGCACGGCGCCCATGAAGTTGCCCTGGGCGAGTTGGCGGTACACATCGCGATGGGCTTCAGCCCCCAGCTGCCCGGCGGCCTCGCGTGCCGATTCGGGCCCGACGGAGCCGTTGACCTCCGCAGAGGTCTTCCGACGCAGTCGAGTGACCCACCACCAACCGGCGGCAAGGACCAGCAAGGGGACCAGAACCCATAACAACAACTCCATGCCCCAAGTCTAGGGCGTGGGTCCAATCCCTAGGCGGAGACCGCCAGGACGAAGGGCAGGACGGCGTCGGCCCCTGCCGCGCGCAACACCCGGGTGGCCTCGGTGATGGTCCACCGGCTATCGACGTAGTCGTCGATGAGCAGGACCGGGCCGTCCAGTGCCGCCAGTTCCCCGGCGAGTTCGTCCCCGACGGCAAACTGCCCCCAGACGGCGGCGAGCCGGAAGGCACTGTTGCCTCCCGAAGCCCCCCGAGGTCCGCCGTGCGGATAATCCAGGGCCCCGAGATAGGGAAGCCTGCCGATTCCGGCGATCCCGCGGGCGAAGGAGCCGACGAGTTCACCGCGGGTGCGTGAGGGCAGGCTGACCACCGCCACCGGCCGTTCGGCCCAATCCCATTCGGAGAGCACCTGCACGCAGGCGCGCAGCATCGCGTCCTCGATGGCTGCGTCGGGGGCCTCGTCGACGGGGGTCGAGAGCAGGGTCCGCAATTTGGCCCCCCAGCCCAGATCGGTCAGCCGGGCCAGGGCCCGGCCGGGACGGGCCTGGTCCGCGGGCTTGATCTTTCCCTTCAGCGGGACCCCGAGGCGGTCCATGCCGCCGGGCCACATCGCCCGGGGATCGACCTGGACCCCCACCCGGCCCAGGGCCGCCTGGGAGCGGTCCCGGGCCTCGTCACCGATCGAGTCCTGGTACCAGGGGCCCGCGCAGTTGTCGCAGCGGCCGCAGGGTGCCGCCGCAGGGTCGTCCAGGACGCGGGAGAGGAACTCCATCCGGCACCCGGTGGTGCGTTCGTACTCCAACATCGAATTCTGTTCGTCCACGCGGGCGGCGGCGACCCGGGCATACCGGGCGGCGTCGTACGCCCAGGGTTCGCGGGTGCGCGCCCATCCCCCGGCGACCCGTTCGACGGCCCCGTCCACGGCCAGGACCTTGAGCAGCAGTTCCAGCGGGGAACGGCGCAGGTTCACCCGGGCCTCCAGGGCCGGGACCGAGACCGCCGTTCCGGCCGCCTCCAATTCGGACAACACGGCATGGGCCCGTTCCTCGTCCGGCATGGAGGAGGTGGCGAAGTACCGCCAGATCTCCCGGTCCTCCGGCCCCGGCAGCAACAGCACATCGGCGTTGTCGGTTCCACGGCCGGCACGACCGACCTGCTGGTAGTAGGCGACCGGGGAACTGGGGGCGCCCACGTGGACGACGAATCCGAGGTCGGGTTTGTCGAAGCCCATCCCCAGCGCACTGGTGGCGATCAGCGCCTTGACCTGGTTCTCCTTCAGCGCCTGTTCGGAGGCGGCGCGTTCCTCCGGGTCGGTCCGCCCGGTATAGGAGCGCACGTCGTGCCCCGCCTCCCGGAGCAGTCGGGTGATGTCCTCGGCCGCCGAGACGGTCAGGGTGTAGATGATGCCGCTGCCGGGCAGATCGGCCAGATGGGTCAGCAACCAGGCCAGTTGCGAACGCGGGCTCGGCAACCGCAGGACCCCGAGCCGCAGCGATTTGCGGGCCAACGGTCCGCGCAGGGTGAAGACCTCCGCGCCTCCGACGGCCAGCTGTTCCTGCACGTCGTGGACCACCCGTTCGTTGGCCGTCGCGGTGGTGGCCAGCACCGGCACGTTTCCCGGAAGGGCGGCGATGAGATCGCGGATCCGCCGGTAGTCGGGCCGGAAGTCATGGCCCCAGTCGGAGATGCAGTGGGCTTCGTCGATCACCAGCAGGCCCATCCGGCGGATCAGTTCGGGGAGCTGCTGTTCGCGGAAGGAAGGGTTGTTCAGCCGTTCGGGCGAGACCAGCAGGACGTCGACTTCATCGGCTTCGAGCTTGGCGATGACCTCCTGCCATTGGACCGCGTTGGCCGAGTTGATCGCTTCGGCCCGCACCCCGGCCCGCGCCGCGGCGGCGACCTGGTCGCGCATCAGGGCCAGCAGCGGGGAGACGATCAGCGTCGGCCCCGCGCCGCGGGCACGCAGCAGCAGGCTGGCCACGAAATACACCGCGGATTTGCCCCAGCCGGTGCGCTGGACCACCAGGGCCCGACGGCCGCCCTCGACGAGGGCCTCGATCGCTTCGAACTGCCCCTCGTGGAATCGGGCCCCGTCGTTTCCGACCAGCCGGCGCAGGACCGCAGTGGCGTCGTCATGCAATTGTGAGTTCCGCGTTTCAACCATGGACCCAGTATCCCAGCGACCACCCACGCATGGGCACCGACCCGGTGGAGTGGTTGGATGATCGCGTGGATACGCCCCGAACGGCTAAGCTCGACCCCGTGAGCAGCGAGATTGATCTTTCCCTTTCCTTCAAGGCCTACGACGTCCGCGGCATCGTCGGCGAAACCATCAATGAGGAGATCGTCGAGGCCGTGGGCGCCGCCTTCGTCGACGTCCTGTCCCTGGCCGGCAAACAGGTCCTCGTCGGCGGTGACATGCGCCCCTCCTCCCCCGCCTTCAGCGCCGCCTTCGCCCGCGGGGCCTCCTACCGCGGGGCCGAGGTCTGCCTGCTCGGGTTGATCTCCACCGATGAGCTCTACTTCGCCTGCGGCCAACTCGATGCCGCCGGCGTCGTGTTCACCGCCAGCCACAACCCCGCGGCCTATAACGGCATGAAGATGGCCCAGGCCGGTGCCGTGCCGGTCTCCTCGGATACGGGCCTGTATGAGATCCGCGATCTGGCCCAGACCTACCTCGCCGAAGGCCTGCCGGTCTCCGGGGACGCGCCCCAGGGGGACATCAGCACCCGGGACGTGCTGGAGGACTACGCCGCCTACCTGCGCTCCCTGGTCGACCTCTCGGGCATCCGCCCGCTGAAGGTCGTCGTCGACGCCGCCAACGGGATGGCCGGCATGACCACTCCCGCGGTCCTGGGCGATGACCTGTTGCCGGCCCTTCCACTGGAGATCGTGCCGCTGTATTTCGAATTGGACGGGACCTTCCCCAACCACCCGGCGAACCCGCTGGAACCGGAGAACCTCAAGGACCTGCAGGCCGCCGTCCTCGAACACGGCGCCGATATCGGTCTGGCCTTCGACGGCGACGCGGATCGCTGCTTCGTCATCGACGAAGCAGGTCTGCCGGTGTCCCCCTCGGCGGTGACCGCATTGGTGGCCCGACGTGAAATCGCCCGGGCGCAGGCCGCCGGCGAGCAGACCCCGGTGATCATCCACAACCTCATCACCTCCCGCGCGGTCCCCGAACTGGTGGAACACGACGGCGGACGGCCGGTGGTCACCCGGGTGGGCCACTCCTTCATCAAGGCGGTCATGGCCGCCGAGGGGGCCGTCTTCGGTGGCGAACACAGCGCCCACTACTACTTCCGCGATTTCTACAACGCGGACACCGGCATGCTCGCCGCGATGCATGTGCTGGCCGCCCTCGGCTCCCAGGACCGTGCCCTGGGAGATCTGGCCGCCGAATACGAACCGTATTTCTCCTCGGGCGAGATCAACTCCGAGGTCGAGGACAAGGACGCGGCCGTGGCCCGGGTGCTGGAGAGCTTTTCGACCCCGGAGACGGTGGTCGATAGGCTGGACGGCACCACGGTGAAGGCCACGGACGGATCCTTCTGGTTCAACCTCCGCCCCTCCAACACCGAACCCTTCCTCCGTTATAACGGGGAAGCCGTAGACACCCCGACCATGGAACGCGTCCGCGACGCGGTCCTCACCCTTGTCAGGAGCAATGCATGAGCGAAAACCCCACGGAAAACCGGCTGGCCGAACTCGGTGAGGCCGCCCACCAGGACTTGAACAAGGTGCTCGGCACCGCCTTGGGCGTCGCCCGCGAACAGCTTGAAACCAACGGGGTCTTCCTGCCCTTCGCCATCGGCCTGGAGCCCGACGGCGAGGCCGAAGGGGAACTGCGCCTGCTGGCGGTCCAACCCGATGAGGACGACGAGGATCCCGAAGCGGATATCGATGCCGAAGTCATGATGGATGACCTGGTCACCTTGCTGATCGGTCAGCGTGAGAACTTCGTGGCCGTGGCCCTGGTCTCCGATGTGACCCTGCTGCAGGAGGATGTCGACGCCGTCCATGCCCTAGCGGAGCACAGCCTCGGCGGGGCAGTGGCCATCATCCAGCCCTATGCCTCCCCCGCCGCCGAAGGCAGCGAGTGGACCTTCCAGGAGCCCACCCCCGAACCAGCTGATTTGAGGATCTGGGCCTGATCCGTGGGGACCGGGCGTCGACATCATGAAGATCAACGCCTTTTCCGATGTGTGCCTGCGCATCCTGATGCTGCTCGCCGCCCGGTCCGATCCCCTGCTGAGGACCCGGGAGATCGCCGAGGCAATCGACATCCCCTACAACCAGGTCTCCAAGGCCGTGCACAAGCTCGGCCAGTTGAAACACATCGACGTCAAACGCGGGCGCACCGGTGGCGTGCAGATCAACGAATCGGGGCTGTCCCTCGGCGCCGGCACGTTGCTGCGCAGCCTCGAGGGGCAGGGCGATCTCGCCCAGTGCACCACCGACGACGGCACGGCCGCCTGCCCATTGATCGCCGGTTGCCGGCTCCGCACAGCCCTGGCGCGCGCCCAGGAGGCCTTCTACCAGGAGCTGGACCACTGGTCGATCCGCGATCTGGCGTCCTCCCCGGCGCTGGTCCCCCTTCCTTTTCCCATCTCGCGATAGCCGATTTGCCCCAGTTTTCTACAAGGTGTAGAAATGTATCATAATACTTGCGGATCAGACGCAAGTAATTCGACCTCGAGGAGATTCGATGCTCTCAGAAACGTCCCGCCCCGTCGTCCAGGCGACACTTCCCGTGATTGGCGAACGGATCGGTGAGATCACCAAGAAGTTCTATGCCGGGATGTTTGCGGCACGTCCTGAACTCCTGGACGGCTTGTTCAGTCGCGCCAACCAGAAGAACGGAGCCCAGCAACAGGCCCTGGCCGGCAGCATTGCCGCCTTCGCCTCCCACCTGATCGAACACCCCGAATCGCTGCCCGAATCAGTGCTGTCCCGCATCGCCCATAAGCACACGTCGCTGGGCATCCAGCCCGACCAGTACCAGATCGTCTTCGACCACCTGTTCGCGGCCATCGCCGAGGATCTGGGCGAAGCAGCCACCGAAGAGGTCGTCGCCGCCTGGTCCGAGGTCTACTGGCTGATGGCCGACGCCCTGGTCAAGATCGAAAAGGGCCTCTACGCCGAACAGGCCAACGACCGGATCTACGCCCCATGGAAGGTCACCTCCACGGAGGCTTCCGGCCAGGATTGCATGACGTTCCGCTTCGAGCCGGCCGATGACACCGCCGTCACGGTGGCCAAGCCCGGCCAGTTCGTGAGCATCCGCGTGCCGCTGGCCGACGGGCTGCGCCAGTGCCGCCAGTACTCCCTCTCCGACAACGTCGAATCCACCACCGAGCGGGTGTTGACCACCAAGCTGGATGAAGGCGGGGAGGTCTCCCCCTTCATGCACCGCAATCTCGAGGTCGGCGACGTCGTGGAACTGTCCAACCCCTACGGTGACATCACCCTGGACATGGAGGGCGGGCCGATCATCATCGCCACCGCCGGCATCGGGTGCACCCCGAGCGCCTCGGCCCTGCAGTCGCTGGTCTCCACCGGGTCGGACCGCCAGGTGCTGGTGCTCCACGCCGAGGCCATGGAATCGAACTGGGCGCTGAAGGACCAGATGCTCGCCGCCGTGGAGCAGCTGCCCAACGTCGAGATGCGCCTGTGGCTCGAGGACACCACCGGCACCACCGCGGACCTGCAGGCCGTCGAGGGGTTCATGAACCTGACCGGCGTCGAGCTGCCCGAGGATGCCCGGATGTACCTCTGCGGTCCGCTGCCATTCATGCGTGCGGTGCGCAGCCAGGCCATCGCCGCCGGCGTGGCCCCGCGGAACATCCACTACGAGGTCTTCGGTCCCGACCTCTGGCTTGCCGCCTAGGCACGAGCCCGCTGCCCCGGAGGGGCGCCACACCGGAGCGGCCCGCGAACTGGATTAGCCAGATCGCGGGCCGCTCCGTTACGCTCGCAACGTCCACACGGGTGCCCCAGGAGGGGCTGAGATCGAGCTGCCACCGCTCGCGACCGTCGAACCTGTCCGGGTCATGCCGGCGTAGGAAGTTGAGGGCTCAAATGAGCGATTCCACAGTAAAACCCACCACCCCGTCCGCCACCGCGTGGGAACAGCACCCACAGCACCGGTTGCAGTGGATCGAGGATCCGGAACACGGCCTGCGGGTCCCGGTCACCGCGATCTGCCTGGCGGATTCCCCCGACGGCAGCGCCAACGAGCCCCATCTGGCGTATCGGACCGCCGGTCCGGGCTCCGAACCGACCGTCGGCCTCCCGCGTCCGCGCACCCGATGGATCACCGCCCGGGGTGACACCGCCGAATACGCCGGTCGCCAACGCACCCTGCACGACGACGGCCGGTCCGCCGTGCGTCGCGGGGCCGCCTCGGCAGAATGGAGCGGCACGACCCCGGTACCGAGGCGCTCGCACCAGGGGCGTACCGTCACGCAGATGCATTACGCCCGACAGGGCACCCTCACCGACGAGATGCGCTATGTGGCGCTGCGCGAGAACTGCGACGTCGAATTGGTCCGCCGCGAAGTCGCCGCCGGACGGGCGATCATCCCGGTGAACATCAACCATCCCGAATCCGAGCCGATGATCATCGGCAAGGCCTTCCTGGTCAAGATCAACGCCAACATCGGCAACTCGGCCATCACCTCCTCGATCGCCCAGGAGGTCGACAAGCTCACCTGGGCCACCCAATGGGGCGCCGATACGGTGATGGACCTGTCCACCGGCGATGACATCCACACCACCCGCGAATGGCTGATCCGCAATTCCCCGGTGCCCATCGGCACCGTGCCGATCTACCAGGCGCTGGAGAAGGTCGATGGGGATGCATCGAAACTGACCTGGGAGATCTTCCGCGACACCGTCATCGAGCAATGCGAACAGGGCGTGGACTACATGACCATTCATGCCGGGGTGCTGCTGCGCCATGTGCCCTTGAGCGCCGACCGGGTCACCGGCATCGTCTCCCGCGGTGGATCGATCATGGCCGGGTGGTGCCTGGCCCACCACCAGGAGAACTTCCTCTACACCCATTACGACGAGCTCTGCGCCATTTTCGCCCGCTACGACGTCGCCTTCTCCCTCGGTGACGGGCTGCGCCCCGGCTCCCTGGCCGATGCCAACGACGCCGCCCAGTTCGCTGAGCTCGATACCCTGGCCGAGTTGACCCGCAGGGCCTGGCAGTTCGACGTGCAGGTGATGGTGGAAGGACCCGGACATATCCCGCTGCATCTGGTCCGCGAGAACGTCGAGCGTCAGCAGGAGCTCTGCGACGGGGCGCCGTTCTACACCCTGGGTCCGCTGGTGACCGATACGGCCCCCGGCTACGACCACATCACCAGCGCCATCGGGGCCACCGAGATCGCCCGTTACGGCACGGCGATGCTCTGCTATGTGACCCCGAAGGAGCATCTGGGGCTGCCGGATAAGGACGACGTGAAGACCGGGGTGATCACCTATAAGATCGCCGCGCATGCCGCCGATGTGGCCAAGGGGCATCCCGGGGCGACGGCCCGCGACGATGCCCTGTCGGCCGCGCGCTTCGAGTTCCGCTGGAACGACCAGTTCGCCCTGGGTCTGGATCCGGCCACGGCCCAGCGGTTCCACGACCAGACGCTGCCTGCGGAGCCGGCCAAGACCGCGCACTTCTGTTCCATGTGCGGGCCGAAGTTCTGTTCGATGCGGATCTCCCAGGACATCCGCGAGGAGTTCGGGGGAACCGAACGCCAACGGGCACTGGCCGATGACATCGAAGCCGGTTTGCAGGCGAAGAGCCGTGAATTCGCGGATTCGGGGTCCAGCATCTACCTCCAGGCGACGATCCCCGTCGGCAACGGCACCGACTGATCCACCGGGTACGACGACGGCGTCCGCACGGGAGGCAACGGGCGCCTCCAACGTTCCGGGCAACTTCTGCAGCTGCTCCCCTGGCAGGAACGCAGGCGGTTGCCCGGAGCGGTCGTCGGTATATGGACTATGTCATGTAGCCGTCCACGGCCCGGAGGTGATACGGCGCGTCCGCACCTGACGCAGCGAAGCCTTGCGGAGACCGCGATCCAGACCAATCAGTCTCCAGCGGGATCCGGGTCTGCCTGGTGGAGCCCGGGAACCCGCCCGAGCCGGGGGTGGACCTCACCGCGTTCGATCCAGGCGCGGACCATCGCGTTGAAGAACAACGGATCCTCGACGCTCCATTGATGGTGCAGCCCCGGGGCCAGACGGAAGACCGTGTCCCGGCGAACCGCGGCCACATCGGCGAATCCCTTGCGCACCAGGGCCGGTTCACGGGCCCCGGCGACCATCATCAGGCGTTCGGTGTAGTCCCCCAGCCCGTCGGGCAGGCCGCCCGCCTGGACCTCGTCCAGCATCGCCTTCATGTTGTCCGGACGCAGGGTCAGCCCATGTTCGGAGTAGAGCCTGCGGGAGTTCGCGGGAATCCCGAAGGCCCCGGCCTGGACCTTCCAGAACCATTCGGCGTCCCCTAATCGCAGTTGCGCCGCCGTGGATAACCGCGTTCCCGCCCCCACCGGCCGGATCCCTGCCCCGGTGAACAGGGCACTGGCGAAGAGCTCGGGATGCCGGGCCAGTACACGCAGGCCCACGACGCCGCCCAGGGACTGGCCAACCAGGTGGACCCGGCCGTCCTCGATCTCTTCGGCGATGAAGGCCGCGACGTCATCCGCGGCGCTATCGAGCCCGCGCCAGTCCTCATCGGCCCGGCCGCCGAACCCGGGCAGATGCGGGGTGAAGATCCGATAGGCAGGGAAGGCCTTGACCTGGGGATCCCACATCCAGTTGGCCACGTTGCCGCCATGGAGAAAGACCAGCGTCTGGGCTGGTTTGCCGTCCGTGCGGGGACGCACCGGGGGGTGGATCTCCGGGTAGCCGGCCGGATCGGGGCGTTCCCCGACGGAGGGAGGCACCGTGGGCTTTTCGTTCATGGCAGATTCCCTTCGACGGAGTCGAGCCAGTTCAGTTCGGCACCGACGTGGGCGATGCCGTGGTCCAGCGTGGCGGCCATCAGGTAGCCGCGTCGGTCGGCCAGGGCGGCCTCGTCCAATTCCGCGCGCAGGGCCCGGTAGGACCGCTGCAGGTCCTCGGCCTCGGTGCGACGTGCCGCAAGCAGTTCCAGGACCTCGTGGCGCTCGAGCTCCCCGGAGAAGAAGATCCGGCCCAGGAAGGGCTCACGGGCGGGCTGCCGGTCCAGCGTTCCGGTCAGCCAGTCCTGCAAAGCCGCCCGCCCCGCCTCGGTGATGTGGTGCTCCTGGCGCGCCGGGTAGTTCTCCTGCGGAACGGTCCGGACCGTGGCCAGGCCCTGGTCCACCAGTTGGGCCAGGGTGCGGTAGATCTGTGCCTTATCGGCATTCCAGAAGTGGTTGATGCTCGAGTCGAAATGCTTCTTCAGGTCGTAGCCGGTCATCGGCGACAAGCTCAGGAGCCCGAGGATCAAACGTGCGAGGATCATGTGTCCATCATGCCAGCCTGCTAGGTGAACTATCGCCTATCGGCCCAGCGTGTGCCTCCGCGCCACCGGGCGGTCCCGCTGAGGGATATGGGGCGGGAACGTCCAGCGGGCCATACTTGATGGTCCGCTGGACGTTCCCGCCCCTGGTGCTCCTCGCGGTGGAACCGGCTAGGCGCCCAGGCGCTGCTTCAGCCCGTCCAGCTCATCCTGCAGGGACTGCGGCAGGGAGGGCCCGAATTTGGCGTACCACTCCTCGATATCCGCCAGTTCGCGCTTCCACTCCTCCGGGTCGACCGTCACGGCCACCTCGAGGTCCTCGGCGGTGAACGAGTCCAGGCCGCTGAGATCCATCGAGTCGCCGGTGGGCACCATGCCGATCGGCGTCTCCTGGGCGTCCGCAGTGCCTTCGATGCGCTCGACGATCCACTTCAGCACGCGGGAGTTGTCGCTGAACCCGGGCCAGGCGAATCCGCCCTCGGGGGTGCGGCGGAACCAGTTGACCAGGAAGATCCGCGGCAAACGCGCCGGATCGGCCTTGGATTCAATGGAGTCCCAGTGCTTGAGGTAGTCACCGGCGTCGTACCCGATGAAGGGCAGCATCGCCATCGGGTCCCGACGCACCCGGCCCACGGCACCGGCCGCGGCCGCCGTGGTCTCCGAGGAGAGCGTGGAGCCCATGAAGACGCCATTGGTCCACGAGCTGGCCTCGGTCACCAGGGGAATGGTGGTCTTGCGCCGTCCACCGAAGAGGATGGCGTGGATCTCCACGCCCTCGGGGTTGTAGAACTCCTTCGAGAGCATGTCGAGCTGGTCGATCGGGGTGCAGAACCGCGAGTTCGGGTGCGCCGCCTTCGTCCCGGAGCCCGGGGTCCAGTCGTTGCCGAGCCAATCGGTCAGGTGCTCGGGCACCTCGTCGGTCATCCCTTCCCACCAGACCCCGCCGTCATCGGTCAATGCGACGTTGGTGAAGATGGAGTTGCCCTTGGTGATCGCGCGCATGGCGTTGGGGTTGGTGCTCCACCCGGTCCCCGGTGCGACGCCGAACAGCCCGTATTCGGGATTGACCCCGCGCAATTCGCCTTCCTTGCCGATGCGCATCCAGTTGATGTCATCGCCCAGGGTCTCGGCGGTCCAGCCTTCGATGCTCGGCTCCAGCAGGGCGAGGTTCGTCTTGCCGCAGGCGGAGGGGAATGCCCCCGCCACGTTGTAGCTCCTGCCCTCGGGGCTGGTGAGCTTGAGGATGAGCATATGCTCGGCCAGCCACCCCTCGTCCCGCCCCATGACCGAGGCGATACGCAGCGAAAAGCACTTCTTGCCCAGCAGGGCGTTGCCGCCGTACCCGGAGCCGTAGGACCAGATGGCCCGCTCCTCGGGGAAGTGCACGATCCACTTCTCCGGGTTGCACGGCCAGGCGACATCGGCCTCTCCGGCTGCCAGCGGGGCTCCGACGGAGTGCACGGCCGGGACGAAGAAGGCATCGGTGGCTTCCATCTTGGCCAGCACGTCATCACCGATGCGTGCCATGACCCGCATCGAGGCCACCACATAGGCGGAGTCGGTGATCTCCACGCCGAATTGCGGGTGCTCGGCATCAAGGGGACCCATGACGAAGGGGATGACATACATGGTCCGTCCCCGCATCGAACCGCTGAAGCGGTCATTGAGGATCGACTTCATCTCCTGCGGGTCCATCCAGTTGTTGGTGAACCCCGCATCCTGCTCGTCCTGGGAACAGATGAAGGTCCGCTCTTCGACCCGGGCCACATCCTTGGGGTCCGAGAAGGCGGCGAAGGAATTGGGGAACTTCGCCTCATCCAGTCGTACGAGAGTCCCGGCGTCGACCAGCTCGCCAGTGAGGCGGTCGACCTCCCCTTGGCTCCCGTCGACCCAGTGGACACTCTCCGGCTGCGTGAGCTCCACAATGTCGCCGACCCAGGCCAGTAGCTTTGCGTGGGTCGTCGGTGCGGTCTGACGCTCTGCGTCGAGGACCGTTTGATCGGAGCGCTCGCTCATGTCCATTCCCTCCATTGGGCTTGTACTGGTCCCTCGATGCTAGGACGGGGCCGCTCCGCTCCGGAGGTGACGCGGATCGCTTCCCTCCCCGGTCGGGGACTCGACCGCCGTCCATCCGCGGATTCTCGGGGTTTCACCATACCCTATTGTGACTAAGATCACGTAGACCGGTATAGTTGGCTTGAGGCTCCCCGGGGGCCACCCGGTCGAGGCCGGCCCCGATTTTGCGACGCCGCCAACTGTCTGTATAGTTATTCGAGGTCAGCGGCGGTGTCGCAGACCAAGCGCCCATAGCTCAGCTGGATAGAGCGTCTGTCTACGGAACAGAAGGTCAGGGGTTCGAATCCCTTTGGGCGCACCATACGAAAAAACCCCGTTTCGACGGGGTTTTTTTGTGCCCGCCCCCTCATGCGACGAGAACCACGACGCCTCTAATTGAACTGACCGGTCAGTTCGATTAGCATGGTGAAGTGCTCATCGCCGACGAACTATCCATCAAGGGCCGCCACGCGCCGCTCCTGGACCCCACCAGCCTCAAGGTCGCCTCCGGCGAACTGCTGCTGGTCCACGCCGAACCACAGACCACCCGCACCGCCCTGGCCCTGGCCCTCAGCGCCCGCATGCGCCCCGACGCCGGCACGGTGGCCTGGGAAGGCGACCCCGCCCTGGACACGGTCCGTGGCATCAGCATGCTCGTCGACTCCCCCGAGATCAACGAACCCGAGGCCCACCTGAAGGTCAGGGATCTGGTCTCCGAGGACCTGGCCCTGCACCCCGGACCCTTTTGGCGCCGCAGCAGCATCGATTCATGGCTCGAACGCCACCGCATCACCCACCTGGCCGGTGAATTCGTCGACGCCATCGATCCCCTGGACCGCCAGAGGATCCTCACGCATCTGGCCCTGGAGGGGCACGACACCTCCTTGCTGATCTTCGACACCCCCGATCGCCATGGCATCAACGACGGTGAATGGGTCGCCCATCTGGAACAGACCGCAGCCGGCCGCCGCCAACCGGCGATCGTCGCCGTCGTCCGCACCGTCCCCGATGAATGGACCGGACCGGTGGCCGAAGCCGGCGCCAACAACCTCCCCCACCCCACGGAGTCCCCCGAATGACCACCCTTCGCCTGGCCCTGTCCGAGCTCAAGCGCATGACCAGCGGCGTCCTGCCGTGGATGGCGATCATCGCCATGACCCTGGTCCCCCTGCTCTATGGCGCCCTGTACCTGTACGCGAACTGGGATCCGTACTCCAACCTGGACAACGTCAAGGTGGCACTGGTCAACGAGGACCAGGGCTCCCAGCAGGACGGCAAGGACCTGCACGTCGGGGACGAGGTCGTGGAGTCCCTGCTGGAGGACGCGACCTTCGGATGGAACGTCGTGGACTCCGAGGAAGCCGCCGAAGAAGGGGTGCGGACCGGCGAATACGCCTTCGCCATGACCATCCCCGCCGACTTCTCCAAGAACCTCGCCTCCCCCGAGGACTTCGACGCCGCGAAACAGGCGATCCTGGAGGTCACCACCAACGACGCCAACAACTACATGGTCGGCACCTTCGCCGATAAGCTCGCCGGGGAGGTCCACAACACGGTCGCCCAGGAGGTCGGCACCGAAACCGCGGACACCCTGCTGACCGGCTTCGGGCGCATCCACTCCCAGATGGCCAAGGCGGCCGACGGGGCGGATGAACTCCACGATGGCACCGTCAAGCTCGACGAGGGCGTGGGAACCCTCGCCGACGGGGCCAAGCAGTTGGATTCCGGCGCGAATAAGCTCGACGACGGGGCCCGTCAGCTCAAGAGCGGGACCTCCTCCCTGATCGACGGGCAGCAGAAGCTGGTCGCCGGGACCGGGAAGCTGGCCAACGGGGCGGGCCAGCTCCAGGGAGGCGCCGACGAGCTTGCCTCGGGGCTGGGCACCATGAAGTCCAAGACCGCCCAATTGCCACAGAAGACCCGCCAACTCGCCGATGGTGCCGCCTCGGCCAATAGTGCCGGCAAGGAACTGGCGGCCGGCGCGGAACAGGTCGCCGACGGCAATGAACAGCTCAGCGCCAAGGTCGACAACGCTGCGGATACCATCACCGCCCTGGAGAAGGACGCCCAGTCCCGCCTGGACGGCACCGTGGACCAGCTGATCAAGGACGACGTCATCACGAAGGAAGACGCCGCGGAGGCCCGCAAATCCGTGAAGAAACTGGGCGCCGATACCGGAGTGACCGCGGAGGCGGAGAAGACCAGGAAGGATCTGGCCAACGCCAAGGCAAATATCGACAAACTGGGCACCGGCTCCCGCCAGGTCGCCGACGGCGCCAAGAAACTCAGTGGCGGACTGGGCTCCCTGGCCTCGGGCACCGATACCCTCGCGGACTCCTCACAGGCCCTGGCCAACGGGGTCTCCGACGCCGCGGACGGCGCCCAGCAGCTCTCCGCCGCTTCCGGGAAGCTCGCCAGCGGGGCCAACACCCTGCTGGACGGGCAGCGGGACGCCCTGGCCGGGGCCCAGAAGCTCGACGGCGGTGCGGCCTCGCTCGTGGAGGGGACCGGGACCCTGACCGGTGGCACCGCGGATCTGCGCGAGGGCGTCAACGATCTGGGATCCGGTGCCGACCAACTGGTCGACGGTTCCGGGACCCTGGCCGGGAAGCTGAGCGACGGGACGAAGGAGGTCCCCAACCCCACCGACGAGCAAAAGACGCAGGTCTCCAACGTCATCGGCGACCCGGTCTCGGTGGATCGGGCGGACCAGGCCAGCGCAGGAACCTACGGCGAGGGCCTGGCCCCCTTCTTCATGACGCTCGCCGTCTGGATCGGCGCCTTCATCCTGGTCCAGATCATGCGCCCGGTCACCCAACGCGCCCTGGCCTCCAATGCGGCGTCCTGGAAGATCGCGATCGGCGGGTGGCTCCCCTTCGTGTTCCTGTCGATGCTGCAGGCGACGGTGCTCTACGGGGTGGTGCTCTTCGGACTCGGCCTGCAAACGGCCCACCCCTGGCTGACCTGGGGGTTGTTCCTGATGGCGAGCATCGCCTTCACCGCCATCGTCCAGGGCATCTGTGCCCTGCTGGGCACCCCCGGCAAGCTCGTGGTGCTCGTGCTGCTGGTCCTCCAACTGGTCTCCGCGGGAGGCACCTTCCCCTGGGAGACCACCCCCGAGCCACTGCATGTGGCCCATAACCTGCTGCCCATGGGACATGTGATCACCGGGCTGCGCCACCTGATGTACGGGGCCTCGCTCGAGGGACTCGCCCCGCTGGTGCTGGCCCTGCTGGGCTACGCGGCCATCGGACTGCTCATGAGCTTCCTCGCGGTCCACCGGGGCAAGACGTGGACGCTGAAGACCTTGCATCCGGAGCTCTCGGCATGAGCGCCGCCTTCAGCGAGCCCCTGCAGGAGGCCGCGGACTTCGCCGAAACCACTCGCCGGCGGGTGCGGGCCACCGATTCCAAGCACCGGCTCTTCGAAGCCTCGATGAACCTGATCGGCGACCGGGGACACCACCGGGTGACGGTCGACGAGATCGCCGCCGCCGCCGGGGTCTCCAAGGGAACGGTCTACTATAATTTCGGGTCGAAGGCCCAATTGATCGGCCAGCTGATGCGCTTCGGCGCCGATGTGCTCTTCGAACGGCTGGAGAAGGGCACGGCCGACCCGGACCCGGCCTCGGGCTTCCGGGACATGGTGGCCGCCTCCCTGGAATTCATGGACGAATACCCCTCCTTCGCCCAACTGTGGATCAGCGAGCAGTGGCAGTCCCCCAGCGATTGGGGCGAGACGCTGGCCACCTTGCGCGGGGAGATCATCGGGGTCATCCGGGAGGCACTGGACCGCCTGTACTCCACGGGGAACCACCCGGGACTGGGGGCCACCGACCGGGAGGCGATGGCCACCGCCGTCTTCGGGGCGGTCCTGATCATCGGACGCGACCGCCATGTATTCCACCCCGAACGGAGCATCGCCACCTGCGTGCAGGCCGTCAGCGCCTTCACCGGCGTGGCCTGAGCAGCGGGCCTCACTCCCGGGGAACGACGAACCCACTCACCCGGGCATCACGGCCATCGAGCTCGGCCCAGGGTGTGACCGTCTCCAGCAGGGTCAGCCCCAGCGTCGGGTACCGCGTGGCCAGCTCCATGACCGGTTCCTCCTCGGAATCCACCGAGGCCAGGGCCATGGCCACCTCCTGGACCGTGGGCAGATGCCCGATCACCAGCAAGGTGCCCACCGTCTCCGGCGTTTCGTTGATCACCGATACCAGCTGCGTGGCGGAGGCGCCGTAGACCCGTGAATCCAGATACGGCGTCGGGCCCTTCTCCCCCAGCTCACTGGACACCCAGGCGCAGGTCGACCGGGCACGGAGTGCATCCGAGCACAGGATGGAATCCGGAACCCAGCCGTTCTTCACCATCCAGGCCCCGGCGAACGGGGCTTGGCGGTTGCCCCGGGTGGCCAGGGGCCGATCATGGTCCTCGATGCCGAAGGGGAAATCGGATTTGGCGTGGCGCAGGAGCATCAGGCGTTTCAGGTGGTGCTGGCTCATGCCTCCAGCTTAGGGGCCACGCAGGAACGACGACGGCGGCGCCCCTCTAGCAGGCGCCGCCGTCGTGGATGGAGCAGGAATCAGATGCTGTATTCCGGTGCGGCCCAGACGATGACCTCGGGGTGCTCGTAGAAGCGGTAGCCCTGGCCACGGACGGTACGTACCGTATTGGCCAGACGTCCCAGCTTGGAGCGCAGGCGACGGATGTGCACGTCGATGGTGCGTTCATTCGGCACCTCCTCGGCATTGCGCCAGAGGCTGCTCAGCAGCTCGTCGCGGCCGACGGTGCGCGCCCCGTTCTCCACCAGATAGTTGAGCAGCTCGAATTCCTTGAACGTGAGGTTCAGCGTTTCCCCGTCCAGGTGGACCTCTCGGCGCGAGAGGTCGATCAACACGCCCGAGGGACGCGAGGCGGCCGGCTGGTGGCGGATGACCTCACCGCGCGGCCGGCGGGCGACCGTGGGGTCCCCCAGCGCCTGGCGCACGACGTCGATGCTCTCCCCGGGGGCGTTTGCCGGAGCCAGCGCGACGGCGGCATGGGTCTGGGCGTTGGGCGAGAGGGTCTGCAGGAAGGCACGGACCTGGGTGGCCAGCTTGCCCAGCGACGTGCCCTGTTCCTGGGCCGTCGCCTCGTCGAGACCGACATAGAGGACGAATCCACGGGCCTCGGTGTCCCGGTCCACCGACTGCGGTCCGGGGGTTCCGTTGCCGGCAACGACCGGGGTCGGGGCGGTCATCGGCGGGTGGTCCTGCGGGGAGGGGACGGCGTGCAGCTGGCGATATCCCTGGGGCGCCCCGTATTCACCGTGGCCGGCGCCCTGGCGCTGGGCAGCAGCGGCGCGGTTCTGGGCGTTGCGGATGGAGATGTGGACGTATCCGGACGTAACGGACATTGGTGGAACCTCTAACTGTGCGAAAAGTCGGTGAACTGTCTGGTTCGGCTGGCCGACGCCATGGTCGTGGCGTGCGGTTCATCCGTGCTTCGGATCTTCTGGAGGTGGGAAGAAACTAGGCCGACATTCGACAACAGCTGCGCGCACGTCCGACACCATGGCCCCAACGGGGGCCGGGGGCCGCAAGTGCTGCTGGATCGATGTTCACGAGACCTAGTGTTGCCGTAATAATTCGAACCCGCAAGTAATATTCATCGCACTTGTCCACATACTGAGACAAATTCATGAATTTGTGAGGTGATTCACATTATGCACTTCTCTGAAGTGAGCGCTTTGGATCATGCGGTCTGGGCATGCACCCGTCATTCGACTGTTCGATCTGATCAATGGGCCACTCGATTGATGATCCTAAAACATGCAACGCATACTTATGCGTGACAGGGCCGAACCCGGGTCACACGCTTGACTATCCGCCCACCGGCGGAAGCTGCCGGCGTGCGGACAGCCGCCGCTTCCGCCGGTACTGTAGGAACCAGCGCTTCACAGCTCGGTCACAGCGGAATCCCAGCTTGGCCCTATAGGTGCAGAGGAGTATCGACATATGACGAACTCGCAGTTCTCCCCCAACCAGCTTCCGCGGCTGGAACACCCCGATGGCACCCCCATCAGGGCCCTGGTCGTCGATGACGAGCCGTCGCTGGCCGAACTGGTCAGCATGGGGGCACGCATGCTGGGGTGGGAGGTCAAGGTGGCCGGGGACGGCCCCTCGGCCGTCCAGGAGGCCCGTTCGTTCTCCCCCGACATCCTGGTCCTGGATTGGATGCTTCCGGGTTTCGAGGGCCCCGAGGTCCTCCGGAAGATCCGGGCCTTCCAACCCGAGGTCCCGGCCCTGTTCCTGACGGCCAAGGATGCGGTGGAGAACCGGATCGAGGGGTTGTCCCTGGGTGGGGACGACTACGTCACCAAACCCTTCAGCCTCGAGGAGGTGCTCCTGCGTCTGCACCGGCTGGTCGAACGCTCCGGTGCGGCGAAGGCCGATGCCGCCGAGCTCGTCGTCGGGGACCTGAGCATGAACATGGACATGCGTGAAGTCAGCCGAAGCGGCCAGGTCGTGAACCTGACCGCCACCGAATTCGACCTGCTGCGCTACCTGATGGAGAACGCCCGCCGGGTCATGTCCAAGAACCAGATCCTGGACAGCGTCTGGCAATACGACTTCGGTGGCCAGGCCAACATCGTCGAGCTGTACATCTCCTACCTGCGCAAGAAGATCGATGCCGGGCGGGAGCCCATGATCCACACCGTGCGTGGCGCCGGATATGTCCTGAAGCCCGCACCGTGACCCACCCCGCCGACCAGGCGCGCCCGACTCCCCCGGCACGACCGGACCATCCGGTTCCCACCCCGCCGACGACCCACGGATGGACCCTGCGCTCGCGCATCTCCGCCTCCTTGATCGGCCTGCTGGCACTGATCTGCCTGGTCATCGGTGTCTTCACCCATACGGTGATGAGCAACAGCCTCTACAGCCAGCTGGACGAACAACTCCACCAGGCCTCCAACCGGGCGGCGAGCTTCGATGGCAGCCAGGGAAGCCAGGGCGGCAAGGGCAGCCAGGGCAGCGAGATGCCCGACCCGCTGAACACCCCCGGCCAAGGTTCGGGGACGCTCAACGCCCGGATCGTCGGGACCACCATCCTCATTGGCGGTGTCCTGGACCAGCGCACGGGCGAGGGCCAGCAGTTGAACAAGGACGACGCCCAGCAGTTGGCCGCGGTCACCCCCGATGCGGCCCCGGTGACCGAGGACCTCTCCGTGGGCAAATACCGGCTCATGGCCGTCACCGCCGCCCCCTCCACGGCCGATGCCGATGGCAAGAGCGCCATCCTCATCACCGGCCTGCCCGTGGAGAGCACCCGGGACACGCTCTTCGCCCTGGACATGACGATCCTGCTGGTCGCCTCCTCCGGGCTCGTGGCCATCGGGCTGATCGGCTCGGTGATCGTGCGCCGGTCACTGCTGCAGTTCGAACGCGTATCGAAAGTTGCCGGTGCGGTCGCCGCACTTCCCCTGGACGCCGGAGAAGTCCGGCTCGCCCAACGTGTCGCCACTCCCGATGCCGACCCCGGCACCGAGGCGGGGAACATGGGCCACGCGCTGAATGCCCTGCTGGACAACGTGGAGTCGGCGCTCGAGGTACGACGCCGATCCGAAGCCAGGATGCGCCGCTTCGTCGCCGACGCCTCCCATGAGCTGCGCACCCCGCTGGCGTCCATCCGCGGATACTCGGAACTCGTCGCCGCCACCGAACACCTCAGCGACGACGGACGCACCTCACTGAACCGCGTGGTCGCGCAAAGCCACCGGATGGGCTCGCTGGTGGAGAACCTGCTCCTGCTGGCCCGGCTCGATGAAGGGCAGAAACCAACCCTGGCCGAGGTGGACCTGACCCGGTTGGCGGCGGAAACCTCCAGGGACTTCCAGGTGGCGGCGCCGAGCCACCAGTGGCGGCTCTCCCTGCCGGACGCACCGGTGCTCGTGCGCGGTGATGCTGGGCAGCTGGCCCGGGTGCTGAACAACCTGCTTTCGAACGCCCGCAAGCACACCGTCGAGGGCACCACCATCGAAACCGGGGTCTTCCGTTCCGCCGACGGACACCACGCGGTCCTCACCGTCACCGATGACGGACAGGGCATCGATCAGGAGTTCCTGCCCCATGTCTTCTCCCGGTTCACCCGGGGCGACGGGGCCCGCTCCGGCGCCGAGGGAACCGTGGGGCTGGGCCTGTCGATCGTGCGCGGCATCGTCGAATCCCATGGCGGCACCATCTCGGTGGCCAGCGAACCGGGGGCCACGGTCTTCGAGGTCAGTCTGCCCCTGATCGTGGAGGTGCCTCCGCGGCCGGAACAGCCACCGACCGTCGGGCCCTGAGCCGGGTCCGTTCGCGACGGAGCCGCTAGTGGGCCAACCCGTAGAGCCGGTCGCCGGCGTCGCCGAGGCCCGGGACGATGTAGGCGTTCTCATCCAGCTTCTCGTCCAAGGCCCCCAACACCAGGTGGACCCTCGGGTCATCCCCATAGATCTCTTCGAGCCGGTCCAGCCCCTCGGGGGCGGCGATCAGGCAGATGCAGGTGACATCAGAGGCACCGCGCTCGAACAGGAACTTGATGGATTCCACCAGGGTGCCCCCGGTGGCGAGCATCGGGTCCAGCACGAAGACCTGCCGGCCCGTGAGGTCATCGGGAAGTCGTTCCGCATAGGTGACGATGTCCAGCGTCGTGTCATTGCGGGCCATGCCCAGGAATCCGACCTCCGCGGTGGGAACCAGCCGGGTCATGCCTTCGAGCATGCCCAGGCCCGCCCGCAGGATCGGGACCACCAGGGGGGTGGGTTTGGCGAAGGCGGTGCCGGTGGTCGTGGCGACCGGGGTCTGGACTTCGATCTGCGTCGTCCTGACCTCACGGGTCGCCTCGTAGGCCAGCAGGGTCACCAGTTCATCGGTGAGCTGCCGGAAGACCGGGGACGGGGTGTTCTTATCCCGGAGCACCGAGACCTTATGGGCCACCAACGGGTGGTCGACTACCTGTACGCGCATGGAATAAAACTACCAGCACGAACCGCCTGCTCGGCTAGGGTTGGAGGGTGATCCGGGATGACGCGCACCACGCACGGTGGATGGAGCTGGCGCTGGATCAGGCCCGGGCGGCGCTTGCGACCGCCGACGTGCCCATCGGTGCCGTCGTCATCGGTCCCGACGGATCCATCGTGGCCACCGGCCGCAACGAACGCGAGGCCAGCGGGGATCCCACCGCCCATGCCGAGGTCCTGGCCATCCGTGCCGCGGCCGCGGCCCTGAAGGATTCGGGGCACGACGACGGCTGGCGGCTGGCGCACTGCACGTTGGTCGTGACCTTGGAGCCCTGTGCCATGTGTGCCGGGGCGATCGTGCTGGCCCGGATACCGCGGGTCGTCTTCGGCGCCTGGGATGAGAAGGCCGGGGCCTCGGGTTCCGTGTTCGAGGTGCTGCGCGAACCACGGTTGAACCACTGGGTCGAGGTCTTCCCCGGGGTGATGGAGGATGAATGCGCGTCCCTCCTGACCGGCTTCTTCCGCTCCATGCGCTGAGCCGAGCTGCCGGTTTGGGACTGCCGCGAACCGTCCGCTAGAGTAGTCCAGTCTGGTGACGTGTCCGAGCGGCCGATGGTGCAACACTCGAAATGTTGTTTGGTGAGAGCCAACGTGGGTTCAAATCCCACCGTCACCGCCAGTGGGAAGGCGTTTGCATCGTTGGAAAACAACGATGCAAACGCCTTTTTCATGCCCACCCCATGGTCTGATTCCCGAAGTCCATCTAGGCTGAAAACGTCCGATCCGTGGGAGTCGACCGCTGGCGGGGCCAACCAGTCCGCCGTGCGCTTCGGTGGGGGAAGGTTGAGTCATATGTTCAAGGAACAGGCGCCGCCGTCGTTCCCGACCGCGACGGCGGTCACCGACGACCGACAACGAACGAGTTTGCGGCTACTGCGCCGTACTCCCCTGGTGGGCAGCTTCTCCGATGCGGACCTGCTGGCCCTTGAAATCCATACACAAATGCTGCAGCGGTGGCCCGGGGATCTGGTCCACGGCCATGGAGACGATGCGGATTACTTGTTCATCCTGGCCACCGGAGCCGTCAAGATCAGTCGGCCCTCACGCCGAGGTCAGGACGTCGTATTCGATATCTTCGGCCCACCGGCGGTCTTCGGAGCCGTCAGCGGGTCCAGGGGAACCGGATACCCCGATACCGCGACGGCACTGACCCACAGCCAGCTGCTGGCCATACCGGCCGCTGCATTCAGGGCCATGCTGGAGACCCGTGCGGATCTGGCCCTCGGGGTGTTGGACGAACTGGCCCGCCGACACGAAAGAGCGCAACAACGCATCCGCCGGCTCTCCAGTGAAGAAGCCGGGGTGCGGATCGCGGCCCGGCTCCTGGAACTTGCCGATACCTTCGGTGAGCCGCGGGAGGGATGCATCGATCTGCCCATCCCGCTGACACGCGCCGATCTTGCCGCCTTGACCGGGGTGACCCCGGAAACGGCCAGCAGGGTCATGAGCCGGTTGCGGGCCGATCACATCGTGGATTCCGGTCGTTGTTGGACCACGATCCTCGACCGGCGGCGACTGGCTGCCGCCGCCGGACACTGAAGCACCAGTTCTATTCGTGGGCCAGCGCCTCGGCCCCGACCGGGTCGGCATGCCGATCGGTGCGTGGCGTCGAAGCCGGACCCCTGCCCGCCTTGCCACGCGCCTTGTCCTGCCAGGACTGATCGGTGGCCATGGGCCCCCGGTCGGTTTTCGCCACGGTGAGGACCAACACCGAATCCTCCAGGGCCTCCACGGCGTAGAAACCCTGGGGCACGACCAACAGGTCCACGGCGCTGCCTTCCCAGCTGTCACCGCGCGAGGACAGCGACACCTTCCCGCTCATGACCAGGACGGTGGCCTCGCCCGGGTTCACGTGTTCGTTCAGTTCCTGTCCGGCCTTCAGGGCAATGACGGTTTGGCGCAGGACGTGCTCGTGTCCGCCGTATACCGTGCTGGCGCTGCGCCCGCTACCGGCGCAGCTGGCCGTTTCCAGGTGGCGGCGTCCCAGCGCCGTCAGGGAAAACTTCTTCATCGTCAGCCTCCCGGCAACACCACAGGGCACTGCATCCGCGTTCCTGCGGCTCGAAGCCGCGGGCTGCCCTTTCCACCTGCGGCGCACTGTGGTTCCATCCTACGGCCAAACACAGCTGATGTGCCCCCGATCACGTTTTTATTGGATGGGCGTCCGGGGCTCCCCTAGATTGGACGACTAATGTCATGGTCTCTTGCGTCATCTCGGCGTACGTTGGGGACCACCGGCCCGGTGGAGTTCGCTTCGACACGAAAAGCCAGGTGCCCCCAAAATGCAGAACAGTTTCGACACCCGCTCTGAACTGCAGGTCGATGACACGAGATACGAGATCTACCGGCTGGATCGCATCAAGGGCTCCGACCGTCTGCCCTACAGCCTCAAGGTCCTGCTGGAGAACCTGCTGCGCAACGAAGACGGGCATCTGGTCACGGACGAACAAATCAACGCGATGGCCAACTGGGATGCCAACTCAGAAACCAACTCGGAGATCCAATACACCCCGGCCCGGGTCCTGATGCAGGACTTCACCGGGGTCCCCTGCGTGGTGGACCTGGTCGCCATGCGCGACGCCATGACCGATCTCGGTGGCGATCCGAAGAAGATCAACCCACTGATCCCCGCGGAACTGGTGATCGACCACTCGGTCATTGCCGATGTGTTCGCCCGCCCCGACGCCTTCGGGGTGAACGCCGAACTGGAATTCGGCCGCAACCAGGAGCGCTACCAGCTCCTGCGGTGGGGCCAGCAGTCCTTCGACGATTTCCTGGTGGTTCCCCCGGACACCGGCATCTGCCACCAGGTCAACCTTGAATATCTGGCCCGGGTCGTCTTCACCCGGGAAGGACCCCGTGGCCCCCAGGCCTATCCGGACACCCTGGTCGGCACGGATTCGCATACCCCCATGGTCAACGGCCTCGGCGTACTGGGCTGGGGTGTCGGCGGGATCGAAGCCGAAGCATCCATGCTGGGCCAGCCGATGAGCATGTTGATCCCGCAGGTCGTCGGACTCAAACTGTCCGGGGAGCTGCCCGAGGGCACCACCGCCACCGACCTGGTCCTCACCGTGGCCGAGCTGCTGCGCAAGGTCAGGGTGGTGGGGAAGTTCGTCGACTTCTTCGGCCCCGGGGTCGGCAACGTCCCGTTGGCCACGCGGGCGACGTTGGGCAACATGAGCCCCGAATACGGTTCGACCGCTTCCATCTTCCCGATCGACGACGAAACACTGAACTACCTGCGCCTCACCGGACGCGAAGAGCACCAGATCCGGCTGGTCGAGGCCTATGCCAAGGAACAAGGACTGTGGCACGATCCCGACCACGTCCCGGAATACAGCCAGATCGTCGAGCTGGACCTTTCGACGGTCTCCCCCTCGATCGCCGGCCCGAAGCGTCCCCAGGACCGCATCCCGCTGGCGAAGTCGCCGCAGGTCATCCGCCGGCTGCTGGCCGGGCAGACCCACGCCGACGCCATCGCCGGAGGGCTCGACTCCGCCGTCGAGGACTCCTTCCCCGCCAGCGACCCGGTCGCCATCAGCACCCGCATCCAGCGCGACGACCCGCCGCGGACCTACGACGATGACGGCAATGTCCAGGACGCCTGGCCCTCGGACCCCTCCGAACTGCTGCTGGGCGGCCGGAAGACCAGCATCGACAACGGTGCCGTGGTCATCGCCGCCATCACCTCCTGCACCAACACCTCCAACCCCTCGGTGATGATCGGGGCGGCCCTGCTGGCCAAGAAGGCCGTGGAACGCGGCCTGTCCAGCCAGCCGTGGGTGAAGACCACCCTGGCCCCCGGTTCACGCGTGGTCACCGACTACTACGACCGTTCGGGGCTGACACCGTATCTGGAGAAGCTGGGTTTCAACCTGGTCGGCTACGGCTGCACCACCTGCATCGGCAACTCGGGGCCGTTGATCCCCGAAGTCAGCGCCGCGGCCTCGGAGAAGAACCTCACGGTCGCCTCGGTCCTGTCGGGCAACCGCAACTTCGAGGGCCGGATCCACTCCGAGGTCCAGATGAACTTCCTGGCCTCACCACCGTTGGTCATCGCCTACGCCCTGGCCGGGACCATGCGCACCGACATGCTCAAGGATCCACTCGGCCACGACCCCGAGGGCAAGCCGGTCTACCTGCGCGATATCTGGCCCAGCACCGACGAGATCAAGGACGTCGTCGACGCGAACCTCGAAGCGAAGATGTTCACCGAAGGCTATCTCGACGTCTACCACGGTGACGAGAACTGGCGCGGCATGACGATCCCCGAAGGCGACCAGTTCGCCTGGCAGCCCGATTCCAGCTACATCCAGCGTCCACCCTACTTCGACGGCATGACGCTGGACCCACCGCCGCTCACGGACATCCACGACGCCCGTGTACTGGCCTACCT
This sequence comes from Micrococcaceae bacterium, assembly GCA_030452125.1. GTDB lineage: Bacteria > Actinomycetota > Actinomycetes > Actinomycetales > Micrococcaceae > Arthrobacter_H. Next base: position 42,163 of record JAKDMV010000005.1, read on the forward strand.
CGGGGATTCGGTGACCACCGACCACATCTCCCCGGCCGGCGCCATCAAGGCCGATTCCCCCGCCGGCAAATACCTGCAGGACCTGGGAATCGAGCCGAAGGACTTCAACTCCTACGGATCACGGCGCGGGAACCACCACGTGATGATCCGCGGCACCTTCGCCAACGTGAGGCTGCGCAACCGGCTCGTCCCCGGGGTCGAAGGCGGCGTCACCAGGCATCTGCCCGACGGCGAGCGCATGAGCATCTTCGACGCCTCCACCCGCTACATCGGCGACCAGGTCCCGCTGGTCGTGCTGGCGGGTTCGGACTACGGGTCGGGGTCTTCCCGCGACTGGGCGGCCAAGGGCACCACGCTGCTGGGCGTCAAGGCGGTGCTGGCCGTCTCCTACGAGCGGATCCACCGGTCGAACCTGATCGGCATGGGCGTGCTGCCGTTGCAGTTCCTGGACGGCGAAAGGGCCGATACCCATGGGTTGACCGGGGAGGAGACCTATTCCGTCGTCGGCATCGAAGGTGCGTCCCCGCTGCCGAAGGAAGTCACCGTGCGCGTCGACGACGGCGAGAAGACCCGGGAGATCACTGCGAAGGTCAGGATCGACACCCCCGCCGAGGAAGGGTATTTCGTCCACGGGGGCATCCTGCCCTACGTCCTGCGTCAGTTGCTTTCGTCATGAGTGCCACCGACACCAAGCGCGGGCGGGTCCCGGTGCTGCGCTCCTCGGCCGTCCTGCATGCGGTCATGGCCGTGGGCGGGCTAATCATGGTGCTGTTCCTGATCGCGCATATGTACGGGAACCTGAAGGTCTTCGCGGGCCAGGAGGCCTTCGACGGCTACTCGGCGTACCTGCGCACGATCCTCGAGCCCCTGCTTCCCTATGCCGGGGCCCTGTGGATCCTGCGCGTGATCCTGCTGATCAGCGTCGGCGCCCACATCTGGGCGGCCTTCGTGCTCTGGCACCGGTCCCGGGCGGCCACCGCCGGCGGGGGCGGCTGGCGGTACCAGACCACGCAGAACCGCCGCGGCGTGCAACGCAGCTATGCCTCCTTCACGATGCGCTGGGGCGGGGTGACGATCGCCCTGTTCGTCGTCTACCACCTGCTGCATCTGACCGGGAACGTCATCCACCCCGGCGGAGCCTCGGACAGCGCCTATGAGCGGATGGTCAACGGCTTCTCCATCTGGTGGGTGGTGCTCTCCTATGTCATCGCGCTCATCGCCCTGGGCTTCCACCTGCGCCACGGCATCTGGAGCGCCTTCGCCTCCCTGGGCGCAAACACCAGCATCGCGGTACGACGCCGGCTCAATGGGCTGGCCTACGTGGTCACCTTCGTGATCATCGTCGGCTTCCTCGTACCACCACTGAGCATCTTGATCGGATGGGTAGGAGCATGATGAACGATTACTTCACCGAAGGCGACCCGCTGCAGGACACTCAGGACCCCGGCGGGCCGCTGAAGGACCGCTGGGACAAACGACGTTTCGAGGCCAAGCTGATCAGTCCGGCCAACCGGCGCAAGGTCTCCATCATCGTCATCGGCACCGGGCTCGCCGGTGGGTCCGCGGCGGCGACCCTGGGTGAGGCCGGCTACAACGTGAAGGTCTTCTGCTATCAGGACAGCGCCCGCCGGGCCCACAGCATCGCCGCCCAGGGCGGGATCAACGCGGCGAAGGACTACCGCAACGACGGGGACAGCATCCACCGGCTGTTCTACGACACGGTCAAGGGCGGGGACTACCGTTCACGCGAATCCAACGTCTACCGCCTGGCCCAGGTCAGTGCGGCGATCATCGACCAGGCAGTGGCCCAGGGGGTCCCCTTCGCCCGCGAATACGGCGGCCTGCTGGATACCCGTTCCTTCGGTGGCGTCCAGGTCTCCCGGACGTTCTACGCCCGCGGGCAGACCGGTCAGCAGCTGCTGCTGGGCGCCTACCAGGCGCTGGAGCGCCAGGTGGGGGCCGGGACCGTGGAGTTGAACACCCGGCACGAGATGCTGGACCTGATCGTCATCGACGGCAAGGCCCGCGGGGTGGTGGTCCGGGACATGGTCACCGGCGAATTCGAGACGCATCTGGCCGACGCGGTCGTACTGGCCAGCGGCGGCTACGGCAACGTCTACTACCTCTCCACCAATGCGATGGGCTGCAATGTCACCGCCAGCTGGCGGGCCCACCGCAAGGGCGCCTATTTCGCCAACCCCTGCTATACGCAGATCCACCCCACCTGCATCCCGGTCAGCGGGGACCACCAGTCGAAGCTGACCCTGATGAGCGAATCGTTGCGCAACGACGGACGGATCTGGGTGCCGGTCAAGGCCGGCGACGACCGGGCCCCGGCGGACATCCCCGAGGACGAACGCGACTACTACCTGGAACGGGTCTACCCGGCCTTCGGCAACCTGGTCCCCCGGGACGTGGCCTCGCGGGCGGCGAAGAAGCAATGCGACGAGGGCCGCGGCGTGGGCCCGGGAGGCCTGGGGGTCTATCTGGATCTCACCCACGCCATCAAGCGGTTGGGCCGGCACGTCATCGAGGAGAAATACGGCAACCTCTTCGACATGTACGCCAAGATCACCGACGAGGACCCCTATCAGGCGCCCATGCGCATCTATCCGGCCATCCACTACACGATGGGCGGGCTGTGGGTGGATTACGACCTGCAAAGCTCCATCCCCGGTCTCTTCGTCATCGGCGAGGCGAACTTCTCCGACCACGGCGCCAACCGGCTCGGCGCCAGCGCCCTGATGCAGGGGTTGGCCGACGGCTACTTCGTGCTGCCCGGGACCATCAACGACTATCTGGCCCGCAACCCGTTGCCCGCCGACGTCGACGCCAACCATCCAGCCGTCGTCGAGGCCGCCGAGGGCGTCCGTGAACGCACCGAACGGCTGCTGTCCATCAACGGGAGCCGTTCGGTGGATTCCTTCCACAAAGAGCTCGGGTCCATCGTCTGGGAGTACTGCGGCATGGAACGCAATGCCGAAGGACTCAGCCACGCCATCGAAGAGATCCGCCGGCTGCGTGACGAGTTCTGGACGGATGTGAAGGTCACCGGGGTCAACGAGGAATTGAACCAGTCCCTGGAGCGGGCGGGCCGGGTCGCCGACTTCTTCGGGCTCGCGGAGCTGATGTGCATCGACGCACTGCACCGCGAGGAGTCCTGCGGGGCGCATTTCCGTTCCGAAAGCCAGACCGAGGGCGGCGAGGCCCTGCGGCAGGACGAGGACTTCAGCTACGTGGCCGCCTGGGAATTCGGCGGCGATGGAGACGAGCCGGTACTGCACCGTGAACACCTCGAATTCGAGAACATCAAGGTCCAGCAAAGGAGCTACAAATGAAGATCACATTGCGGATCTGGCGCCAACACCATCAGGACCAGCCCGGGGCCATGGAGGCCTACGAGGTCGACGAGATCTCCCCCGACATGTCGTTTTTGGAGGTCCTCGATCTGCTCAACGAGGACCTCACGCTCAACGGCGGGGAACCGGTGGCCTTCGACCACGACTGCCGCGAGGGGATCTGCGGGATGTGCTCCCTGGTGATCAACGGGCTGGCCCACGGCCCCGAGGCGTTGACCACCACCTGCCAGCTCTACATGCGCCACTTCGAGGACGGCCAGGTCATCGACGTCGAACCCTGGCGTTCGACGGCGTTCCCGGTGATCCGGGATCTGGTGGTGGACCGCAGCGCCCTGGACCGGATCATCGAAGCCGGCGGTTACGTCAGCGCCCCCACCGGCGCCGCGGCGGACGCCAACGCCGTCACCGTGCCGAAGAAGGATGCCGACCGGGCCTTCGACGCCGCGGCATGCATCGGCTGCGGGGCCTGCGTGGCCGCCTGCCCCAACGGTTCGGCGTCGTTGTTCCTCGGCGCCAAGATCACCCACCTCGGTTCGCTGCCCCAGGGCCAGCCCGAACGGGACGAGCGGGCCCTGGCGATGGTCGAACAGCACGATGCCGAGGGCTTCGGCGGCTGCACGCAGATCGGTGAATGCACCGCGGTCTGCCCGGCGGGCATCCCCTTGGACATGATCTCCCAGCTGAACCATGACGTGCTGTCCGGGTTGAAGCACCAGTCGGGACAATGATCTGTCCCCCGGCAAGGCCTACGTCTGGGCTGATCCCTGCTCGCGCCTGACGCGGCGGACGGTGTGGAAGACGTGGTGCGCCAACACCACCAACGCCGCCCAGCCCAGCCCGAGTGCCCAGGCCACGGCGACATCCGTGAACCAATGGTGGCCCAGATAGATGCGGCTGCCGCCGATGAGGACCACATAGGCCACACAGCCGGCGACCTTCAGCGCCCGGGTCCAGCGGCGTTCGAGCTGCAGGAACCACAAATAGGCGATGACCATGATGATCGCCGTCGCGTTGAGCGTATGCCCGGAGGGGAACGACGGCGAGGTTTCATAGGGCGGGACGGCGTCGGCCATCGGTGGCCGGGTCCGCCCGATCAGATCCTTGCCTGCAATGGTCATCACCACGGAGCCGGCCCCCGCCGCACCGATAAGCAGCAGCGGCCGCCAGGACCGACGGATCCGCGTCAGCACGGCGATCGCTGCCAGGGCAATAATCGACATCCCGATGACCGAGCCGGTGTTGGTGAACCAGGTGACCGCTGTGTCGGCCAGCGGGCTGCGCCACGTCATCACCCAGGCCAGTAACGGCCGGTCCACTGCGGCCAGGTTGTCCTTCTCCGCCAGGGATTCGTAGATATTGGCGGCAAAGAGGGTCATTAGGGTGACGAAGGAGGCGCCGATGACCAGCGTGATCCACAAGGCACCATAGGCCCCGAGTCGCGAGGGCAGCCTGCGTGCCGCGGCGTCGGCGACCGGATGCCCCCGTGGGGGAGGCTCGGGTGAACAGGAAGTGGGCATGCCTGTCAGACTAATGCCATGACGCTGCGCATACTGGCCATCGGGAAGAAGCACGAGTCGTGGGTGGCCGAGGGCATCGAGCGCTATTCGAAGCGGATGAAGAAACCCTTCGACGTGTCCTGGGCCCTGCTGCCGCATTCGTCCCGGGAAGGCGATGCCGCACGCACTGAGGAATCCGCCCGCATCCTGGCCAAGGTCCAGCCACGGGACCATGTGGTCCTGCTGGACGAACGCGGGAAGAACATCGATTCCCCGGCCCTGGCCCGTGCCCTGCAACAGCCGCTGGATACCGCACGCCCGGTGGTGCTGGTCATCGGCGGCGCCTACGGGGTGGACAGGTCGGTGCACCAGCGGGCCGACTTCACCTGGAGCCTGTCCAAGCTGGTCTTCCCCCACCAACTGGTCCGGCTCGTGGTGGCCGAACAGCTCTACCGTGCCCAGGAAATCGCCGGCGGGCGGCCGTACCACCACCAATAATGGTGCCGAGGTGCCCCGACCGCCCCCGCGCCAACTCGTCGGTGCTTCGGCGTAGGCTTTCAGCGATGGCAGAAAAGCCCGCAGCAGCCGCAGTGCTCCAGAAGTTCACGCCCGCGACCCGCGAGTGGTTCACGGGTGCCTTTGCCGCGCCGACGGCCGCCCAGCTCGGCGCCTGGGACGCCGTTTCCGCGGGCAGCAACGCCCTGGTCGTCGCCCCGACCGGTTCGGGCAAAACCCTCTCCGCCTTCCTCTGGGCCCTGGACGGGTTCATCCGAAACAGCACCGAACCACCGGCACTGCCCACCCTCGATGCCGACGATGCAGTCGCTGCACCCGGGAAGAAGGCGAAGGCCCCGAAACGCAAGACCCGGGTCCTGTACATCTCTCCGCTGAAGGCGCTTGGCGTCGACGTCGAACGCAACCTGCGCGCACCGCTGATCGGGATCACCCGGATGGCCCAACGACTCGGCCTGCCGGCCCCCGAGGTCAGTGTTGGCGTGCGTTCGGGAGACACCCCGGCCAATGACCGCCGCAAACTGCTGACGAGTCCGCCGGATATCCTCATCACCACCCCCGAGTCACTGTTCCTGATGCTGACTTCCAAGGCCCGGGAGACACTGACCGGCATCGACACGGTCATCATCGACGAGGTTCACGCCGTCGCCGGCACCAAACGCGGGGCCCATCTGGCGGTCTCGCTCGAACGGCTCGATGCCCTGCTGACAACCCCGGCCCAGCGCATCGGGCTCTCGGCCACCGTCGAACCCCGGGCCGAGGTCGCCCGGTTCCTGGGCGGGTCCCGGCCGGTGGACATCGTGGCTCCGCCCTCTCAGAAGACCTGGGACCTGACGGTCACCGTCCCCGTGGAGGACATGACGAACCTGCCCGCAGCCGCCGAAGCCAGCGAGCTCGACGAACTGGCCGGCTTCCAACCGCAGGCAAGCATCTGGCCGCATGTGGAGGAGAAGATCGTGGACCTCATCGAGGCCAACCGTTCCACGATCGTCTTCGCGAACTCCCGGCGCCTGGCCGAACGGCTGACGGCGAACCTGAACGAGATCCACGCGGCCCGGCAGGAACTGACCGGCTCAGATCCGTGGGCCGCATCGGCCAGCGAACCGGCCACCGGACCGACCATCGCCCCCGAACCGCAGCATCCGCCCGCGCAGGTCATGGCGCAGGCCGGGGCCAGCTCAGGCGCCGAGGCCGTGCTGGCCCGGGCCCACCACGGGTCGGTCTCCAAGGACCAACGCGCCGACATCGAGGATGACCTGAAGTCCGGGCGCTTGCGCTGCGTCGTGGCCACCTCCTCGTTGGAACTGGGCATCGACATGGGCCTGGTCGATCTGGTCATCCAGGTCGAATCCCCCCATTCGGTGGCCTCCGGACTGCAACGCGTGGGCCGGGCCGGACACCAGGTCGGGGAAGTCTCCACCGGGGTCTTCTTCCCCAAGCAGCGCTCGGATCTGGTCAATACGGCGATCACCGTCGAACGCATGCGCTCCGGGGCCATCGAGGCGTTATCCATTCCGGCGAACCCGCTGGATATCCTGGCCCAGCAGACCGTCGCCGCCGCAGCGTTGGGTGAGGTCGATGCGGAGGAATGGTTCGACGTCGTCCGCCGGTCGGCGCCCTTTGCCGCGCTGCCCCGTTCGGCCTTCGACGCGACCCTTGACCTCTTGGCCGGCAAATACCCCTCCGATGAGTTCGCCGAACTACGTCCACGCATCATCTGGGACCGCGATGCCGGCACCCTGTCCGGTCGCCCCGGGGCCCAACGCCTGGCCGTGACCTCCGGGGGCACCATCCCGGACCGGGGCATGTTCGGGGTCTTTTTGATCGGCACCGAGGACCAGAGTGGCGGCGGGCGCCGGGTGGGCGAACTCGACGAGGAGATGGTCTACGAATCCCGGGTCGGCGACGTCTTTGCCTTGGGGGCGACGAGCTGGAAGATCGAGGACATCACCCACGACCGGGTCCTGGTCTCCCCCGCCTTCGGCCAGCCCGGCAAACTCCCCTTCTGGAAGGGCGACTCGCTGGGTCGTCCCGCCGAGCTGGGCCGGGCGTTGGGCAGGTTCCGCCGCGAAATTGGCGGAGCCGGCGACGACGATGCCGGGGCCCGGCTGGCAGCGATCGGCCTGGACGGCTGGGCCGCGGCCAACCTCACCGGTTACCTGGCCGAACAGCAGGAAGCCACCAGCATCATCCCCAGCGACACCACCTTGGTGGTTGAACGCTTCCAGGACGAGCTCGGCGACTGGCGGGTGGTCCTGCACTCCCCGTTTGGCATGCCGGTGCACGCCCCCTGGGCGTTGGCCGTGGGGGCCCGGCTGCACGAACGCTTCGGGATGGACGGGTCGGCGATGGCCGCCGACGACGGGATCGTCCTGCGTGTGCCGATGATGGACGACGAGCCGCCCGGGGCCGAGCTCTTCCTCTTCGATCCCGAGGAGCTGGATGCCATCGTGACGAACGAGGTGGGTGGCTCGGCCCTGTTCGCTTCGCGTTTCCGCGAATGTGCGGCCCGGGCCTTGCTGCTGCCTCGGCAGAACCCGGCCAAACGCAGCCCGCTGTGGCAACAACGCCAACGCTCGGCCCAGCTGCTGGACGTGGCCAGGAAATACCCCTCCTTCCCGATCATCCTCGAGACGGTCCGCGAATGCCTGCAGGACGTCTACGACCTGCCCTCGCTACGCTCGATCGCCGCCGAACTGCAGGGCCGGGGGCTGCGGATCGTGGAAACGACCACGCGCCAACCCTCACCCTTCGCCCAGACCCTGCTCTTCGGCTATGTCGCCCAATTCCTCTACGAGGGCGACTCCCCGCTGGCCGAACGCCGGGCCGCCGCCCTGTCGATCGACCCGTCACTCTTGGGCGACCTGCTGGGCCGCACCGAATTGCGCGAACTGCTGGACCCCGAGGTCATCGCGGCCACCGAAGCCGAACTCCAACGGCTATCCCCCAACCGCCGGCTCAAGGGTCTGGAGGGGGCCGCCGATCTGCTGCGTCTGCTCGGGCCCTTGGGGATCGAGGAGCTGGCGGCCCGGCTGCGCCCGGCCGACGAATCCGCAGACGAGCCTGCCCAGGACGACGGCGAGGCAGCTGCGGACGCGGGCACCGGATCCGACGCCGGACCAACCCGCCCGGCAGCCACCGTGGACGAGGCCTCCGGGTATGCCGAGGCCCTGGTGCGCAGCAACCGTGCCCTACGGGTCAATCTCGCGGGCCGGCCGGTGCTGGCGGCGATCGAGGATGCCGCCCGGTTGCGTGACGGGCTCGGCGTCCCGTTGCCGATGGGGATCCCGCTGGCCTTCATCGAGCCGGTCGCGGACCCGTTGGGTGACCTCGTGGGACGCTACGGGCGCACCCATGGGCCCTTCACCGTGGCCGAGGCCGCCGCCGCGCTGGGCTTGGGCAGCGCCGTCGTCCTGTCGGTCCTCAAGCGTCTGGGCACCGAATCGAGGGTGGTCGAAGGAGAATTCCGTCCCACCACCGGTGAGTCGGCGGCTGGCTCCCCGGCGGCGAGCGAGTGGTGCGACGCCGAGGTGCTGCGCCGGATCCGCCGACGCTCGCTGGCCGCGCTGCGCGCCGAGGTCGAACCGGTCGACGACGCCACGTTCGGGCGGTTCCTTCCCGACTGGCAGTTCGTGGGGCAGGAGCTGCGCGGGCTCGACGGGGTCGCCACGGTGATCGACCAGTTGGCCGGGGTGCCGGTTCCGGCGAGCGCCTGGGAGGCGTTCGTGCTCCCGGCCCGGGTGGCGGATTACCAGCCGGGGATGCTCGACGAACTGATGGCCACCGGGGAGGTGTTGTGGTCCGGTGCCGGGACGTTGGCGGGAAACGACGGCTGGATCAGCCTGCATCCCGCCCAGGAGGCGGCACTGACGCTGAACCCCGACGCCGATTTCGAGCCTTCCGGGGTTCAGGTGCGCCTCCTGGAGATCCTGGCCAGCGGCGGCGGCTACTTCTTCCGCCAGATCACCGAGGCCCTGGGGGTCACCGGCCAGGACGAATCGGTGCTGAGCGCCCTCTGGGAGCTGGTGTGGGCCGGTCGGATCGGCAACGACACCTTCGCCCCGGTGCGCGGACTGCTCGGCGGTGGACGAACCGCCCATAAACCCCGCGGGGCCCCACCCCGGGCCCGGGCGCCCCGGCTGGGTCGGATGCGCTCACCGCGGGGACCGGGGATGCATGCCTCCGGGCTGCGTCCCGGCGCTGCCGGGGCCACCGCGCCCATCGCCCCGGCCCAACCACAGGCCGCCGGACGCTGGTCCCTGCTGCCGGCCCCGGAAGCCGATCCCACCCTCCGGGCCCATGCCGGTGCCGAATTCCTGCTCGACCGCTACGGCGTGCTGACCCGCGGTTCGGTCATGGTGGAGAACGTCCCCGGCGGGTTCGGCCGGCTCTACCGGGTCCTGGCCCGGCTGGAGGAAGCGGGCAGGACCCGCAGAGGCTATTTCATCGAACACCTCGGGGCCGCCCAGTTCTCCGTCCCGGCGACGGTGGACCGGCTGCGCGGGCATACCCGGGATACCGATCTGGAGTCCGCGGTCTCCCCCGCCGCCGGCCCCGGGAGGGTTCCGTTAGCGGTAGCCCTCGCGGCGACCGACCCGGCCAACCCCTACGGGGCGGCCCTGCCCTGGCCGACCGTGGGCTCGTCAGAGGACGGGTCCTCCCCCACCGGGCAACGCCCGGGACGCAAGGCCGGCGCCGTCGTCGTCCTGCTCGATGGCCGGTTGGGCCTGTACCTGGAACGCGGCGGCCGGACGGCGCTGGTCTTCACCGAGGAGCCGGCCGAACTCGAGGCCGCCGCCCGGGCGCTCGTGGCGGCCCTGCGCACGGCCCGGGTGGAGCGGATCGCCCTGGACAAGGCCAATGGGGCCCCCGTCCCCGATACGCCGCTGGCCAGGGCCTTATTGGCCGCGGGATTCCATTCCTCCCCCAACGGATTGCGCTTCCGCCCGTGAGTCGTTTTGCGGAGACCGGTATAGTGTGATCCATTCCACTTAGTGGGCTAGCGATGAGGCCAGCAACGAAGGACGTGACCAGCAGTGCCAGAGGGTGACAGCATCTACCGGGCAGCCCGTCGGCTCGATGCGGCACTGAGCAACAGGTCCCTGCAGTCCAGCGATTTCCGGCTCCCGTCCTACGCCACCTTGAACCTGGCCTCGCAAACGGTCTCCTCCGTGATCTCCCGGGGCAAGCACCTGCTGATCCGGGTGGCCGATCTATCGATCCACACCCACCTGTCCATGGACGGGCATTGGGATGTCTACGCCACCGGCGAGCGCTGGCGGGCCCCGGCCTTCAAGGCACGGTGCGTGCTGCGCAACCCGGACTTCCAGGCGGTCGGTTTCGACCTGGGTTTCCTGCGGGTGATCCGCACCGTCGACGAGCCCGACGCCGTCGGCCACCTCGGACCCGATCCGCTGGGGGCCTCCTGGGATGCCGAGGAGGTGCACCGCCGTCTGGCCATGATGCCCGAGCGGCCCATCGCCCTGACCCTGCTGGACCAGCGGGTCATCGCCGGTCTGGGGAACATCTACCGTTCGGAACTGCTCTTCCTGCTGGGCCTGCACCCCCGCACCCCCACGGGGCAGCTGCCCGATCCGGTGTATCTGGTCGATCTGGCCCATCAGCTCATGCATGCCAATAAGGACCGCTCGCGCCGGGTCACCACGACGCCGCCGATGCGCGACCAGTACTGGGTCTATGGGCGGGCCGGCAAGCCGTGCCTGCGCTGCGGGGACACCGTCGAACACCGCAAGCTCGGCCAGCCACGCCCGCCCGCCGGGGCACGGCGCGGGGCGGACCGGGTCCCGGCGGGACGCCGGGGCCCCGAGGCCGGAGGACCCCGGCCCGCCGACGGCACCGGACAGGTCAAGACCGACGAGCACCAGCGGGCCCCCGGGGCCGAACCGTGCGAACGCGGCATCGACCTGAACGAACGCGACCTCTATTTCTGCCCCAGCTGCCAGGTGGATCCCTTCGCCTGAATCCTGCCGTCGCCCCGACGTGGGAAACTTATTCCATGGCCATGCAATCCCCCCTCCCCGTCCGCAACGGCGTCAACGCCACCCGGTTGCGCATCCCCCGGGAAGGGCCCTGGGCGACGGTCATGGACTACATGCTCGAACGCTTCGGCCATGTCGACCCCGAAGGCATCGTCCGCCGCTTCCGGGAGGGCGAAGTCGTGGGCCTGGGCGCCGAACCGTTGAGCACCAGCACCCCGTTGGGCCACCACGATTTCCTCTGGTACTACCGCAACCTCCCCGATGAGCCGGTGCTGCCGGTCACCGAAACGATCCTGTTCCAGGACGAGGACCTGCTGGTCGTGGACAAACCGCATTTTCTGCCCAGCACCCCCGGCGGCCGGTTCATCCAGGAATCGGCGCTGGTCCGTCTGCGCAACCGGCTGGACCTACCGGATCTGGTGCCGATGCACCGGCTCGACCGGGCCACGGCGGGCATCATCCTCTTCTCCACGAATCCGGCCACCCGCGGTGCCTACCAGGTCCTCTTCGAGCGTCGCCGAATCCAGAAGGAATACCGCTGCGTCGCAGCCCTTCCCCCCGGCTGGGATGCCGCCGCAGCCATGGCGGAACCGGACCCGGATTCCGCCCCGGGCCGGCATGGCCAACCCGTGAGGCAGATCAGCGGAAACCACCGGGCGACCGCCGCCGATTTCCCGGCGGAGTACCGCAACCGGATGGTCAAGGAAAAAGGCCATCTGCTGGCCCTGACCCAGCCCGGGGAACCGAACGCGGAAACCCGGATTGACCTGTTGCGCACCGGCCTGGGCACCGGAGCCCATGCGGGCACCGCCGTCGGACTCTTCCGCCTGCGCCCGCATTCGGGCAAGACGCACCAATTGCGGGTGCATATGGCGGCCCTGGGGCTGGGCATCCTCAACGATGCGTTCTACCCGGACCTGTGGGAGAAGGCCCCTGATGACTTCACCCGGCCGTTGCAGCTGTTGGCGCATTCGATCTCCTTCACCGACCCGCTCTCCGGGGCTCCGGTCACCTACACCTCGCAACGGAACCTGGGCGAATTTCCCGGTCCCGTCCACTAGCGGCAGGACCATGTCGGAGCTGTTACGTCCAATCGTCGGAGCTAAAGAGGCCAGTGGGATCACGATCCGGCCACAGCTGGGCCCGAATCCGCGCCGACGTCCCCAAACGGCCCCCCGGTATTAGGTAGGCTATGAGCGGTGGTATGGGGAGGAATCATTGCCATGAAAACAGCGGGTAAAGGGGATTCCACGTCATGACAGAAACACGCCAGGAGACTTCGGCGGCCTCCGAGGCGCTGGAGCGTCTGCGTGCCCATCAGCCCCC
>JAKDMV010000164.1 GCA_030452125.1 Micrococcaceae bacterium
CAGCCCCTGCACGACGACGCCGGCGCGGTCACCTCGGAAACGAGGGGCCGCGCCGGCGTCGTTAAAATCCGGAACGGTGGGGGTCAGGTCCCCGGTAGTCCCGCCAACTCGATGGCGAGGTTGTTCCGGGCCGGCTCCTCCCACAAATCCCGTCCGCTGGTGGTGCCGAAGAGCGTTTCGGTATCGAGCAGGGACCGCAGGACGGCGGCGCGGCCCCGGGCGAAGTCGGCATCGGAGACCGTGGCGTAGTCGCGGCGCACCGCGGAGACATAGCGTCGGTAGGCCGGGCCGGGGCGGGCCAGGACCTCCAGATCGGCATCGCAAAGCAGCCGGCCACCGGCGTCGTGCCCTGCGGGGCGGTGGTCGGCGGTCAGACGGACCAGCCGGGCCACCTCGTCCACTTCGGCCGTGGGCAGACCCGCCGTGGGAAGGAGCTCTTCGGCCAACCGGGCTGAATCCTCCTCATCCCGGCCGGCGACTCCGGCATAGACGGCATCGTGGAACCAGGCCGCCAGCCACGGTGCGCGCGGATGCGCTCCAATGGCCTCCCCGCGCGAACACAACAGGTCCAGGGCCCGCAGAACGGCCAGCAGATGGGCCCGGTCGTGGTAATGCCGGTGCGGTTCGGACCAGCGTTCCATCAGTTCTGAGGCGATCCAGGGGCAGCCGGGCAGCATCCGGTCCCAGGCATCGGTGAGGACCCCTTGGAGGCGCTCGGGGCGTTGGTGGGCCGGGACGCGCACCCCGGAACGGATCAGCCGCCGCGCCAGCTCGGTGGCCGGGACCGGATGCGCCCCCGCGGCAACCAGGCCATCGAAGCGCCGGAGGGGGACGTCATAGTGGTCGCGGTCGAACGCGCGCCGACTCAGCCCGGCAGCCGCGGCAAAGGCGTGGAGTTCCTCCACCGAGACGTCGGAGACCAGATGTGAGAACACCGTGCCGTGGGCCGGCCACAGCGGCGGATCGATGAGGATGGCCATGGACCCAGATTACCGGTGATCCCAATCGCGCAACACGGCCCGGGCGGCATGCCAGCCGGCCATCCCGTGCACACCCCCGCCCGGGGGCGTGGAGGAGGAACAGATGTAGAGTCCCGCCGTCCCGGTGTTGTAAGGCCGCAAGGTCGGGGCCGGGCGCAGGACCTGTTGGAGCCCACGGAGTGATCCGCCTCCGATGTCCCCGCCCACCAGGTTGGGGTTCCATGATTCCAACGCCTGAGGTGAGGAATCGACCCGGCCGATGATGCGGTCCTGGAATCCGGGGGCGAAGCGTTCGATCTGGGCATCGATGAGCGGGGCCGCATCGGCGGTGCACCCGTTGGGGACGTGGGCGTAGGCCCACACCACGTGGCGACCGTCCCGGGTCCTGCTGGGATCGGCGGTGGATTGCTGGCAGAGCAGGACGAAGGGCCGGGCCGGCAGGTGCCCCCGCTGGGTGGCCGATTCTGCCTCGGCGATCTCCTCCATCGTCCCGCCCAGATGAACGGTTCCGGCTTCGGCAGTCCGCGGGTCGGACCAGGGGATGGGGCCATCGAGCAGATAGTCGACCTTGAAGCCGCCCATGCCGTACTTCCACTTCGCCAGATGGCGGCGATAGCGGTCCTCCAACCCGGCCCCCTGGAGTTTGAGGATCTGGCGGGGGGTGAGGTCCAGCAGGACGGCATCGGCCCGGGGAAGATCGCGCAGGTCGGTCACCGGGGAATTCGTGTGGATCTTTGCCCCGTGCTGGTCCAATACCGCTAGCAGGGCATCCACGATGCGGCCGGTTCCACCCCGGGCCACGGGCCATCCCAACGACTGCCCGAGCCCTCCGAAGACCAGGCCGAACGCGGCGGTGAACGGATGGGTGGGGGGCAGCATGGAATGGGCCGCTGAACCGATGAAGAGTGCTCGGGCTTCCTCGGTTTCGAAGAGGCGACGGGCCAGGAGATGGGCCGGCCAACCGGCCCGGATGCCGAAGGAGGCCATCGACAGCGGATGCGGCGGCAGACGCAACAGCGGCCCGGTGATGTTCTCCAGCGTTCGATGAGGATGCTTGACCACCGGCCGGTGCAGCAGGCGCCAGGCGTTCCGGTCGGAGCCGAGGCTCGTAGCGGTCAATGAGGCATCGCGTTGGAGCAGTGCGGAGTCGCGTCCGGGCAGCGGATGGGCCATGGGGTAGGTGGGGTGGACCCATTCGAGCCCGTGGTCGGCCAGACCGAGTTCCCGGAAAGCCGGGCTGCCCACGCCGAAGGGGTGGCCCGCGGCACCCAGATCGGTGATGAAACCTTCCCCGAGTGGTTCTGCCGATCGTGCTGCGCCTCCCGGCAGGGGGCCTTGTTCATGGATCGTCACGTCAACGCCTTGGCGGGCCAGGAAGGCCGCGGCGGCCAAGCCGTTGGGGCCCGATCCGACGACGATGGCCGTACGTGACATCAATGACTCCGTCTTCGAGGAAGTTGTCCATCGACAACCCTACAGTGGGCCTCGGCATGGTTGGCGGTGCTGCCTGTCGGGGACCGTTCCGCCCCTAGGCCGGTACGTTGCTGCACTTTCCTCCGATGGTCAGCGTGGGCAGTGTCGCGACGGCACTCATCGGTGCGGATGTCCAGGCTCCCGCCGTGCTGGTCAGGGTCAACGTGATCTTTGCCCCGAGGCCCAACAGAGCGCTGAGCAAGCCGACCGGGACCTCGGTCCTGTAGTTGTTCGGCCCGGCGTCGGGATGCGAGTCATCAAGGAAGGAAAAATTGTTGAGTTTGTCCACGATGCTGATACCCCGGTTGCTTTTGGCCTCAAATCTGATGTCCTCCAGCGTTTGACCGGCGGGAAGGTGCCAGTAGAGCAGGATTTTATCCGGCTTCAAGGCATGCGGGACGTACGTGCAGCCGCCGTTCGGGGTGGGGGATTCGACCCGGAGGGCGGTGAACCGGCCCGACGAAGATTCGGCATCCGCCCATTGGGCCTCGGTGGGTTCCGCCATGCCTGCCCCGGAGGCTCCGAGCAGAGTCAGCGCCAGCACGGCGACCAGCAGTGGTGAGGACCGGGACAACAACCGGCGGACGGAACGCACGTCAGCCACGATGGGACCTGCGTTGAACGACCCGGGCGACCAGGGAAACGGCCACACCGCCCACGACGGCGATCAATCCCCAGAACAGGGCACCTAGGACGTCCCCGCCGGTGGAGGGCAGTGGCTCAACGATCGGGCGTCCGGG
>JAKDMV010000165.1 GCA_030452125.1 Micrococcaceae bacterium
AGAAGTATTCCCTGCCGGTCCACTTCGCCGCGAAGGCCTCTACTCCGGCTGCGGATGTCCTGTCCCGGGTCGAGCTCAAACGCATGGATCCCTCCACCCAGTTCGGCGTCGTCGCCTCGCGGGAAGCCTGGAAGGACTCGGGGATCGAGGATGTCGACCACGACCGCCTCGCCGTCACCTTCGCCACCGGGATCGGTGGGGTATGGACCCTGCTTGACGCCTGGGACACGCTGAAGGAAAAGGGACCGCGCCGGGTGCTGCCCATGACCGTTCCCATGCTGATGCCCAACGGGCCGGCCGCCGCCGTCAGCCTCGATCTCGGGGCACGCGCCGGCGCCCACACCCCGGTCTCGGCCTGCGCCTCGGGTACCGAGGCCATGCATATGGGGCTGGAACTGATCCGTTCGGGCAAGGCGGATGTCGTGATGTGTGGTGGCGCCGAAGCGGCCATCCACCCGATGCCGATGGCCTCCTTCTCCGCCATGCAGGCGCTGTCCAAGCGCAACGACGATCCCGAGCATGCCTCACGCCCCTATGACATCGACCGCGATGGTTTCGTCATGGGTGAGGGCGCCGGCGCGCTGGTCCTCGAGGCAGAGGAGCACGCATTGGCTCGTGGCGCCCACATCTATGCGGAGCTGGCCGGCACCTCGGTCACTGCCGATGCCTACCACATCACCGCACCCGACCCCGAAGGCCTCGGCGCCACCCGGGCGCTGAAGGCGGCCATGTTCGATGGCCTCATCCAGCCCGAGGACGTGGTGCACGTCAACGCGCACGCCACCTCCACCCCGGTGGGCGACAAGCCCGAGTACACGGCCCTGCGGGCCGCCTTGGGCAACCGCCTCGACGAGGTCTGTGTTTCGGCGACGAAGTCGCAGATGGGTCACCTGCTCGGTGCCTCCGGTGCCGTTGAATCCGTGCTGAGCGTCCTTGCCGTGCAGGAGCGCAAGGCGCCGGTGACCATCAACCTGGAAAACCAGGATCCCGAGATCCCGCTCGATGTCGTCACCGGCAGTCCGCGCGAACTGCCCTCCGGGCAGATCGTGGCGCTGAACAACTCCTTCGGTTTCGGCGGCCACAACGCCGTGGTGGCGATCCGCAGCGTCTAAGGACGTCACCCACCACACCAAGGCCCGCACCAGTTGGTGCGGGCCTTGGTTTTTAATATCAACAATTAACTATTAGAGAAGTCGACTGACTGCTAGATCGACTATGGGCATACTCTCCTGAATCAATGCTGCCGGGAACTGGTCGGCAGGATGATCGGGAGAACGGTGGACCCGAGCACAGGGCAGGGGCTCAACCGACCTGGTGCAGCCAGCGGACCGGGGCACCTTCGGTGGCGTGCCGGAAGGGGTCGAGTTCCTCGTCCCACGCCTCGCCCAGTGCCAACGAGAGTTCCTGGTACACCGCGGCAGGGTCCCCGGCACCTTGCTCATAGGCGAAGCGGATCCGGTCCTCGCCGACCATGATGTTGCCGGCGGAATCGGTGGCGGCATGGAAGATGCCCAGTTCTGGAGTGTGGGACCAACGGCTTCCGTCGACGCCGCGGCTGGGTTCCTCGGTGACCTCGTACCGCAGGTGGGCCCAGCCACGCAGGGCGGAGGCCAATTGCGCGCCGGTACCTTGGGCACCTGACCAATGGATCTCCGTACGATACATTCCGGGCGCGGCGGATTGCGGCACCCAGCTGAGGTCCGTGCGCTCATCGACGACGGACCCGATGGCCCACTCGATATGTGGGCACAACGCTGTCGGGGCTGAGTGTACGAAGAGTACGCCCCGGGTCATGGGTACAGACATGCCATCCTCCAGTTCCTGTTGGTACGTCTTCCCCAACGACCACAGTCACTCTTGGAGGCCAGCACATGCTGCCTGATTTCATTGTGCCCGATTATTCGCCGAATCTCCACCGTGACCTGCCCAAGGGCACGTTTTGGTCCCGTTCGGATGCCTCAGGCCCGTGGGTGGGCCTGCTGGTAGCTGTTGCGCAGCCGATCCACCGAGACGTGGGTGTAGAGCTGGGTGGTGGCCAGGGAACTATGGCCGAGCAGTTCCTGGACGGTCCGCAGGTCGGCACCGCCATCGAGCAGGTGGGTTGCTGCTGTGTGGCGTAGGGCGTGGGGCCCCCGGGCAGCGGTGTCGCCGAGTCCTTCCAGGGCCCGTTGGACCATGGACCTGACTTGGCGGGCTCCCATGCGTGCCCCTCGTTCCCCCAGGAACAAGGCGGGGCCGGATTTATCGATCGCCAACCGTGTCCGACCGCGGCTGATCCAGTCGCTCAGGGCCTGGTGGGCCGGCTGTCCGAAGGGAACCGTGCGTTCCTTATCGCCTTTGCCTAGTACCCTCAGGGTTCGCCGGTCGTGATCGATGTCATCGACATCCAGTCCGGTCAGTTCCCCCACACGGATCCCCGTGGCATACAGCAATTCGAGTATGGCCCGGTTACGGTCGGCCACCGCCTGCTGGCGTGGCGTGGTCACGGGCGCCGGCGTCGCTTCGGAGTCCACCGCCGGTTCGTCGTCGAGCAGCCGGTGCATCTGGGTGCCTTGGAGGACGTGCGGGAGCCGTTTGGCGTTCTTGGGAGACTTCAGCCGGAGCGAGGGGTCCGTGGCGATCAGTTCCTCCCGCAGGGCCCACCCCATGAACGTCCGCACCGATGCCGCGTGTCGGGCCAGGGTGGCCGGGGCCTTGCCACTGGCCTGGTGCTGTCCCAACCAGAGGCGCAGAACGGCCAGATCGATTTCCGCCAAGGCCTTGAGACCGTGCTCGCTGGCAGCGAATTCGAGCAGTGAGGTGACATCCCCCAGGTAGGCCCTGCGGGTGTGCTCGCTCCGGGAACGTTCCCATGCCAGATACCGCTCGAAGCGATCCAGTGCCGCTTCGTACCCGGCAGGAAGACGGCTCGCGTCCCCGGCCCCGGCAGGCGGCTGTGCCGCTGCGGGGTCCGCGGAATCGGGCCTGCTACTCATACTCTCAGTGTGGATTGGTTTGTCCCGTAACCGGTACTGCCACGCCGCGGTCCGGAGAGGACAGGGCGCGATTTGGAGAGGATTGGTTCAGCCTCCACGGCGGCGTCGCCAGCCATCGGCACTGGATTCGGCGAGCCCGCGGGCCTGCAGTCGGCTGAGTCCGCCCAGGACGG
>JAKDMV010000054.1 GCA_030452125.1 Micrococcaceae bacterium
TTGCGGTGGGCCGCCGCTCACTGCCCCGGGGCCGCTTCGGGGCCCGTGGAGGCGAACTGGGTCCGGTAGAGCTCGGCATACCGTCCACCGGCGGCGAGCAGTTCGGCATGGCTTCCGCGTTCGACGATCCGACCTCCCTCGACCACGAGGATGGCATCGGCGGTGCGGATCGTGGAGAGCCGGTGGGCGATGACCACGGCCGTCCGACCGGCCAGGGCCTCCCCCAGCGCAGCCTGGACCGCTGCCTCGCTGGTCGAATCCAGGGCCGCCGTGGCCTCGTCCAGCAGCACGACCCGCGGGGCGCCAAGCAGCAGGCGGGCAATGGTCAGGCGTTGGCGTTCGCCCCCGGAGAGCCGATAGCCGCGTTCGCCCACCATCGTGTCCAGCCCGTCGGGCAGTGTCCGGATCAGGTCGTCGAGCCGGGCCCGCCGCAGGGCATCCCACAGAGCCTCGTCGGAGGCCTCCGGATGGGCCATGCGCAGGTTCGCCGCGATGGTGTCGTGGAAGAGGTGGCCGTCCTGGGTCACCATGCCTATGGTGGCCCGCATCGAGGCGAAGCGGGCCTCGCGGACATCGAGTCCGGAGAACTCCACGGAACCCTGATCGACGTCGTACAGCCGGGCCAACAATTGCGCGATGGTCGATTTTCCCGCACCCGAGGAACCGACCAGCGCGTAGGTCTGCCCTGCGGGGACCTCGAAGTCGATGCCATGCAGGACCTCCTGGCCACCTCGGCTGTCCAGCACGGACACGTCCTCGAGCGAGGCCAGGGAGACCTTCTCGGCGCTGGGGTAGCCGAAGCGCACGTCGCGGAAGCGCACCGATACCGGCCCGGCGGGAACGTCGGTGGCCTCGGGGCTCTCGGTCAACAGCGGTTTCAGGTCCAGGATCTCAAAGACCCGGTCGAAGGAGACCAGCGCGCTCATCACCTCCACCCGGGCATTGGCCAGCCCCGTCAGCGGCGCGTACAGGCGTGTCAGCAGCAACGCCAGGGTCACCACGTCACCGGCCTTCAGCCGGCCCTCGAGGGCGAACGCACCGCCGAGCCCGTAGACCAGTGCCAGGGTCAGGGCCGTGACCAGGGTCAGCGAGGTCACGAAGAAGAACTGGCGCATGGCGGTCTTCACCCCGATGTCGCGGACCCTGGCGGTGCGTTCGGCGAAGGCCTGCGCCTCGACCTCGGGCCGGCCGAAGAGCTTGACCAGCGTGGCCCCCGGCGCCGAGAAGCGTTCGGTCATCTGCGTGCCCATATCCGCGTTGTAGTCCGCGGCCTCGCGGCGCAGGCGGGCCACGGTGGCCCCCATGCGTCGGGCGGGGATCAGGAAGATCGGCAGCATCAGCACCGCGATCAGGGTCAGTTGCCAGGAGTAGCTGACCATCACCCCCGCGGTGAGGATGAGGGCCACGACGTTGCTGACGACCCCGGAGAGGGTTCCGGCGAAGGCCTGCTGGGCACCGATGACGTCGTTGTTCAGCCGGCTGACCAGGGCCCCGGTCCGGGTCCTGGTGAAGAAGGCGATGGGCATCTTCTGCACGTGTTCGTAAACGGTGGTGCGCAGATCGTAGATGACTTGTTCACCGAGGCTGGAGGAGAGCCAACGGTTCCACAGCGAGACGCCGGCTTCGGCGATGGCCACGGCCGCGATCAACAAGGCCAGCCGCACGATGGTGGACAACGGCCCGTCGGCGACGATGGCGTCGATGACCTTGCCGGCCAGCACTGGGGTCGCCACGGCCAGGACCGCGGCGACGGCCGACAGGATGACGAACAGGCTCAACCGGCGCCCGTAGCCGCGGGCGAAATCAATGATCCGACGCACGGTCCCGGGGGCGAACTGCCGCCCGGTTTTTCCCGAGGACATCTTATGCAGGGAGCTCCAGGCTGCCTGGTCCATGCTCACGGCGGGGTCCTTCCATCACGACGTCCCGGCACGTTGCCGGGACGCGCCCCCATGCTACCCGCGGCGGGGCACCCCTAGGCTGCCGGTTCCGGCTGGCGGGCGGGACGCTCGCGTTCGTCGAAGGTCCGGCTGGGTTCTTCGGTATGCGGAACGAACCCGACGGTCATGGCCTTATAGCCGGGGGTGTTCGACTCCCTGGCGACCAGTCCCCGGTGGACCAGGGCATTGGCTTCCGGGAAGTAGGCGGCCGCGCAGCCGCGGGCCGTGGGGTAGGCCACGAGCCGGAACCGGTTGGCTCGGCGCTGGGTTCCGCCGAACGTGGAGATCACATCCACCAGGTCGCGGTCCGTGAATCCGAGCTCGGCCAGGTCCTCCGGGTGGACCAGGATGACCCGACGCCCGTTGGAGATCCCGCGGTAGCGGTCGTCCAGACCGTAGAACGTGGTGTTGTACTGGTCGTGGCTGCGCAGCGTCTGCAGGATCAGGTGCCCCTCGGGAGCCGAAAGGTATTCCAAGGGGCTGACCGTGAAGCGGGCCTTGCCGATGTCGGTGGCGAAGGTCCGGGTATCACGCGGCGGGTTCGGCAGGACGAATCCGTTGCGGGTGCGCACCCTCCGGTTGAAGTCCTCGAAGCCCGGGCAGACGGCGGCGATGTGATCGCGAATGACGTCGTAGTCCTGGGCCATGGTCCGCCAGTTGACCGCATGGTCCTCCCCCAGCGTCGCCGCGGCCATGCGGGCGACGATGACCGGTTCGGCCAGCAGGTGCCGGGACATCGGGGCGAGCCGGCCCTGGGTGGTGTGCACGACGGACATGGAGTCCTCCACCGAAAGGAACTGCGGGCCGGTGGGGTGCTTATCGTCGCGATCGGTGCGCCCCAGCGTGGGCAGGATCAATGACGTCCTGCCGTGGACGACGTGGGAGCGGTTGGGTTTGGTGGAGATGTGCACGGTCAATCCGGCCCGGCGCATCCCGGCCTCGAGTGCTTCGGTATCGGAGCAGGCCAGCGAGAAGTTCCCGCCCATGGACACGAAGACATCGACGTCGTCGTTCTCGAAGGCCTCGACCGTGTCGGTGGAGTCGTAGCCGTGCTCGCGGGGGGTGGTGATGCTGAATTCCGCATCCAGGGCGGCCAGGAAGTCCTCCTTCGGTTTCTCCCACACCCCCATGGTGCGGTCCCCCTGGACGTTGGAGTGACCGCGGACCGGGCAGGCGCCGGCCCCCGGCTTGCCGAAGTTCCCCTGCAGCAGCAGGACGTTGATCAGTTCCTTCAGGGTGTCCACGGAATGCGGCTGCTGGGTCAGTCCCAGGGCCCAGCAGATGATGGTTCCCTTGGATTTGGCCAGCATCGAGGCGACCGTCGAGATCTCCTGGCGGGAGAGTCCGGTGGCTTCCTCGGTGGCCTGCCAATCGATCGTGGCCCGGGCCGCGGCATAGGCGTCGAAACCATTGGTCTGGGACTCGACGAATTCGCGGTCCACGATGCTGCCCGGGTGACGGGCCTCCTCCGCCAGGAGCAGGTGACCGAACGCCTGGAACAGGGCCAGGTCCCCGCCGACCTTGATCTGCAGGAATTCATCGGCGATCCGGGTCCCGCCCCGGACCAGGCCGTCGACGGTTTGCGGGTCGCGGAAGTTGAGCAGGCCGGCCTCGGGCAGCGGGTTCACGGCGACGACCTTGGCCCCGCGTTTGCGGGCGTCGGCCAATGCCGAAAGCATGCGCGGATGGTTGGTCCCGGGGTTCTGCCCGATGACGAAGATCAGCTCGGAATGTTCGAAGTCCTCCAGCGATACCGTCCCCTTGCCGATGCCGATGGTCGGGCTCAGCGCGGTGCCGGAGGACTCGTGGCACATGTTCGAACAGTCGGGCAGGTTGTTCGTCCCGATGCTGCGGGCGAAGAGCTGGTACATGAACGCCGTCTCGTTCGCGGTGCGTCCCGACGTGTAGAAGACGCAGCGGTCGGCGGTCGTGGCGTTGATGTGCTCGCCCACGGTGGCGAAGGCCTGCGACCAGGAGACGGGCCGGTAGTGGCTCTCCCCTTCACGGATCATCATCGGTTCGGTGATCCGGCCCTGGTTTCCCAGCCAGTACTCGGTCTTGTCGCCCAGGTCCTCGATGGAGTGTTCGGCCCACCAGGCGGCGTCGGCCGTCCGGGTGGTGCTCTCCTCGGCGAGGGCCTTGGCCCCGTTTTCACAGAATTCGGCGGGCTTACGGGCCCCGGTGATCGATTCGGGCCAGGCGCAGCCGGGGCAGTCGACCCCTCCGCGCTGGTTCACCCGCAGCATCGAGCGCAGCGTCCGGCTGACCCCGGCCTGGGAATATCCGCGGTCCAAGGCGACCATGACCGCCTTGACCCCGGCCGCCGTCGTCTTCGGGGCGCCGACTTCCAGCGCATCCTCATTGATGTCCTGTTCAGGAGCCGAGCGCTTCACGTCGACCGTCCTACTTCCTGTTGTCCGGGGCGGCCGGGGCGTGGGGCGCCGGCGCCTGGTGGTCCACGGAGTCGTCGGTGTCGATCCGCTCCGGGTGGGTATAGAGGTTCACGCTGCTTCCGCGGGCGAAGGCCGCAACGGTCAGTCCGGCCCGCTCGGCGAGTTCCACGGCCAGTGACGAGGGCGCCGAGACGGCGCAGAGCACGGGGATGCCGGCGAGGTAGGCCTTCTGCACCAGTTCGAAGGAGGCCCGGCCAGAGACCTGCAGGACGGTGTCGCGCAGCGGCAGCCTGCCTTCCCGCAGGGCCCAGCCGACGACCTTGTCCACGGCGTTGTGCCGTCCGACGTCCTCGCGCAGGCACAGCAGGTTCCCGTCCGTGTCGAACAGTCCTGCCGCGTGGACCCCGCCGGTCTTGCCGAAGAGTTCCTGGCTCGAGCGCAGGGTCGTGGAGAGTCCGAGGAGGGTTCCGACGCCGATGACTCCGCTGGACGGGGCCACGGTGAACCGGCTGGTCTTGGCGACCGCGTCGATGGAGGCCGTGCCACAGATCCCGCAGGAGGAGGACGTGAAGATATGCCGGTCCAGGGACGGGTCGGGGATGATGGCGCCTTCGCCCAGGCCTGCTTCGACGACGTTGAAGGTCTGGCGGCCGTCCTCGTCCTCGCCGGCGCAGAACCGCATGCTGCTCAATTCCTCCGGGCCGCCGATGATTCCCTCGCTGACCAGGAAGCCGGCCACCAGGTCGAAGTCGTTGCCGGGGGTGCGCATGGTGATGCTGAAGACGCGCCGGCCCAATCGGATCTCCAACGGTTCCTCAGCGGCGATCGTCTCTTCGCGGACACGGGAGCCGGTCTCCGAGGAATAGTGGACGACACGGCGCCGCCGGGTCAGTCTGCCCACCCGTTGGCCTCCTTCTTCGCGCCGCCGATCTCGGACCACAGGGGTTCCACGGCGGATTCTTTCACCGACCGTACCATGGCAGTTCCAGGTAGGTGAGCTCTCCTCCGGCCGCCACTCCCTCCGGGGGGACGACCATGACGACGTCGGCCTGGGCCAGGCCACGCATCATGGCCGAGCCGGTGTGTTCGGAGGCCACCAGCTGCTGCCGGGCCACCGGATCCGTCCATCGGGCTGGCAGGAGCCGGTGGGAGTGCCCGGCCCCCCGGACCGCCTCCCCGGTCCGCACGGCCACCGGCGCCGACGGCGGTTGGCCGTTGGCTCCTTGGAGCAGGGGTTCCAGCAAGGTCACCACGGCCATGAAGGCCGCCAGGGGGTTGCCCGGCAGTCCCACCAGGAGCCGTCCGCCGGGCAGGCCCCGCAGCAGGGCCGGGTGCCCCGGCCGCATCGCCACCGAACCCACGATCGAGGTTCCCCCGAGTTCCTCGGCCACCGGACGCACATGGTCGGCGGGCGAATGCCCGGTCCCCCCGGTGCTGAGCACCACATCGGCGCCCCGGGCGGAGTCGGAGTCCAGTGCGTCCCGGGTCGCCGGGGCGTCGTCCCCGATCCGCAGCACGTCCGCCACGACCCCGCCGAGGGCCTCGATGCACCCCGGAAGCACCGGACCGAAGGTGTCCCTGACCTGTCCCGGGGCCGGAATGCCCGCGGTGACCACCTCGTCGCCGGTGAGCAGCAGACGGATCCGCACCGTCGAGGCGACCGGCAGCTGGTCATGTCCTCCGACGGCGACCACCGCGATGCGCCCCGGCGTCAGACGGGTGCCGGCACGAAGGAGCAATTCCCCTTCGGCGGCCTCGCGGCCCGCCGGGCGGATATCGGCCCCCGCGGCGGGGGCGTCGGGGGTGGAGAGTGTTCCGGTGGCCGCCTCCAGCTCGCTTGCTTCCTGCCGGAGCACCGCCGTCGCCCCCTCGGGCACAGACTCCCCGGTCACGATGGCCCGGGCCCGGCCCGGTTCCAGCGGCGACGGCGTGCTGCCGGCGCCTGCGTGGGGCCGCGGTTGTTCGGCGTCGTCCCCGGAATCCTCCCGGGGCCGTTCCACCTGCCAGGGACCTTCCCCCGCCACGGCCCAACCATCCATCGCCGAGGAGGCATAGTGGGGCATGGTGTGCAGGGAGTGGATATCCTGCGCCAGGACCCTCCCGGCAGCCCGGGCCAGAGGGACCAGTTCGGGCTCCCTACGGGCCGCCGCCAGCGCGCTTCCGGCCTCGTAGGCCAGGCGTCGCGCCTGGTGCCAGTCTGCTTCTGGCACTATTGCTCGGAGCCGCTGCGCCGTGCCAGCAGTTCGTTGACCCGCTGCGTGGCCCCCTGCATGGAGGCCTTGTCATCAGCCATGCCGGCTCCGGCCGCCAACCCGGCGGCAAAACCTGCGACGTAGGTGGTCACGGGCGCGGCCGGACGAATGATCGAATGCGCGGCGACTCCTGCCATGCCCAGGATGGCGTCGATGTCCACGGGGGCCTCGGGGATCTCGAGTCCCTTCAGCAGTTCGGTGACCCATTCATCCAGCTCGGGCATCTCGGACATCCATACCTCCTGTTGCAGCGGGCTACCGGCCCCTGGCTTCATCCGACGGGCGGCTGATTCCTGCCCGGTCGGCGTCTTCCCAGGTGTCCACGTCGGTGTAGTCCACACCGTCGAGGGACACCCTGACTATCTGCACCTTAGCAAGCAGGCGCATCATCGAGGAGTTGGCCAGCCCCTGCCCCTGGCTCGTCGCGGACTCGACGGCCTGGACCAGTGCCCCGGTCTCCACCACACAGCTCAGGGGTTGGAGTCTTCCGTCGGCATCCACCGGGACCCAGGCCCTGCCGAAGTCGACTTGCCCCAGGCCCTGGGCCTCGATTCCTTCGGTGGCGGGCGTCGGCGCAACGGGGCCGACCGCTTGGTCGCCGGCATGGGCCACGATGCCTTCGACCACCGGGCCGGGATCGATCAGGTCGGCGGCCAGGATCAGGGTCAGGGGTGCCTGTTCCACCGGGGCCGGGACTTCCCCGGCCGTCCCTTCACCCAGGCTGTGCAGGCCGGCGGCCACGGCGGCCGCCGGGCCGGCGAAGGCCGGGTATTCGCGGGTGAGCGTCAGGATCTGTCCGGCGGCTGCCCCCTGGGCGTAATCCGAGATCACGGGGTTCAATTCCGTCGGACCGACCACGGCGATGCGGTTCGCCGACGACGCGGCCCGGAGGGCATGTTCCAACAGGGTGGACCCCCCGTGGGCCAGCAGTGGCTTATCGCGTCCGCCCAGCCGGCTCCCCCGGCCACCGGCGACGATGATGGCGTCGAATTTCATGCTGCCGTCCCGGTGAGGAAGTCCGACCATCCGGGTGCCGGACGCTCCAGTTCGGTGATGAACCATTGGGGCCCGCGGGGCCGGAGGGGTGTGAATCTGGGTTTCCATCCCAGCTGGCGCAAGGTCTTGTCTCCCTTGGTGCTGTTGCAGTCCAGACAGCAGGCGATGAGGTTCTCCCAGGTGTTGGTGCCTCCGCGGGAACGGGGCGTGATGTGGTCGACGGTGGTGGCTGCCTTGCCGCAGTACCCGCATCGGCGGCCGTCCCGGCGCAGCACTCCGCGTCGGGTGACGTTGGCTGCGTTCCGGTAGGGCACCTTGACGTACCGGTTGAGCAGGATCACCGACGGTCTTCCGACGACCGTCCGTGGGGTCACCACTGGTTCGCTGTCCTCGGCCAGGACGCTGGCTTTGCCGGTCAGCACAAGAAGCAGCGCCCGGCGGAAGGTCACCACCGCCAGTGGTTCATATCCTGCATTCAATACCAGGGTTCGCATAGGCGTTCCTTGTCGTGGTGTCCACCCGTGGTCAGCGGACCAAACCGTTGACCGCGGTTCTCGTGCAAGGTCCATCGGGCACCAGCCTAAGCCCGCAACCCCCGTCGTGGGGACCACCCCGCCTCGTCGCCGCGCGTGTCACTCCTGCCCCCACGACGAATTCATGCTGCCCTGTCCGGGGGGTTCATGCCCGGGATCGTTTCCCGTCGTCGGGGTGTCCGCTGGCTTAAAAGTAGTGGAGCCCCCACCCTTTCGGGTGAGAGCTCCACTAGATGCTAAGTCTATTAGCCAGCGATCGTGTAGTAGCCGACCAGCGGGGCCGCGTACGGGCCCGTGGTGTCGCGGATGACCGTGCCGGCCTTCGGGTTCTGGGCCCCGACCATCTTGCCGCCACCGATGTAGATGCCGACGTGCGAGTCGTTGCTCTGGAAGACCAGGTCGCCCGGCTTCGGGCTGGAGGTGCGCACGAGCTTGCCGGAGGCGCGCTGTGCCGCGGCGTTGTGCGGCAGGCTGACGCCGGCCTTGCCGTAGATGTACTGCACGAAGCCGGAGCAGTCCCAGCCGCCCGGGGTCGAGCCGCCGAAGACGTATGGGGATCCGATGTACTGCTTGGCCATGCTGGCAATGCTGGAGTTGCCGGTGCTCGGGGCAGTCTTCGTTTCCTTCTTCGTCACGTTGGAGGACGTCGAGGAGGTGTTGCCCGAGGACGCGTTGTTCGAGGAGGAGTTGCTCGACGAAGTGTTGCTCGAGGACGAGTTGCTCGAGGAAGTCGAGTTCGAGGCGGCAGCGGCCTGACGACGCTCGGCGGCAGCTTCCTGAGCTGCTTCCTGGCGCTCGGCGGCAGCTTCCTGAGCTGCTTCGCGACGCTCGGCGGCGGCCTTCTCGGCTGCCTCGCGCTCTGCCTTCTGTGCTGCGCGGTAGTCGGCGCCATCGGTGGCGGACTTGATCGAGCGAACCTTGACGACCGGGGCGTCCTTCTTCTTCGCGGCAGCGACCTTGACCGTGCCCTGCACGGAGGCCTTCTTGGCGACGAGGTCGGCCTGCAGGACGTCGGAAACCGGCGCCTTATCTGCTTCGCGGGTGGCCGGGGTGGCCTGGGCGGGAACGCCGATGGACAGGACGAGGCCCGATGCTGCGGCGATCACGGCGGCCTGACGGCCAACGGAGCCTGCGTTGGAGGACACTGCCTTGGAGATCGACTCCAACGGATTGGTGCGAACTGGGGTGGCGCGGTGACGGCCAAGAGCGTGACGCGTGGTCATGAATTGATTACCTCTCCCAATGCCTGCGAGGTGAGCTGTCGGATTCGAGTGGGAGTCACTCGGTGTCTGGCCCGCTGGACGGACCCTGACACTTAACCCCAAGGATCCTGATGGACCCGAAATGTGGTTCCCCCGCTACTGCCAAGCGATTTTGCGAACGGACCTCGGGCAGTGGCAGTATTCGGCAATCTGCTCGAGTGTGCCTGACCCCTATGCGGTCTGGCACGACGACAACATTATATGAAGTGCTTCTAAAAGTCACGTTCAGGTCACGAAACGGTTAGCTCCAGGTCACGACCCGCGACTTTCCGGGGCTAAAGCCACCCTGCGGGGTCAACCGGCGTGTCGTCGACCAGGACTTCCAGATGGACATGGCAGCCGGTGGAGTTGCCGGTCGTCCCGCTCAGGGACACCACCTGGCCACGCTTGACCTTTTGCCCCACCGACACCTTGAGGCTGCTGTTGTGGTTGTAGGTGGTCTCCAGGCCGTTGCCGTGGTCGACGCGGACCCGGTTGCCCGAATGCCCGGCCCAGCCTGCCTGCACCACGGTGCCCGCGGCCGAGGCCTTCACCGGGGACCCGCAGGCCATTCCGTAGTCCTGTCCGATGTGGACCTGTCCGCCCGCACCGGTGGGATTCGACCGAGCGCCGAACGGGGAGGTGATCCGGACATGATCAACCGGCTGGGCAAGGACGCCGCGGGTATTGATCCGACTGACGTCCCCCCTCGAGGCGGACATCAGGTAATCGAGCTGGTCGTCCTTGCTGAAGCTGCTGGAGACCGAGGCGCGGACGATGGCGAAGTCATCGGAGTCCGGCACGTCGACGTCGGCGATATTGGCGCTGGCCTGGTGGGCGACCCGCTCATCGGGCCCGGCGGGCTCGTCGCCGCCATCCAGCGCCGGGTACGCGGCCGCCAAGGCCAACCCGGAGACCGCTGCCACGGCGGCAAACCGGTGGCTCCAGGCCAGGACGGGGCGGCGCGGGGAATGCGGGCGAGCCCGGGGGCCGGCGGCGCGGACACCGACGGGCAGGCCGATCACCGTGGAATCGAACGACTCCCTGGTGTCCTGCGGTGCGGGGGAAGACTGTTGGCTGCCTGCCGGATCGGCCAGGAGCGGAACGATGTCGGCAAGATCGGCCGGCTGCTCGGCGGCAACCGCCTGGGCTGCCTCCCAACGCACCGAAGTCGCTGGTGCCGCGTAACGCATGGTCGACGCAAACCGCCGGGGCACATACGGGCCGTGGACGATGTCCGGTGCTACAGCTTCGGCCAGCGGTGCCGGGGCGGCACGCCGCCCGGAACGTTTTTGCTCTGTCAAACGAGAGACCTCTCATGGCGCCTGCGGAGTTAGCTGTCGGGTTCGGATCCCACGGATCCGGCCGCGCACAAAGCTGCGGCTTCACCCCAAGACGGCCTGGTGCCAAGGAAACAGGCGAGCCGGCCGTCGGTGTTTGGGTTCTCCACCCCTGCCTGTCATTTGGGCGAACGGACCCGATCCGCAGGCAGGGCTAAGCGTCGGAACGAGTGGATGAGGACGAATCCCCATCCGTTATCCACGCTACCCGAATCGGATACGAAGTAACAGTTCCGTTATAACTATATCGACTATAGCGATTGCCGTGCCACGAAAACGTGGGCACTGACCTCCACGGGAAGCTCCAGGGCTCCTTCGATCCCCTCGACGCGGACCAGGACGTAGTCCCCCGCCCGTTCCAGGGTCACTTGGGCCCCGGGACGGATGCCGCCTTCATTGAGCTGGGCGAGCAGTTCGGGATCCACCTGGATCGCCTCGGCCAGCCGTTCGACGGCCACCGGCCCGGTGTTCTCGTCCAGCAAGGCGGAGTCTAGGTTCTGTACCCCCATGGAGAATTCGTGGGCCGCCGGTCCCCCGAGGGCCTCCAACCCGGGAATCGGGTTGCCGTAGGGAGAGTCGGTGGGTTTGCCC
This sequence comes from Micrococcaceae bacterium, assembly GCA_030452125.1. Classification (GTDB taxonomy): domain Bacteria; phylum Actinomycetota; class Actinomycetes; order Actinomycetales; family Micrococcaceae; genus Arthrobacter_H. Next base: position 11,287 of record JAKDMV010000054.1, read on the forward strand.
AGCAGATCGTAAAGCCGCTTTTCGACGCGCTCGCTCATGACGTGCTCCCACCGACAGGCCTCGTCGTGGACGTATTCCCAATCCAGTCCGATCACGTCGGCCAGCAGCCGCTCGGCCAGACGGTGTTTGCGCATCACCGAGGTGGCCCGTTCCCGTCCAGTGACCGTGAGTTCGAGGTGCCGGTCCTGGTTGACGACCACCAGGCCGTCGCGTTCCATCCGGGCGATCGTCTGCGAAACCGTCGGCCCTGAATGGTCCAGGCGTTCGGCAATGCGGGCACGCAGAGCCGTGATTTCCTCTTCCTCGAGTTCCAAAATGGTCCTCAAGTACATTTCCGTGGTGTCGATCAGATCTGTCACTGCGTGGCACTCCTGTAGGGCGGGGCGGTCAAGGGGGAACCCGTGGTTGCAACTCTACCTGCGTTAACAATGCCACCTGCTTTCGGCATTCCACCAACTGTTGCGCCACCATTGGTCCGGGGTATTTTCCGATCCCACGAAGTCCACACCACTGATTTCACCGATGGCAGGAGCACCACTTGACCGACTCTCTGAGCATCCCCGCATCCCTCCTGCCGGCGGATGGCCGGTTCGGCGCCGGCCCCTCCAAGGTCCGTCCCGCGCAGTTGGAGGCCCTGGCAGCGGCCAACCCCGGGATCCTGGGGACCTCGCACCGCCAGGCCCCGGTCAAGAACCTGGTCGGCAGCATCCGTGAGGGCCTGTCCACCTTCTTCAGCGCCCCCGAAGGTTACGAAGTCATCCTCGGTGTCGGCGGCTCCACGGCCTTCTGGGACGTCGCCTCCTTCGGCCTGGTCGAGCAGAAGGCCCAGCACCTGTCCTTCGGCGAGTTCGGTTCGAAGTTCGCCAAGGCCACCGACCGGGCCCCTTTCCTGCAGGGGTCCTCGATCATCTCCTCGGAGCCCGGCACCCGGCCGACCCCGCTCGCGGAGCCGGGCGTGGACGTCTACGCCTGGCCACAGAACGAAACCTCCACCGGTGTCGCGGCACCGGTGAAGCGTGTGGAGGACGCCGACGACGGGGCCTTATTGCTGGTCGACGCGACCTCGGCGGCTGGAGGGCTGGCCGTGGACGTGTCCGAAACCGATGTCTACTACTTCGCCCCGCAGAAGAACTTCGCCTCCGACGGCGGTCTCTGGTTGGGCTTGTTCTCGCCCGCTGCGCTGGAACGCGCCGGACGCGTGGGGTCGGGCGAGCGTTGGATCCCCGATTTCCTGGACCTGCGCACGGCCATCGACAACTCGTTGAAGAACCAGACCTATAACACCCCGTCGCTGGCCACCCTCGTGACCCTGGATGAGCAGATCTCCTGGCTCAACGACCAGGGCGGTCTTGATTGGGCGGCAGCCCGCACCGCCGACTCGGCGGGCCGGGTGTATTCATGGGCCGAGGCCTCCGAGGTCGCAACCCCCTATGTCGTGAAGACCGAAGACCGGTCCAACGTCATCACCACCATCGACTTCGACGATTCCATCGACGCCGCCCGGGTGGCCTCCATCCTGCGCTCCAACGGCATCGTGGATACCGAGCCGTACCGGAAGCTGGGCAGGAACCAGCTGCGGATCGCCACGTTCGTGGCGATCGAACCGGACGACGTCTCGGCCCTGACCGCCTGCATCGACTACGTCGTGGAGAACATGTAGCCGCTATCGGCGACGACGGCGGGACCGGGAGCGCTGCGGACCCCGGCCCGCAGGCTGCTGGGTCTGCTCGGCCGCGGGGGCTTCCTCCCCGTCCCCGTCGTGCTGCTCATCGGCCGGAGCCTGCGCGGGCTCGGCCGCCGACCCCTTCCCGGTGCCCGTGGCCGCGGAGGCGGCTGCGCCGTCGCTCTGTTCTGGCTTTTGTTCCGGTTCCTTGCCGCCGGATTCCTGCCCCGCGGCTTCGGCCGCCTCGGCTTCCCGTTGGGCCTGGAGTTCCTCGGGGCGGACCCGGTCGGCCCACGGCACCCATGCGGGGGCCACGATGGCTCCTTCGCCGGGCAACAGCCCGGTCTCGCAGACCGTGGCCACCTTCCCGCGCGGAACCCGGGCCAGTGTCACGTACCAGTTCCATCCGGCGTACCCGGGGAGCCTGGCCTCGAAACGGTGGGTCAGCACGCGATCGTCATCCGCGGCGACGCCCAGGTACTCCCCCACCCAGCCGGGTTCCACGGTGGCCGACAGCGTCATGCGGGCGAGGTCGGTTTCGGCGCTCAGAAGGGCGTCGACTTTTGGTGCCCGTGCCATGATCAGGCGTCCAAATCGTCGGCGACGCGGCGCAGGACCGCAGCAATCTTGGTGGCCTGGCCCTTCTCGGGGTACCGGCCCTTGCGCAATCCATTGGAGACCTTGTCGAGGACCTTGATTAGATCCTCGATCAGGATCGCCGTGTCCTCTGCGGGCTTCCGCTTGCCACGGACCACCGAAGGGGCGGCCTCCACGACGCGCGCCGTCAATGCCTGGGCCCCTTTACGGCCCTGAGCGATCCCGAACTCCATACGGGTGCCCGCGCGGACCTCGCTGACGCCCTCGGGCAACGCCGAGGCGTGCAGATACACCTCCTGGCCGTCGTCGGTGACCAGGAACCCGAAACCCTTGGAGGCTTCAAACCACTTCACTTTGCCAAAAGGCACTTCGCCTACCTCGTTCTCGCGTACCGGCGACGCCCGGCCCGATGGCCGCGCCGCGTCTGGATTCCCGACCGAACCCGCATCGACTGCGTCTGGGCGCGGATGCGATCCTGGTCGGGGAAGTCTATTCGTCTAGAGTACGGCATGGGCGCGGCCGAGAGGACTTTGTCCGCCGCCCCGACGCTGATATTTTGACCGGGTGAACACCCTTGATTCCCCCGCCACCGCACAGCGCATCGTGACCGTGTTGGCCGCGGCAATCGCCCTGGTCTCCGTTGCGTGCCTGTCCTTCGTCCTGATCCAGTACACCGCGGGTGCCACTCCATTCACCCCGGTCATGGCCGTCGGCCTCTACGGGCTACCGGTCGCCTTCTTGTTGCTCATCACCCTGCTTCTGCTGCGCATCAACGCCAGACGGCGTCGATGAGACCATCGGCCCGCGCCGATACCCTCGGACCATGGCACACAACTGGCGCACAGAAAACTCCCAGACTTTACACGCACAATTGGTGCCATGACTGACAAACCTGCGGAAGCCAAGCTCCTCGTCGTCGACGACGAACCCAATATCCGTGAGCTGCTGTCCACCTCCCTGCGTTTCGCCGGCTTCGACGTCACCGCTGCGGCCAACGGCCGTGAAGCCTTGGCCGCCGTCGAAAAGGAACTCCCGGATCTTGCCGTGCTGGACGTCATGCTCCCGGACATGGACGGGTTCACCATCACCCGCAAGCTCCGCGCGGCCGGCCGCCACTTCCCCGTCCTGTTCCTGACGGCACGCGACGGAACCGAGGACAAGGTCCAGGGCCTGACCGTCGGGGGCGACGACTATGTGACCAAACCATTCAGCCTCGACGAGGTCGTGGCCCGGATCCGTGCCGTATTGCGACGGACCCAGCCGCTGGACGAGGACGATGCGATCATCCGCGTGGACGATCTGGAACTCGACGACGATGCCCACGAAGTCCGCCGTGCCGGCGAAGTAGTCGACTTGTCCCCCACCGAGTTCAAGCTGTTGCGCTACCTGATGATGAATCCGAACCGGGTGCTCTCCAAGGCCCAGATCCTCGACCACGTCTGGGAATACGATTTCAACGGGGACGCCTCCATCGTCGAGTCCTATATTTCATACCTGCGCCGGAAGATCGATGCCCGGGAGGACTGGCCGGCCATGATCCAGACCAAGCGGGGGGTCGGCTACCTGCTGCGCTCGGCCGATCGGCGCTAGGTCCGGCCTCTGGTGCGTTCGCTCCCCCGCCTCCTGCGGCAGGTATCCCTCCGCTCCAAGCTCGTGGCCCTCATGGCCACGTTGATGATGTGCGGGGTGCTGGTCACGGCATTGTCCGCGTCGGCCTCGCTTCGGCTGACGCTGCAGGACCAGATGGATACCGATCTCAAGGACAACTCGATCGCCCTGGCGAACATCATGTGGTCTTCCTGGAAGAACCAGGAGATGCCCAGCGAGGGGGCGACGCTGGAGTTCAACCGCTTCCGGGGGACCTTGCGGGACAACGACGGCAACGTGCGTTACGAACTCCCCCATCGAAAGCACACCGATGCACCCGAAGTCCCGCCGATGACCGTCGATGAGGTCCGGGACCTGAAATCCTTCAACATGGACGTCCCCGGCACGGAGGAATCCTCCCGTGGCTGGCGCACGGGTATCTACACCCTGCGCAACAACGACGGATACATCGTCGTCTCACTGCCCCTGCAGTCGACGATGGGCACCGTGGACAAGGCCACGAAACTCGTGGTCACCAGTGGCACGCTGGTGACCCTGGTGATGTCGATGATCGCCTACGGCATCACGGGGAGGGCCCTGAGGCCGTTGGTCCGGGTCGAACGCACCGCCGCGGCGATTGCCGCCGGGGACCTTTCCCGACGTGTTGAGGAATATCCCCCCGAAACCGAGGTCGGCCGATTATCCCGTTCTCTGAACGCGATGCTGGCCCATATCGAGCAGGCCTTCCGCGGGCGGGCCGCCTCCGAACGCAAGATGCGCCGCTTCATCCAGGACGCCTCCCATGAGCTACGGACCCCTCTGGTGACCATCCAGGGCTACTCCGAGCTCTACCGGCACGGCGGGGTGAGCGGGGAAGAACAGATCGGGACGGCCATGGGCCGGATCGAAGGCGAGGCCAAACGCATGGCCCAGCTCGTGGAGGATCTGTTGACCCTGGCCCGCCTCGATGAACAACGCCCCTTGGAACGCCAACCGGTGGATCTGCTGCAGTTGGGCTCGGATGCCGTGGAGGACGCCCGGGTCAATGCCCCAATGCGCGAAGTCCGTCTGGTGGGCCTGGACGGACCGCAGGCCACCAGCGCCCCCAGTAGCGGCGATGAGCTTCGGCTGCGCCAGGTCGTGGGGAACCTGATGACCAATGCACTGCGCTATACCCCCGAAGGCTCACCCCTTGAAGTGGCGGTCGGGGTCCTGCCGGTGATCGACGGGCGTTCGGATGCCGTGCTGGCGATCCGGGACCACGGCAGCGGGATCTCCGAGGAGGACGCAGCCCGGGTGTTCGAGCGGTTCTATCGGGCCGATAGCTCCCGCCAGCGGGAGACCGGCGGAACCGGACTCGGATTGGCGATCGTCGCGGCCATTGTCGCCCAGCACGATGGGTCCGTCCGACTCACCGAAACCCCTGGTGGTGGGGCCACCATGTCCATCCACCTGCCGTTGGTCCCCGCCGACTCCTCCTCCACGGACGACGACGGGTCCTGAACCTTCCACAGTTTGTTCCCGATCGGCGCGGGAGCGCTTCCTACTCGTGCATCGTGTTGCTGGGGCACATCCGGGTGTCCCCGACCGTGGAGGTCAAGGAAACGAGCGGGGAGTCACCATGAGTAGTTTTTCGGCCAACACAGCAGAAATGCGCGGACGGGCCCAAGCAGTCCAAGGGACCATCGAGCGCCTACGTGCCGAGGTGAACACCATGCAGGCCGGTCTGCGGGACCTCGAGTCCTCCTGGCACGGGGCTGCTGCCTCGAATTTCCAGGCCGTCGTCGCCGATTGGCGGGCCACCCAGATGAAGGTCGAAGAATCCCTGACCGCCATCAACACCGCCTTGTCCCATGCCTCACAGCAGTACGACGATGCCGAGGCAGCAAATGCAAGGATGTTCACCTACTAAGCGGGGCCCCGTTCCGGGCCGCGGCCCTCGCCGAGGCGCCGACAGAGGCCTTCTCTCTGGGGGCTTCCTGTTCAGAAGATTTCTCATCGGTCATGCCATCGGACTCTTCCGCGGGACGCGACGGTTCCGGGATTCGGCCGGCACCTTGACGCCAGGCCTGGACGATCCACGACCGTAACCGCTCCCAGGTGACGTCGCGGATGAAGATCGCATCAATCGCAATCATGGCCAACGAGAACCAGGGCAGGCCCATAAGGACGGCGATGCCGACGTGGAATCCCACCATCGCGAACAGCGCAGGGATCCTCGTCCATCTGAACAACAACGCCCCGGGGAACGTCAGCTGGATGATGATTGAGCCGATGCTGGCGATCGCTACCGCGGGTCCCCAGGCCGTGACCAGGTCGCTGAGCTCCGGCCAGGGCCCGAACCGGACCGTCTGCAAGGGGGCATACACCGCGGTTCCGTCACGCCAGGGCGCCCCACCGGCCTTATAGAGGGCACCCGAAACGTAGACGAAGATGACCTGGCAGGCCAGCACGACGATGACGAGGTTATGCGCTAGGGTCGGCACCGGGTCGGGGACGATCCGAGCGAGGATCCCAGCCCCCTTCCCCGCCCTCTGCTTGCCGGCGCGTTTGGCTCGACGGCGCGCATCGAGCGACCAACGCCCCGAAGGATCAGCGAAGATGAGACCGATCAACGCAATGCGGAAGATATTGTCTCCCTGGTCCGAGGCCAGATCCTGGACCTCGATGAGGCTGACCCACATCACCGTGAACAGCGGGAGGAGGATCCTGGTGCGGTACCCCAGGATGACGGTCACGGCCAGAGCGCCGGTCAGTAGATAGAGCAACGTCAGGGCGGTGTCGTTGGTTGCTGCATGGCGGAAGGCCGAAAACAGCCAGGAGGCGGACAGCTTGCTCTCGGGGTCCTGGATCTGGCCCGTCCATGCCGCACCCGAGCCAAAGGTGTAGTACCGGCTTCCGAAGTTGGTGGTCCACAGCCCCAATGCGGCGATTCCGAGGAGGATCCGGGTGACGGCGAGGCCGTATCTGGCCTTTTTGGTGTCCAGCAACCAGTTTTCGATCGTCACCAAGACGCCGCCGATGGCGGCCAGGAGGTGCCGGGGGCCTTCGCTCCAGAACGAGCCCCACAATCCGGCTACTCCGCCTTTGAAGCCGGCGAACCTGCGTGAAAAATCTTCCATGCTATCTTTCGCCCCTTGCCCGGTTGAAGACTTCGGCGAACCGTTCCTGGTTCTGACCCGGTACGGTGTATCGGCCGCGCCAGCCCGTCGATATCACTACTGCCTCGGGACGTTTGGCCTCAGGATCATGCCGGTGCTTGAACGGAACGACGCTTTGGCGGCTGACCTCGAATTCGACGTAGTTCACCGCGTCTCCCCATACGGCATGGGCTACTTGGGTTGCGTAGGCCGTGGTGGTCTTCTCCGCCTCCATATGTGCCTCGGCGCGATGCTTTTCTGCCGTTGATTCCGCGGAGGCGATCAATGACTGATCAAGCCTGGCGAGCCAATCGTCACCTTTGAAATAGCCGGCGGCGACAACATCCTTCTGGGCCTTCTCGAGTTTGTCGAAGGTCTTCTTATAGTCACGCCCCTGAATCCCCCCGAGAATTGCGGCCCGCTGCGGAGACAGGTGGTGCGTCAGCATGCGTGACTCGACGTCGGTGGCATCGACCCATTCGGTTGCCTTCTTCGAACCTTCTAGCTGGGCCCGCACCTTGACGGTGTAGTCGCCGTTGACCGGGGAGGGAGCGAAGACGCTCCAGCTTTGTCCGAACAACGGCATCATGTAGCTACTCAACGCCTTCTGCGGAACGAGGTCCCGCAAACCACTCGGAGGAGCCACCCATAGGAAGGTGGCCAAAAGGTGCCAAGCCGTGATCGCGACGCACCCGATCGTGACGCCGCGCAACCACGCCGGACGCTTTCTGGTGGGCATTGGAGTGTGTGTCATCAGGGGAATACCTTCGGCCCTTCCGCCAGCGGTACAGCCAACTGCTGGTGTACCGCGACGGTTACGAATAAATGGTGTGGGCTGGCACATCGTCTCCGAAGTGCCAGCCCCCCTGTTATTTCCAACCGTAGGTGGCTGAACGCCACCGAGCGATCAACAGTGCACTAACACCGGCGAGCAGCAGAGCCCGGGG
>JAKDMV010000055.1 GCA_030452125.1 Micrococcaceae bacterium
ACCCCCCTTCCGCTGGTGTATGCTGTTTGGTTCTGCGGGCCCCCCCCGGGGGGCCCCCCCCCCGGGTGCGCGGGGCCCGGGGGGGCCGCCCGCCCCCCCGGCTCCAGATGACCCAAGGTGTTACTTGGCGTCCTCGGCAGGCTTCTCGGCTGCTGCCTCGGGTGCTGCCTCGGCCGCTGCGGCGGCTTCCGCTGCAGGAGCCTCCGGCTCGGTCTCGGCGACCGGTGCTGCCTCTTCGGCGGCGGCCTTGGCCTCGTCCGACTTGGCGTTGCCCTCGAGCAGGTCGCGCTCCCACTCGGCCATCGGCTCTGCCGCGGCTTCGGTGTTACCGCTCTGCTTGTTGCTGCGGGCGATCAGGCCCTCGGCCACGGCGTCGGCGACGACGCGGGTCAGCAGGTTCACGGAGCGGATGGCGTCGTCGTTGCCCGGGATCGGGAAATCGACTTCGTCGGGATCGCAGTTGGTGTCCAGGATCGCGACGACCGGGATGTTCAGCTTCTGCGCTTCATCGACGGCCAGGTGTTCCTTCTTGGTGTCGACGACCCAGAGCAGCGACGGTGCCTTGGTCAGGTTGCGGATGCCACCGAGGTTGGTCTGCAGCTTGGTGAGCTCGCGGCGCATCAGCAGCAGTTCCTTCTTGGTGTACATCGAGCCTGCGACGTCGTCGAAGTCGATTTCCTCGAGCTCCTTCATGCGGGCAACCCGCCGGGAGACCGTGGCGAAGTTGGTCAGCATGCCGCCGAGCCAGCGCTGATTCACGTAGGGCTGGTTCACGCGGGTGGCCTGCTCGGAAATGGCTTCCTGGGCCTGCTTCTTCGTGCCGACGAACAGCACGGTGCCGCCGTGGGCGACGGTGGCCTTGACGAACTCGTAGGCGCGGTCGATGTAGGACAGCGACTGCTGGAGGTCGATGATGTAGATGCCGTTGCGCTCGGTGAAGATGAAGCGCTTCATCTTCGGGTTCCAGCGACGGGTCTGGTGGCCAAAGTGGACGCCGCTGTCGAGCAGCTGGCGCATGGTTACGACGGGCATGTCGCAACTCCTTCCGGCGGTAGCAGTCCGGTCCCGGCAGGGACCGCGGTAACCACCTGTTGTTTCGGTTGTGTGGCAATCCACCGGTCGGTGGTGCCCCTGGCATCGGCCACCGGAATCCGGCCCCCGCAGCCCACCGGGTTTCCGGACCGTTGGCTGCAGGTCCCACCCGTTGGATGCCGCCGGAAAGGCGGCCTCGAAAGGTGGAGACGCAATACGCGAAGTCAGTTCCAGTCGTTTCCTACCTGTAGGCACAGGCCTTCCACTCACAGAACTGCGATTAATAGTGTACTACAGCCGCGGGCCCCGGATGGACGGCGACGAGCCCTCCACGGCGGCCTCCACCCCGGGGTTTTCCCCGGCCGCATCCGAGGGGCTCCACGAGGCTACTGCGGCAGCACAGGATCGGTGCATGTCACTATCCCGGAAGTCGCGTTGGCCCCTGTTCCTGGTCCTGGTCCTGGCCTTGCTGGCCGGGGGTGGTCCGGCGGGCCCGATCGGCCCGGCCCGGGCGGACGGACCCACCCCCTCCGCCGGGTCCGTCCCCTGGTCCTGGCCGCTCGGCGGCCCCGAGGCGGTCCTGGATTCCTTCGTCGCACCCCCGGCGCTCTGGGCTGCCGGACACCGGGGGGTGGACCTGCGGTCCGCGACCGGGGCGGGGATCCGCTCCCCCGCCGCGGGCGTCGTGCGCTATGCGGGGGTGGTGGTCGACCGGGAGGTGCTGACCATCGACCACGGGGGTGGAGTGGTCTCCAGCTTCGAACCGGTGACCGCGGAGCTGGACGTCGGCGCCCGGGTCGTCCGCGGCCAGCAGGTCGCCACGACCGGAACCGGCGGGCACTGTGCCGGCGTCTGCCTCCACTGGGGAGTGCGGCTGAATGGTGAATACATCGACCCGCTGTCGCTGCTGATGGACCGGCGTCCGTCTATCCTGCTGCCGGTTCCTGCGGCGTCGCTCCGTCAAGGACCCGGCGGTAGACCGCGAGCATGAGTTCGGTCTGCCGGCTTTGCAGCAGGTTCCCGGTCTCCGCCGCATCGAGGGGTTCCCGACGGCCGTCCTGCAGGTCGGCGGCCGCCCGACGCAGGGTCCTGGCCAGTCCCTCTACCGTGTCGTCGTCGGTCAGCCAGAGCAGGTTCCGCGGCAGGTCCGCGGCAATGCGGTGATCGCTGAGCACGGTCGGGGTTCCCAGGGCCGCCGCCTCATAGACGGTCATGCCCTGGGTTTCGAACCCCTGCGAGGTCTGGACCAGCGCATCGCTGTGGCGCAGTTCCGAGAGCATCCGCTCATAGGGGACCCGGCCTTGGAAGGTGATGCTCGAGGCGGTGATGTCCGCGGCGATCCGTTCGGCACGCCGGCGTTCGGCGCCGTCGCCGAAGATCCGCACGTCGGCCCGGATCCCCGAGGCGCCCACGGCCCGCAGGAAGGGGATCAACCGCTTCTCCGCGCTGAAACGCCCGATCCAGACCAGCCGCGGGCGGGCCCGGTGAGCCTCCGACCGGGGTTCGGCCAACAAGCCCCGGGCCACGTCGTCGTCCAGCCCGGTGGGGATGACGTCGAGTCGTGGACACACCCCGTGTCCCTTCAATAGTTCAGCGAAATGGGTCGATGGTGCGGTGACCGCCGCGGCGCGGGAGGCAAAGCCCCGTAGATAGGTCCAGGCGTCGGCAGCCACCGGTTCGCCGGTGCGCAGCACCCGTTTCTGCATGAGCCCGAAACCGCGTTGGAACAGTCCCGGCAGCGGCATGGTCGCCCGCAGTCCGGCCTGAAGGTGGTTGTGCATGGTGTGCACCACGGGCACCCCGAGCATCCCGGCGGCGGCATAACCGATCGCGGCACCCCAGAAGTCGGCTTGGACGTGGTGCAGGTCCACGGGGCCGCGGGCCCGCAGGCGGGACACCAGGGTCTTGATGATGCGGGCGGTGGGCGGGGTCATCCCGTATTCCCCGGGCCCCAACCCGATCGTGGGCAGGGTGAGCACCCGGGGGTCGGTATCCGCGGCCCGCCCACGCAAGGCCGGGGCCACGACGGTCACCCGGTGCCCGGCACGTTCCAGGTATTTGCGCTGGAGTTGGACCGAGGTCTGCATCCCCCCCAGCGTGCCGGGATGCTGGTCGGTGAACATGACGATGTGCATGGTCCGCTGGTTCCTGGCCTTCCCGGTCGTTGTGCAAGAGGTGGCCGAGGTGCTGCCGACGGGGCCGGCCGGTACGCCATGGCGTACCGGCCGGAACACGTAGGGCGAGTGGGGCTTGAACCCACGACCCAGGGATTATGAGTCCCTTGCTCTAACCAACTGAGCTACCGCCCCTCGGCGCAGGCTGCCTGCGGCCCTTGTCATCCTAATGGAAACCGCGGGCCCGGACGCCACGCGGCCGGCTCAGGCGACCAGGAAGTCGTCGGCGCCGGCTCCCCGGTAGAGGGCCTCGAAGATATCCATCGTCTTGGCTTCGCTGTGCTGCTCGGCCTTCTTCAACCCGGCAGCGCCCATCCGCGCCCTCTCCGCCGGGTCCAGAGCCAGGATGGCATCGACCTTCTCCGCCAGTTCGCGCGCATCTCCGGGGGTGAACAGGTGGCCGTTGACGCCGTCGTCCACCAGATGCGGCAAGGCCATGGCATCGGCCAGGACCACCGGGGTGGAGGCCGATAGTGCCTCGAGGGTCACCAACGACTGCAGTTCGGCGGTCCCCGGCTGGCAGAACACATCGGCTTGCAGATAGCCGATCCGCAATTGTGCATCCTCGATATGGCCGGTGAAGTGCACCCGGTCCTCCAGCCCCAGTTCGGCGACCCGGCGTTCGAGCGGGCCGCGTTGTTCCCCGCTGCCGACGATGGTCAGATGTGGTGCCGGGTCGCTCCGCATCAGGCCCAGGGCCTGGACGAGCACGTCGACGTTCTTTTCCACGGCCAGCCGTCCCACGAACAGGATCATCGGGTGGTGGGACTGCGGCACCTCCTCCCCGGCGTCGAGCTGGTAGTTGGAGGCGTTGATGCCGTTGGACAGCGGCAGGACCCGCCCCAACCGGGCATGGGTCATCATGGCGCGTGCCGCCAGCGGCGTGGGCGTGGTGACCACGGCGGCCTTGCCCATGATCCTGCCCATGTCGCGCCAGGAGTTCCGGGCCACGATCCGCTTGAACCACTTCGGGAACGGCAGGAACGGGTCGAGGTTCTCCGGCATGAAATGGTTGGTCGCCACGGTCCTGATCCCCCGCTTTTCGGCTTCGTTCACGGCCGCCTGGCCCACCATGTAATGGCACTGCACGTGCACGATATCGGGTTTGATCTCATCCAGGATCGCCCCGATGTCCCGTTTGGCTTCCCAGGGCAGGCAGAGACGCAGCGTCGATTGGGTGGGTTGGCTATGCGAGCGCAGCCGGTGCACGGTCGCCTCGCGGCGGTGCTCCACGACCCCGGGGCCGTTCACGTCACGGGCGGCCACGACGTGGACCGTATGCCCACGGGCCTGCATGGCCGTGGCCAGCCGATGGGAAAAGACCGCCGCCCCGTTGATGTCGGGCGGGTAGGTATCCGCAGCAATCAGGATGGTCAGGGGTTTGTCACCGCTCACTGGGGGCTGGCTCCTGCTACTCGGGGTTTGGTCTGGATCCTCTGATGGCACCACGTGCGGCGGATCCGCAGGCCCCGGCCCGCTGGGCCTAGCGTCCCGTGCCCGCCTGCCGGCGTCGTGCCTCTTCCTGCCGTTGCAACACATCGGGATGATGGCGCGACAACGCAGTGACACCCACGATAGCAATGAGAGCCGCCCCGACCATGGACATCGCCACGACCGGATGCACATCGGGACGCAACTCACCCAGGATGCCGATACCGACGGCGATGCCGATCATCGGGTCGATGACGGTCAGTCCGGCGATCACGAGTTCGGGCGGGCCGCTGGAATAGGCGTTCTGCACGCAATAGGTGCCCAACAGACCGGCCACCACCACCGCGAGGATGACATACCAGGCGATGTTGCCCAGGAACCTTCCGTTGGGATCCATCAGCCCGATGGCGATGGTGCGCACCAGCACGGCGACGAAACCAAAGAGCACCCCGGCGCCCAGGATGTAGACGAAGGCGCTGATGCGCCGCCTGAAACCGAGCAGGACCGCGGTGAGGATCGCGACCACGACGGCCAGCAGCAGCACGGTGGCCTGTTCCTGCTGACGGCTGATGGCGTGGGTGCTGGCGGTGACGTTGATCGCCAGCAGGACGAAGCCGATGCTCCCGCTCATGCAGGCGGTGATGGCCAGCACCGTGGGCCGGTTGATGCGGATGCCCTGGTCGCGGGCGTTGACCACGGTGGTGATGACCAGGGCGATCGCTCCGATGGGCTGCACCACGGTCAGGGGCGCGCTGGCCAGCGCGTAGACGTTCAGCACCATCCCGACACCCATGAGTGACAGCCCCAACATCCAACGGGGATTGAGCAGCAGCTTCAGGATGCCCCGGGAGGACACCGCGAGGCCACCGCTGCTGGCCCGGACCGCACTGCTCTGGCGCTGTGTGCCGAACGCCAGGAAGAAGGCTGCCGTGACGGCGCAGGCGACGGCTATCCAGACCATGGTCCCCCGGATTTCAGGGTGCGCGCCCTGCGGTGGGCCCGGCGGAAGTAGAACACGGCCGCCACCACGTGCAGCACGCACCCCACCGCCAACAGTGCGATCGCCACGGTCTCGAGCACCCTTCCGGGGGCGGCATCTACCCGGCTCAAGAGCAGCAGGGGCATGGCCAGCAGCAACAGGGCGGTGCGGATCTTCCCCAGGTTGCTCACGGGCTGGTTCGGGTTCCCGCGGGCAAGGATCACCGTGCTGGTGATCAGCAGGACATCGGGGATGATGATCGCGTAGGCCAGCCAGGCCGGGGCGATCCCGTCGACGACGAACACCACGATGACCACGATCAGGGCGACCCGGTCGGCCACCGGGTCAAGCCATTTGCCGACCGTGGAGATCTGGTTGAGCAGCCGGGCGACGTACCCGTCGATCCAGTCGGTGGCCCCCAGGACGACCAGCACGATGGTCGCCCACCCATAGCGGTCCGTCTGGACCATCCAGACGAAGACCGGAACCAGTCCGAACCGCAGGACGGTGATCAGGTTCGGCAAGGTCCAGAACGTGGTGAGCTCGCGGTATTCGAGGTCATCACGCCCCCCGGCGCCGATGATCTTCACGCGTGCTTCCCTTCTCCCCGGAGGCTACGGCCCGTCCCGGGACCGATCGGTGCTGGTCGAACCACTCGAAACGGCCCTCAGACGGGACCCGTCACCTCAGGACTTCCGGAGCTTGCGCACGAACGCACCCAGGGCGACCAGCGAGGCCCCCATGAGGGCCAGCGGCTGCCAGCGCTCCTTGAACAACAGCGAGGCGTCGCTGGGAACCTCCTGGTGGGTCCGCTCGTGCAGTGCCTGGCGGGCCCGGAGCTTGCCGTCCTGGGCATAGGTCTTGGCGGTCTCGGACTTTTCCTTGGCCTGGCGCTTGACGTCGAGCTTCGGGGCCAGGTCGTCGCGGATCTCGGCCAGATGCTCGCGGCGTTCCTGCGAACGCTTGAGCAGTTCGTTGTAGGGCACCGGCGCGGGCTTGTCCTCGTCCTTCTTCTTTTTCTTGTCCTTCTTGGCTTCCTCGTCCTTGGGCTTCTTCTGGTCCAGCGTGGACGGGTCGAAGGAACGGCCCTGCTTGGCGACGCCGAGGTCGTATTTGACCCCCCGGATGGCGTCCTCGGGGATCAGCGGCATCTGCTTCTTGATCTTCATGACGCCGATCAAGGCCAGGATCGCCGCGACGATCAGGAAGAAGGCAGCGACCATGAGTGCGGCAAGCCATGGTTTGAAGACCAGACCCAACGCCAGGATCCCCGACGTGATGAGCGCAACGATCATGAACGTGATGAAGACGAGGCCCACGACAGCCAGGCCGGCACCGATCCCCGCCTTGACGGCCTTGCTCTTCATCTGGGCGATGGCGAGCTGGATTTCGTCATTCAGCTGCTTGGGCACCAGTCGACCGACGATCTTCATGAGGCCGGTGAACGACGATGGGCGACGTCCGGACGTGGTTCGTGTCATCCTGATCCTCCTTCGGTGGCGGCCCAGACGGGCCTGTGCACTCAAAAACCTACCATCTTGCCTGCATACCGGGGCTACTCGGGGGTAGACAACGTTCCTTCCAGCGGTCATGATCGCGCCCCCGAGCGCCTGGGCCGAAGGGCGTCGCTGCCACCTCGCAGCCCCGGTATAGGCTGTGGACATCGGCTTCACAGCCGGCCTGTTCCCCTCCTGTCCAACCCCGAGGACTCCTTGCCCGGCACCCCTGCACCGACCCCTGCCCCCAGCCGACGCTCAAAGATCCTGCGCATTGTGGTGTTGGGCATGCTCACCGCCCTCGGCCCCTTCACCGTGGACCTCTACCTTCCGGCCATCCCCGCCTTGCGCCTGGATCTGGGCATCACCGAGGCCGCGGCCCAATTGACGTTGACCGGCACGGTCTTCGGCTTCGCCGCCGGTCAGCTGGTGGTCGGCCCGCTCAGCGACCGCCTGGGCCGGCGGGGGCCGCTCATCGCGGCGACGATCCTGCACATCGGTGCCACCACGGGAGCAGCCCTCTCGCAGGATTTCGAGATGCTGATGCTCTTCCGCGTCCTGCAGGGCGTGGGGGCGGCGGGCAGTTCGGTGGTCGCCATCGCGATGGTGCGCGATCTGTATGACGGCCTGCGACTCGTCAAGACGATGAGCTATGTGGCCCTGGTCAACGGCATGGCCCCGATCTTCGCCCCGGTGATCGGCTCCCAGCTCCTGTTGGTCACCGACTGGCATGGGGTCTTCGGGGCACTGGCCGGCTACGGGATCGTGGCCTCCACCACCGCGATCCTGCTGTTGGGCGAATCCCTTCCGCCCGAGCGCCGACCGGTCGGGGGACCCCACCTGTTGCGGCGCTATTCCCTGGTGCTCAAGGACCGGATCTTCGTGGGGCTGCTGCTGGTCGGCGGGCTGAACTTCTCCGGGCTGTTCTCCTATCTTTCGGCCTCCCCCTTCGTCTTCCAGGACGTCTACGGGCTCAACGAGCAGGCCTACGGGTTGTTGTTCATGGTCAACTCGTTGGGGGTGGTCGCCGGGGTGCAGACCAGCGCCCGGTTGGTCCGCCGGTTCGGCGCCCAATGGATCATCGCCGCCGCCACGATCGCCCAGGTGTTCTTCGCCCTGTGCATCATCGCCGCCGACCAGTTCCATTGGGGCTTCTGGGGCACGGCCATCCCGTTGTGGTTCTACATCTGCGCCACCGGCTTCAACTTCCCCTGCATCCAGGGGCTGGCCCTGCACCGTCATGGCAGCCAGGCGGGCACCGCGGCGGCGTTGCTCGGGGCGGCGACCTTCGGGTTCTCCGGGGCGATCTCCCCCGTCGTGGGTCTGCTGGGTGTCGGGAGCGCGACGCCGATGGCCGCGGTGATGGCCGGGTGCATCCTGCTGGCCATCGCAACCTTGTGGATCGTGGTCCGGCCCCGCCAGGTGCCGTTGATGACCTGAGCGGGCCGCAACGAAAAACGTCCGCCACACCATGCGGTGGGACGGACGTTCATTCGGCTCCCCCAACTGGACTCGAACCAGTAACCTTTCGATTAACAGTCGAACGCTCTGCCAATTGAGCTATGGGGGAAGGAAGCGAGTAAAACTTTAGCAGGACGGCGGGCCGAATTCGAATCGCCTTCCGCTCCCCCCGGCCCTCAACCACGCCGTACCGGTCCGATGGCCAGGCGCCGGTCGGAACGGATCCAGTACAGCGACCGGTCCTTCGTCTCCTGGTCGTTCGCGAAACGGTAGCGGTAGGTCAGCACCCGGATCCGGTCCGGGGCCCTGCCGGAGAAGGGATCCACCCGCAACAGGGCCAACACGGCGGGGTCCGCGGCCAGGAGCTTGAGCAGCAGGGCCTGGAACCAGCGTTGGTGCAGCGACCCCAGGGGCAGGAACCACATCATCCAATCCAGCCGCAGATGGTAGGGGGCGAACTGCCGTGGCCTGCGGGCCGGATCGCCGGGTTTGCCGCGGAATTCATATTCATGCCAGCCGGTTTCCGTCTCCGGGTCCGCGTCGTCGTCCCCGACCTCGTCGTCGATCCTGCCTTCGATGACGACTTCGGTGCGTTGGCGGGTGACGCTGCCGAAGGCCCCGTAGGCGTTGCCCAGCTGCCAGCGGTTGAAGCTGGCGTTCATCAGTTGGGAGCGCGAAAAAAGGTTGCGTAGCGCCGGGATCCCGGCGACCAGCAACCCCGCCGTGGCCAGCAGGACGACGACGGTCCACCCTGCGGGGGCCGCCGCCCGCTCCGCGAGCGGCCCCACCGGACCGGCGGGGAGACCGGCGACCAGTGAGGCGAGGCCTCCGAAGGCGGCATCATCGATGGCGGCACAGGCCAGCACGATCGTGATCCAGTTCAGCCAGGCGAAGTTTCCGGTGGCCACCAACCATGCTTGGGTGGCGATGACCACCCCGGCGGCGATCGATGCCACCGGCTGCGGGACGAAGAGCAGGAACGGGACGGCCAGCTGCGCCACATGGTTTCCGGCCACCTCACAGCGATGCCACCAGCGCGGTGCCAGATGCGCCCGACGACTCAACGGTCCGGGCATGGGCTGGGTCTCGTGGTGGTAGTACAGGGCCGTGAGGTTCCGCCAGGCAGGGTCCCCGCGCCATTTGATCATCCCGGCGCCGAATTCGAGGCGGAAGACCAGCCAGACGATCAGGATCAGGATGGTCCGTGGCGGGTCGACCTGGTGCGAGCCCAGGAACCCGACGGTGAACCCGGCCTCGAGCAGGAGCATCTCCCAGCCGAACCCGTAGAAGATCCCCCCGATGTTCACGATCGACTGGTAGAGCCCCCAGAGCAGCAGGAACGCCGCCAACACCACCCAGGCGGGACCTGCCTGCGGCAGCCCCGCGACGAGGGTGCCGGCCACGACCAGGCCCACCCAGCACACGGCCACGAGCTTGGCGTCGGAGTACCCCCACCGGGTGAACACCGATGGTCCGCGCGCCCCGGGGCCGGCCAGCAGGCGATTCGCCGGCAGCAGGCCCCGTTCACCGAGCAGGGCACGGAACTGGTTCAGTGTGGAGGCGAAGGCGATGAGGAAGACGGCGGCGACCCCGCGTTGCAGGATTTCCCGTGCGACCCAGTAGTCCGGTGCCAGCAGCCAGTCCATGGCTCCATGGTAGGTCGACGGGCCCGGCCGGACCACGGCCCCGAGCCTTAAACACGGTCGTCCCCGCCACGAACAGTGACGGGGACGACCAGTGATCCGCTCCCCCAACTGGACTCGAACCAGTAACCTTTCGATTAACAGTCGAACGCTCTGCCAATTGAGCTATGGGGGAAAGCAACAGAGACGACTATACAAGAGCTGGGCCGAGGTTGCTAAATCGTCGCCCCCGGCCCCTTCCTACTCCTGGCGCAGCGACCGGCGCCGCAGCTCCAGTTCCATCAATTCCCGCTGGATCCGCTGGTATCCCTCGGGATCGGCGACGGGGTCCATCCGCTGGAGCTGGCCGAGCCGATCGGCCTTCTGATGGGTGATCTGCAGATCGAACAGGCGGTTCATGATGCCGTGGCAATACCGGGTCAGCGACTCCTCCGAATTCGCCGGCAGGGGGTTCACCGCCAGCTCGGAGACGAAGGAGCGCAACGGATCCGGCACCTCCTGCCGGATGGACTCCACCCATTGCGACGGGGTGGCCCCCGCGGCACCGGCGGCGCGGACCGCGTCATGGACGGCCGCATGGACCGGGGCGAGGAAGCGGGCCGTATAGAACGCCTGCCATTGGTCGGCGCTGAGCACCCCCGGTTGCTGCAGGACCACTTCGAGGGATTCGCGTTCCATCCGGGTCACCGGGTCGCGGACATCGGGGCGTTGAAAGGCCGGGGCCTGGGGCTCCTGGGCGGCCCCGGGGCCGTATCCCGGGCCCTGCGGGCGGGGCTCGGACCCGGAACCGGGGCGGGAACCGCGGTCCTGGCCGGACCCGGACCCGTCACGGGCGCGCTTGGCGGCGGCCCCCACGGCCCGGTTGACCTCATCCATATCCATGCCCAACCAGCCGGCCAGTTCACGGGAATAGGCCGGACGCATGGCCGAATCACGGATGGCCGCAACGATGGGTGCGGAGGCGCGCAATGCCTGCACGCGGCCCTCGACGGTATCGAGGTTGAATTTCTTCAGCCCCGCCCGGATGGCGAATTCGAAGAGCGGACGTTTGGAATCGATGAGTTCCTTGACCGCCTCGGGGCCCCGGTGTTGGCGCAGTTCGCAGGGGTCTGCCCCGGAGGGTTCGACGGCGACATAGGTCTGGGCGATGAAACGCTGGTCCTCCTCGAAGGCCCGCAGGGCGGCTTTCTGCCCGGCGGCGTCCCCGTCGAAGGTGAAGACCACTTCGCCTCCCGAGCCGTCGTCGCGCAGCAGGCGGCGGGCGATCTTGATGTGGTCGGCCCCGAAGGCCGTGCCGCAGGTGGCCACCGCCGTGCCCAGCCCCGAGAGGTGGCAGGCCATGACGTCCGTGTATCCCTCCACCACGATCAGTTGCCGGTTTTTGGTGATCTCCCGTTTGGCCAGATCCACGCCATAGAGGACCTGGGATTTCTTATAGAGCTGGGTTTCGGGGGTGTTCAGGTATTTCGGCCCCTGGTCGTCCTCGTAGAGTTTGCGGGCCCCGAAACCGATCGTGGCTCCGGTCAGGTCGCGGATGGGCCAGATGAGCCGGCCGCGGAACCGGTCGTAGATGCCCCGGTTGCCCTCGGAGAACATTCCCGTGAGTTTGAGTTCCTCGTCCTGGAAGCCGCGGCTGCGCAGATGCTTCAGGAGCTGATCCCACCCCTTGGGGGCATAGCCGACCCCGAAATGATCACAGGCGGCCCGGTCGAAGGCCCGCTCGGAGAGGTATTGCCGTCCGGTCGCGGCTTCCTCGGAGAGCAGCTGGGAGCGGAAGTATTCCTCGGCGATCTTATGGGCGTCCAGGAGGCGTTGACGCCGGCCGACATCCTGACGGCTGGGCCCGGATCCGCCGTCCTCGTAGCGCAGTTCGAAGCCGATCCGTCCGGCCAGGTGCTCGACGGTCTCGGAAAACGTCGTGTGGTCCATCTTCTGGATGAAGGAAATGACGTCGCCGGATTCTTCGCAGCCGAAGCAATGGAACGTCCCCACCTGGGGACGGACGTGGAAGGAGGGGCTGCGTTCGTCGTGGAAGGGGCACAACCCCTTGAACGAGCCGATGCCTGCCGAACGGAGCGTGACATACCCATCAACGACTTCCTTGATGTCCGTGCGTGAGCGGACCTCGTCGATGTCTTCGCGCTTGATCAATCCGGCCATGGCCCCCAGTCTAGTGCCCGGTGTAGGCCGACTTCCCCATGCCCCGATTGGCCACCCAATAGGCCCGTCCCTGGACCTCTTTCCCCGGGTCAGCCGGTGGTGCCGGCGCAGGTGTGCTTCACCGCCCTCACGTGCGATGGATGCGCCGGCGGCCCGGACCCCTTCCGCGTTTTAGGGGTCACCGGCGACTCTTTGCACGAGCCCCTCACCGGAGCCGGGATCAATGGTGTTGTCTGCGAAACGTGCGGGACAGCTGAAACCGATCCGGGCCATGGAACCGGGCCGTACGGTGGCATCGATGGTCTCGAGGTTGTAGTCCCCCGGCACGCAGGAGTTTTCGGTAGCATGCCGTGGAGGCCACGCGCCAGGTCGGGTGATGCCGCGTCGGACGACTTCTTTTCCGCTGCCGGAATCGATGGAGCTAGAATTTAGGGGACCCTAACTATAGTGAAATCATGGGGTATCCCGGCCACCGAAAGGCAGCTCATCTTCCTCAATCCAGGTCCGCTGCGACAGCTGCTTCCCTCGACAATCCAGGTCTCCGAAATCGATCACGATCCTGTGCCGGCCCAGCAGGCAACCCCCTTCTCCACCGCCGAATCGACCGGCCTCACCGACGCCGTCGAGCAGCGGCGTTCGGAGTTCCTCACCACCAGGAGGTGCGCCCATGAGGCCCTCGCCACGGCGGGGGCCCCGCCCGCACCGCTCATGCGTGGCCCCCGTGGTGAGCCCCAGTGGCCCGCCGGCTGGGTCGGCAGCCTCACCCATATTGGCCCAACGTCAGCCGGGCGACCCACGTATCGGGCGGCAGCCGTGGCTGCTGCGGACCGCTTTGCCGCACTGGGAATCGATGCGGAGGAGTGGGCGCCCTTGCCCCACGGCACATCCGGGGTGATCTGCACCGAGTTGGAACTGCGCTCGGCGGAGGCGCTCTTCCCGGCGGCCACCGCCCAGCCGATGGATCGCCTGGTTTTCAGTATCAAGGAGAGTTTCTACAAGGCCCGCTTCCCGCTCACTCGGACCTGGCTGGATTTCCTTGACGTGGAGGTCGACTTCGGGTCCGTGGCCACCCGTGATGCCGGCGTCGCCCGGGCGGCCGGGCCCATGACCGGCACGTTTTCCGTCGCCGTGTCCACCCCGGACCGGCGCCATCCCGCCTTGCCTGACGTCCTCAGTGGCCGGTTCCTGATACGAGCCCCGCTGGTGGTCACCGCCGTCATGCTGGAACGATGACCAGCGCCTGCGACGCGGGGTGCCTCAATAGGCACACCTTCTGCCCATAGACCTCTTCGATGAGCTCCACGGTCAGCACCGTCTCCGGAGGCCCGTCGGCGGTGATCCGTCCATCGGCGATCACGATGACTCGATCCGCATAACGCGACGCCAAGTTGAGGTCATGCAGTACCGCGACCACACAATGCCCGTCGTCGGCATGTTCGCGTGAACTGCGCATCACCGATTCCTGATGCTGTAGGTCAAGGGCCGCCGTCGGCTCATCCAACAAGATCAGTGGTGGTGCCTGGGCCAGGACGCGGGCGTATGAGGAGCGTGAGCTTTCACCTCCCGACAGGGTGGTCACGTCCTGGCGCTTGAGCCTGGTCAGACCGGTCCGTGTGATGGCCTGGCGCACCATGGCGGCGTCGTGTCCTTCGCTGACGGGATAGGGCAGGCGTCCCATCGCCACCGTTTCCTCGACGCTGAAGGAAAATCCGACGCGATGTTCCTGCAACATGACGGCCCGCTGCCGGGCGAAGTCCTTGGCCTTCCACCGCCGCGGTTCGGTGCCCGCTACCCGCACGGTGCCCTCGGTCGGTTCCTGATCCCCGGCGATCAAGGACAGCAGCGTCGATTTGCCGGCCCCGTTCGGACCGACCAGGGCAACCAGGCTGGATCGATCCAGAGAAAAACAAACTTCTCGCAGCAGGTCCCGCTGGCCGATCCGGAAGGAAACGGACTCTAGCTCCACGATCCGTTCAACGGCATCACTCATCATTCACCACATCGATTTCTTGGCCCGGACGACCAGATAGAGGAAGAAGGGGGCTCCAACGGCAGCGGTGAACAGACCCAACGGGATCTCCGAGGGCGGGTTCAGTGTGCGAGCGGCGCAGTCGGAGGCAACGATGAGGCAGGCTCCGACGATCGCCGCCATCGGAAGCGCCACCCGGTGTGCCGGGCCCACGATCTGACGCACGATATGCGGGACCACCAGTCCCACGAAGCCGATGCTGCCGACGAAGGCGACGGAACCGCCGGCCAGTAGCGCAGTGGCAACGATGATCGCCATGCGGGCCGCCTTGACGTTAACGCCCAGGTGTTGGGCCTGTCGCTCGCCAAGTGCCAGGACATCGAGGTTGCGCATGTTCATCACCAGGACAACGACCCCGGCCACGGCAACGGGCAGCATGGCGGCCAATTGGCCCCAATTGACACTACTGAGCGAGCCCAATTGCCAGAAAACCAGGGTCTGCAACTGGGTGTCGTCGGCAATGTAGGTGAAGAATCCGGTCAAGGCGGCACAAGCCGAGCCCAGTGCAATGCCCACCAGCAGCATCTTTGAAGTGCCGGTGGTGCGGCCCGGCCGCGCCAGGACATAGATCAACGCGGTCACGGCCAGGCCAGCCAGGAAGGCTCCCCCCGGCACGGCCCAGGTCGTGAGGGCATCCGAGGCTACCGGTCCCAGCAGCACGATGACGGCCACGGCCCCGGTGGTCGCTCCTCCGGTGACGCCGATGATGCCCGGGTCCGCCAAGGGGTTGTTGAACAGCGATTGCAATGCGGCGCCGGACATGGCCAGGGCCGCCCCGACCAGCGCGCCGAGCAGGGTCCGTGGGAACCGCAGTTGCCAGACGACGGACACATCTCGTTGGCTGAGCCCGTCTACCTCATGGATGCCGAGTTGCTGCCCGACGATGCGGAAGACGTCGGCAAAGTCGATCCGCAAAGGTCCGACGGAGACGGAAAGGACCATCAGGAAGAGGAGGACCAGCAGACCCACCGGGGCCGCTACAACGAGCGGCACCCGGCGGATCTGCTCCTCCGCACGTTTTTCACGGGCGGCACGGAGCATCATTGGCTAACCTGTTCCCCGGTCTACTGCTGCAGCGCCCTGGCGAGAGCCAAGGCCCCGACGCCCGAGTCAGGGCCGGTGTACTTGATCTGGGAATCGGGCATCACAATGACGTTGGCCTCTCGCCCTGCCGTCGTGTTCTTCAGCGACGGGAAGGCCTTCCACAGCCCCTCTTCGCCCTCCCAACGGTCGTAGTCGTCGCTGGAGAGAAGGATGTAATCGGGGTCGGCCGCCACGAGGCCTTCCGCGCTCATTTCACGGGAGAACCCCCTGAGGCCGGCGTCGGCGCCCACGCTGATGCCTCCCAGGGCTTCAATCATCTCGGTCCCCGGAGTCCCGTTGGCCGCAACCGAGTTCTGCCCGCCCGCCCCCGTGGCGGTCACCTGGATGATGGACTTGCCCTCGGCGCTACCGATGTCCTGGGCTTCCTTCAGCGCCTTCTCGTTGGACTCGGCCAGGCGATCGCCCTCCTCGGGGAGGCCGACGAAGCTGGAAAGCTTGCGGATTTTATCGGAGGTGGTGTTTCCCACGTCGAACAGCACGGCATCCGTTCCGGCGTCGCGGAACTGTTGGGAGACATCCCCATGGCGTTTGAGATTATCACCAATGAACAAGGTGCCGTCCAGGGCGAGCAGCCCCTCCATCCCGGTGTTCTTCCGGAATTCGAAGTGCTCCGGTGCGGCCTTGCCGGCCGCGGAGAGGCTGTCATCCGGCGAGGCCGCGATCTTGTCGCCCAGCCCCAGTGCCTGCAGAAGCGATGAGACGTTGTCCCCCGAGGAAATAATCTTCGAAATGTCGTCGATTTCCACCGTGGCCTTGGCGTCGTCGGTCACCGTGACCGGGAGCTGGGGGGTGCTCTCTTCGGGGGTGAAGTCCGAGGTGCCGGCAATATAACGCCACTTTTCGGGCAGGTCTTTCGGAGCCTCCTGCGTGGTGATGGTTGAGGGCTTGCCGTCCGCCGCGGAAGCCTGGTCTGCGTCCTGGCCCTGGGCCGGGGAGCAGCCAGCCAGGGCCAAAGTCAGGATGCCGGCAGTGGCCGTGATGTGTGCAAGTTTCTTCATTGTCTTCCTTTGCGGCTGTTGATCAATTGCGTGCTTCATGACCACAGTCCGTGGCGTGCTGGGTGCACGCGACGGGTCTGCGGGGATTCAGGGGGCCCAGAGCCCGAGTTCGCCGACGATGTGGGCCAGGTTCTCGTGGTGGATCAGGGCCGGGTGGCTGCAATCGATATCGTGATTGCGCAGGTTGCCTCCGACATGGGGCCGCCAATCCGAGACGTGCAGCCAGTTCTGGCTCTTGCGCAGGGCGGTGAAGAAGTCGATGTCCCCGTCATATCGACGCGCCGTATGGCTACGCATCAGGGCGGCGTTGGTACTCACCGCGCTCGCCACCCGGGCCACGACCTCGTCGGCGAGTTCGCCGAACGGGCCGGGGGTACGGGCTAAAAGGTCCAGCACCGATTCGCGGGAGAGGTCGGCCCCCTGCCGGTCATGGTCCACGCCGCCCATGATGAGCAGCGCTTCGTTGATCTCTTCCGCGGTTGGCTCGGCGAGCTGCTGCCAGGATTCCGGCGGATAGGCATCCAGCAGGACCAGTCGTTCGACTGTGACGGAGCGTTCGGTGAGTTCGATGGCCAGCTCCTGGGCAATGACCCCGCCGACCGACCAGCCCAGGAGGGAGACGGGACCTTCGGGAACCAGCTCGATGATGGCCTGGGCAAAGTCGGAGGCGAGTTCGTGGATGGAGGCCGGTGGGGCTGGCGCCGGCAGCGCCGGATCCAGCCCTGGTGCTTGCAGGGCATGGATACCTGTATCGGGGGTGATATGCCGGAGCAGGTTGGCGTAGGACCAGCCGAGCCCGCCGGCTGGGTGCAGGCAGAACACCGGTGTACCCCGACGGTGTGCCCGGAGCGTGAGGACCCTGGCATACGGATTGGCACCAACTCCCGAACCCAGCCGTCGGGCCAGCGCTGCAACCGTGGGCCCGGCAAAAATGTCGCTGAGTTCCAGGGAGGTGCTGCTGAGGGTTTCGTGGAGCCCTTCAAGTCGGCGCAGCAGCGATACCGCAGTGAGCGAGGTGCCCCCGGCATCAAAGAAGTTGGTTTCCACCCCGATGTCCGGCTGGTCCAGCACGGTGGCGAAAGCCCGGGCGATGGCGCCCTCGAGGGGGGTCGAGGGTGTGCGGCTGGGCGCACCGGCCTCCGGTTTGGGAAGACTCCGGCGGTCGAGTTTCCCATTGGCCGTCAGGGGCAGCTCAACGAGGACGTCCACACTGTGGGGAACCATGTAGTCGGGCAGCCGATCGGTGAGCCAGGCGCGCAGTTCCGTTGCGACGGCCCCCGGGGATTGGACGTAGCCGCGTAGGGTCGTCGACGGCCCGCTGCCATGGGGCACGACGACGGCGCGTTCCACCATCGGGTGCGCGGCCAGAACCGCCTCGATTTCCCCCAATTCGATCCTCAGGCCGCGCATTTTAACTTGGTCGTCGATGCGACCGAGGTATTCCAGGGCACCGTCGGAGCGCCACCGCGCAATATCACCCGTTGCGTAGACCCGCTCGGGGCGTCCCATCAGGCGTTCCAGACCGGGGTGGTGATAGAACTTCTCTACAGTCAGTTCCGGGCGTCGGACGTATCCCTGGGCGAGTTGTATGCCGGCCAGGTGCAGGTGACCGGCAACTCCGGGGGGAAGCGGGCGGCCCAGCGCGTCCAGAACATGCGTCCTGGTGTTCCAGACGGGCCGCCCGATCGGTACCGGCCCCCGCTCCGTGGCGGATACGTGCCAGAAAGTCACATCGACGGCGGCTTCAGTGGGGCCGTAGAGGTTGTGCAATTCCACGGGCAGCATGCCAAGCAGTCGATGTCCGGTCTCGGCATCGAGTGCCTCCCCGGAGCAGAAGACCCGCCGCAGGCTCGTACACCGCGACGCGGAGCGGGCGCCGGTGAACAGGGACAAGGCCGAGGGCACGAAATGGCAGGTGGTGACGCCGTGTTCGATGATCGTGCGTGCCAGGGCCTCCGGATCGCGGTGGACGTCGTGTTCGGCGATGGCCAGGCGTGCCCCTGCCATGAAGGCCCAGAAGAACTCCCAGACGGAGACGTCGAAACTGAACGGCGTCTTCTGCAGCACGATATCCGAGGAGTCCAGGGCATATTCATGCTGCATCCAGAGCAAGCGGTTCACGATGGCCCGGTGGCTGACCGCGGTTCCCTTCGGAGCCCCGGTCGATCCGGAGGTGAAGATGATGTAGGCGGTGTCCTCCGGGCCGACCCCGGTAGCGGCCTCGGGGGCAGCCGGGGCGGGAAGGTGGTCCAGGCAGTCAAGGGTGTCTTCCGACAACGGCACCAGGGGGTAGATTCCGGCCGGCCCGGGGGCCTCACCGCCGTTGTTGCCGGTGATGATCACCGCGGGGTCGAGGTCACCGACCATGGAGTCCAGCCTTGACGCGGGCAGCGCGGGGTCCAACGGCGCGTAGGCCGCGCCAGCGAGTGTGGTCGCCAAAAGCGAGAGCACCATCGCGGGGCCACGCTGCAGGTGGACCCCGACGGTGTCACCGGGGCCGGCCCCGTGGGCACCGAGAACGGCGGCCAGGCGGCGGGCACCATGGAACAGTTCCTGGTAGTCCAGCGATGATTCTTGCCACAGCAGTGCGGGGGCAGCGGGGGCGCGTCCCAGCTGTTCGATGAGCAGGCTAGG
>JAKDMV010000166.1 GCA_030452125.1 Micrococcaceae bacterium
GGGCAAGTGTGGCGCTCTATCCCGGCCTGCGGGCGACCTGCCAAGACGAAGGGGCTGGACATAGGGGAGGCAATCTGTTCCGGGATGCCGCCTCATAGGCCGATGGTGGACAGAGCAGAAAAGTGGGTGCGAGAGAATCCCGGACGTTGACTGGGCTGAGCGAGCTAGTATCCGCAACTTCTCGCCGCTCTTCCGGGCTTATCCGGTGAGTAGTGGCGGCTTATCGAAAATTCGTACTGTGACTGACGGATGGTCGGGCGACCGAATGTGCGAAATCGCAGCGAAACGAAGGGACTACGCCTTCCCGAAGACCCGGCGCGCAGCCACCAGCCCGGCCAAGGAGATCAGGCCGATCGTGATGTAGTAGAAACTCGGCGCCAATAATGAACCGGTGGTGCTGACCAACCAGGCCAGGATCAGCGGGGCGAAGCCGCCGAACAAGGTGACCCCGACGTTATAGGAGATGGACATGCCGGTGGTTCTGATATTCGTGGGGAACATCTGGGCCAGCAGGGCCGGTAGCGGCCCGAAGTAAGCGGCCATCAGCAGGCCTAAGACCACTTGGACAGCGGTGAGCATCACGACGCTGGGGGCTGCGACGAGGATCAGGAACAGCGGGAACGCGACCAGCACGGCCAGCACCGCCGCGAAGAGCATGACCTTCACGCAACCGATCCGGTCGGCCAGCTTGCCCGCCAGCGGGGCCCCGATGAGGGTGACGATCCCCGAGATGATCCCGCCCAGATAGCCGGCGTAGGAGGGCAGGTCCAGGTTCTGGACCGCATAGGTGGGCATGAACAGGATCAGGTAGACCGACACGCTGGCCAGACCCACGATGGACGCCGAGGTGACCCAGCGTGGTGCCGCGCCGAGCAGGGTGGCGGCCAGCGGTGATTTGGTCAGGTTCCCGCGGGCCGCCTCGAAGTCGGGGGTCTCATCCATCTTCAACCGGATGTAGAGGCCGACCGGGCCGATCAGCAGCCCGAAGAAGAACGGGATCCGCCACCCCCAGGAATACAGGGCGTCGTGGTCCATGAAGGTGAACAGGGCGAAACCGAATGCGGAGGCCAGGAACATCGACACACCCTGGGTCGCCACCTGCCAGCTGCCGTAGAACGCTTTTTTATCCGGGGCGTTCTCGATCAGGAATGCGGTGGCGGTCCCGAATTCGCCGCCCGCGGAGAATCCCTGGATGAGTCGGGACAGCAGGATCACCAACGCCGCCGCCGGGCCGATCATCTCGGTGGTGGGGGCGCAGGCCATGATCAGGGTGCCGAGCATCATCAGCATGATCGTCAGGGTCAGCGCACCCTTGCGCCCGTGCCGGTCGGCGTAGGAGCCCAGCACCATGGCGCCCAAGGGGCGGATCAGGTAGGACACGGCGAAGGCGCCGAAGGTCAACAGGATCCCGGTGGTCTGGCCTCCCGCCTCGCCCGCCGGTTCGAAGAACAGGGCGGAGATGACGACGGCGAAGGAGGAGTAGACGATGATGTCGAACCACTCCAGGGCGTTGCCGATGGAGGAGGCGATGACGGCGCGGCGGGCCCGGGAACGGTCCGCCTCGGTGATGGTGTGTGGCGCGGCCGAGGTGCCTGGCCCGGCGCTCGGCCCGCTCATGCCCGGTCCTGCCCGAGCTCGGTGATGAGCGTATCGATGAATGCCTCGCAGGCGGCGAGTTGTTCCAGCTCGACGTATTCGTTGGCGGCGTGGGCCACGGCGATCTCCCCGGGCCCGCACACCACCGTCTCGATTCCTGCGCCATGGAAGAGGCCGGCTTCGGTGCCGTAGGTGACCTTCTCATCGGTCGGATGCCCACCGCAGTCACGGGCCAGGGCCACAATATCGGCGTCGGGGCCGATCTCCAGGCCGGGACCTTGCGCCTTGACCACCAGCTCGATCCCGGCTTTTTCGTTTTCGGCTTTCATCGCCGGTTCCAGGGTGTCGAAGAGGAACTCGCGGATCCGTGCCACCACCGGGGCGGTGTCCACGGTGCCCAGGGCGCGGAACTCGAACTCGATCTCGCAGGAGTCGGGGACCGTGTTGCCGGCGATGCCCCCGGAAATCAGGTTGACCCCGCCGGTGGTGAAGGCCACCGGGTAGGCCGTATCGAAGGGGCCCTCGCGGCGCCATTCCTCGGTGAGCTGCCGGTAGAACTCGATGAAGCGGCCCGCATGGTGGATGGCGTTGGAGCCCTGCGGGGTCAGCGAGGAGTGGGCGGCGACGCCACGGAAGGTGACGGTGAACAGGTTGATCGATTTATGCCCGCGGACCACCCGCATTCCCGAGGGTTCACCGACGATGCAGGAGGCGGGTTTGATGCCGTGCTCGGCGAATTGGCCGATCATCCGTTGGGCACCGAGCAGTCCGACTTCCTCGTCGTAGGAGAAGGCCAGATGCACCGGTCGGGCCAGCGGGGCGGCGGCGATCGCCTCCACCCGGGACATGATGACCGCCAGATAGCCCTTCATGTCGGCGGTCCCGCGGCCGTAGAGGCGGCCGTCGCGTTCGGTGACGGTGAAGGGGTCGCTGTCCCAGTCCTGTCCTTCCACCGGGACGACGTCGGTATGACCAGAGAGGACCACCCCGCCCTCGGTGGAGCCGTCCTTCGCCGGGAAGGTGGCAAAGAGGTTCACCTTGCGCACCCCGTCCTGTTGGTCGTGGGGCAACAGCAGGGGCTCCACACCGTGCCGGCGCAGTTCCGCGGCCACGCAGTCGATCAGTTCGAGGTTCGAGCGATGGGAGGTCGTGTCGAAAGCTACCAGGCGTGTGAGCCAGTCCACAGGTGAAGTCATGACCCGCACTGTACACCCGGGTATGGAGGGGCTTCAGGGAATGTTGAGCCGGGTTAACCCGCAGGTTCGGCCCCCCGAATGAGAGGCCTCTCACGGCCGCCGCAGACACTGTGGGGGTAGCGTGGGAGGGTAGCGGTCCGGACGCGCCGGGCCTGGAAGGAGCACCCGTGTCCATCGTCGTCATCAACGCCCTGAAGGTCCCGGTCGAGGCCGGTTCGGAACTCGAGAAGCGTTTTGCCGCCCGCAAGCATTCGGTCGACGGTTCACCGGGGTTCGAGGGCTTCCAGCTGTTGCGCCCCGTGGCCGGCGA
>JAKDMV010000167.1 GCA_030452125.1 Micrococcaceae bacterium
CGTCGCCGGGCTTCGGAGTGTACGTACGCACGGTTATTGCCTTCGTTTCCTTGGATACTGGTCAAGCGTTCCACTTGCGGCAGCTGTGAGATCCACCAGCAGGAAAGAACACTGTGTTATCGATGCGCTGTACCAGTTCTTCAGGTGAGGTCTGAATCCAACCGGCCATCCATCAGCTGCCTGCAGTCTCCACAGACCAGGGCCCTGCAACTGGGCCGTCACGCGGAGAAAGTTGTGTCAGGCATAGGACATGCACAACAGCAGCCTACTTTACCGCATCCGCGGCCCGGTACCAAAAGTCGCGGGACGGCCGGCCCCGGGGGTGGGAATCGGCGGCTCCACGGTCGTGTCAGGACCGGCGGAGATCCTCCGGACGGCGCCTCGCCCGGGTGGTCGAGGCACGAAGGGCCAGCTGGTCGTCCTCCGGATAGGCCACCTGTTCCAGGACCAACGGATGCGCCGCGGCCATGCGGGTCCGGTGGTCCCGCAGCGGCTCCGAAATCCGGCGCTCCACCCAGCCCGGGGCCTCCTCCCCGTCGCCGACGCGCAGGGTGGCGCCGATGAGGGTGCGCACCATGTTGTGGCAGAACGCATCGGCCCGCAGATCGGCCATCAGGATGCCGTCTTCGTTCCGGGCGAAAGTGAACTCCTCCAGGGTCCGGATGGTGGTGGCGAAATTCTTGGGGCGGCAATAGGAGAGGAAATCGTGCCGCCCGATGGCAGCCTGTGCTTCGGCGTTCAGGAGCCCTGCATCGAGCTCTCGCGGATGCCACAGCGTCGTGGCGCGCGTCAACGGATCCCACCGATGCTGCCCGTCGGCGATCCGGTAGCTGTACCGTCGCCAGAGGGCCGAGAAGCGGGCGTCGAACCCCACCGCCGCCGCCCGGGCCTCGTGGACGAACACCTCTCCCCCGATACGTGAGGTCACCCCACGGAGCCGCCGCAGCAACGCCTCGTCCTCGCTCAGGTTCTTTCCCCGGGGCAGGGCCCGGTATTCGGCCTCGGTGAGATCGAAGTGGGCGACTTGTCCTCTGGCATGGACTCCCGCATCGGTTCGACCCGCGACCGTGGTGCGTACCGGCCGCCGGAAGAGCAGTTCCAGGGCCTCCTCGAGGCTTCCCTGCACCGTGCGCCGCCCTGGCTGGGTGGCCCAGCCGGAGAATCCGGAGCCGTCGTAGGCCAGTCTCAGGAGGATGCGTACCGTAGCCGGTTCGCTCGTGTTGGCCCCGTCCGCGGTTGAACCGGCGCCGGGCGCACGGCCGCCGGGGCCGTCGAAGGGGAAGTCCATGCCTCGAGTCTAGAAGCGAGGTACCCGGTGACACCATTCCCCGGGGTCCACCACCAACGACGAAGGGGCCGGGACCATCCATCTGGATGGTCCCGGCCCCTTCATGGCTCGGAGTCGGCCCTAGGGCCGGCCCTTACTTCTCGTCGGCTGCCTCGGTGGCTTCCGCCGGAGCCTCGGTCTCAGCGACCTCCGGCTCGGCAACCTCGGGCTCGGCCACCGGAGCGGACGTCTCGGCAGCCTTGGTGGCTTCCTTGACGACGGCCTGCTTCGGGGACACGGGCTCGAGCACCAGTTCGATGACAGCCATCGGGGCGTTGTCGCCCTTGCGGTTGCCGATCTTGGTGATGCGGGTGTAGCCACCTTCACGCTCGGCCATGGCCGGGGCGATGTTGGTGAACAGCTCGTGCACCACGGACTTGTTGGTCCGGTTGCGCGAGGCGATGGCGGCCTGGACGCGGCGACGCGAGGACAGGTCCCCGCGCTTGGCGAAGGTGATCAGGCGCTCGGCGTAGGGACGCAGACGCTTGGCCTTCGTGACCGTCGTGGTGACCGACTTGTGCTCGAAGAGCTGGGTCGACAGGTTCGCCAGCATGAGGCGCTCGTGGGCTGCTCCGCCTCCGAGGCGCTTTCCCTTGGTTGGGGTAGGCATTGTTTTTTTCTCCTAGATGGAGCCCGCCGCCCCGCGCACCGGCGCGGGCCTTGGGGCAAAGTACATTACTTTGAAGGCGGCCTTAGGCCTCTTCGTCACCGAATTCGGCGTCGTCCTCATCACTGGCGGCAGCACGCGCGGCCAGATCAAACCCTGGAGGGGAATCCTTCAGGGACAGACCCAGTTCGATCAGCTTCGCCTTGACCTCGTCGATGGACTTGGCACCGAAGTTCCGGATGTCCATGAGGTCGGCCTCGGAGCGAGCAACCAGCTCGCCTACCGTGTGGATGCCCTCGCGCTTAAGGCAGTTGTACGACCGGACGGTCAGCTCGAGATCCTCGATCGGCAGAGCCATGTCGGCGGCGAGTGCGGCGTCCGTCGGGGACGGGCCGATCTCGATGCCTTCGGCGGCCGAGTTCAGCTCGCGGGCCAGTCCGAACAGTTCAACCAGGGTCGTACCGGCCGAGGCGACTGCGTCGCGAGGCAGGATGGAGTCCTTGGTCTCGACGTCGACGATGAGCTTGTCGAAGTCGGTGCGCTGTTCGACACGAGTGGCCTCCACGCGGAAGGTCACCTTCAGAACCGGCGAGTAGATGGAGTCGACCGGGATACGGCCGATCTCGGCATCGAGGCTCTTGTTCTGCGCCGCTGAGACGTACCCGCGACCACGCTCGATCGTCAGTTCCATGTCGAACTTGCCCTTCGCGTTCAAGGTCGCGATGTGCAGATCCGGGTTGTGGAACTCGACGCCGGCCGGCGGCGTGATGTCCGCGGCCGTCACGACGCCGGGGCCCTGCTTACGCAGGTAGGCGACGACTGGCTCGTCATGCTCGGAAGACACAGCAAGGTTCTTGATGTTCAGGATCAGTTCGGTGACGTCTTCCTTCACACCCTGAACGGTGGTGAACTCGTGCAGCACGCCGTCGATGCGAACACTGGTGACAGCTGCACCAGGGATCGAGGACAGCAGCGTGCGGCGCAGCGAGTTGCCCAGGGTGTAGCCGAATCCCGGCTCCAAGGGCTCAATCGTGAACCGTGAACGGTTCGGGGCAACTACTTCTTCGGTAAGGGTGGGGCGCTGTGCAATAAGCACTTACATTTCCTTTCAGCGAGCATCCGCTATATGACGCAACACATGTGGGTGGAAACGACGTCTGCC
>JAKDMV010000168.1 GCA_030452125.1 Micrococcaceae bacterium
GGCGGCGTGGGTTCCCCGGGCGGCGTGCGCAGCCACCGGGCCGCCGCGACCACCATGAGGATCACGGCGATGCTCCAGGCCGGTACCGCGACCCAGACGGTCACGTGGCCGATCCGGTCGATGATCCCGATCCCCTGACCCTGACCGAACATCATGGACGATGTGGCCAGCATCCCCAGGGGGAAGACGATGGACCACAGGGCGGTTTCGTAGCGCATGTTGTGGTGGTGCACGACGTGGCGCCAGATCCCGAAGAGGATGAGCAGCGGGACCCACCACAGGCCCAGGGACCAGAGGATGAAGCTGGTTCCGCTGATGAAGCCGCGCGTCGCGGCGATGGCCTCGAAGCTGTCCGGCAGCTTCAACAGGGCACTACCGGCCAATACCGAGATGGCTGTCGCCCCCATGAAGATCCAATAGGTGGGGCTCAGATCGGCGGGCCGGTTGGCCCGGGTGATCAGCCGCAGGGTGATCAGGGTGCCGATCAGCATGTACAGCATCACCCCGACCCCCCACAGCGCCGCCGCCAGGGTTGCCAGTCCGTTGCTGGAATGGGCGCTGGCGACGCCCGCGGCGGCCGACGCCAGCGATTGGGTCGCGACGACCCAGAGGAACCAGCTGCCGTTGGCCGCGTTGAGGACGGGGGTGCCTTGCGGGCGCAGCAGCAGTACGCCGGGAATGAGGTACGTCAGCACCAGCCAGGCCAGGGCTGCCAGGCAGCCCAGGACCAGGGCGATGTCCGCCCGGTCGGTCATCACGTAGTGCAGCCCCAGGACGTCCAGCCCGGCGACGAAGCTGAAGAACCCGAAGGTCTTGGCCGGGGAGATGATGTCCGCGGCAAACTTCCCGGGGTGGGCGATGGCGCGCCAGAGTGTTGCGGCGATCAGGATCACCAGCGCCGTGATCGCCACCCAGAACAGGATCTCCGCCGGCACCGGTCGGCCGGACTTCAGCAGGGCCGCCGAGACGATGCCGGTGGCCATCACGAAGGCGAAGCACGAGGGTGGGAGATCGGAGATCGTCGCCGCGAATCTGCGTCGGAGGCCCGCCGGTGTGGTGCCGGGGGTGGGGGGCCGTGGCGAGGTCAGGGGTGCGGCTGGCATGGTCTGGATCCCTTCGGGCTGCTGGCGGGTGCTGTCAGCTTATCCTTGGCCGCTGGATTCAGCCTCCGGCGACGGACTGGATGATCAATACGTTCGCCCCGTCGGGGACCACCGTGTCCAGACCTTCCAGGACCCTGACATTCTCCCCGTCGATGAACACGTTGACGTAGCGGCGGATCGCTCCGGTCTCGTCGCGCAAGCGCCGGGCGAATCGGGGGTGTCCCTGCCCTGCGAGGTCCAGGAACCCCTCCAGCCGGGTTCCGGCGTCGTACTCGATCACGGCCCGGCGTTGCCGGCCCCAGAGGGGGGCCAACGTCGCGGGGATCTCGAGGTTGGCGTGGGCCATGGCCGTCACCGCACCGAGCCGGCGCGCAGGCTGAGGATGTCGGGCAGACGGGAGGCCACCTGGTGGAAGCTCCCACCTTCGTCACTGCTGGTGTGGACCTCGCCTCCGCGGGTCCCCAGATAGAGGCAAGCGGGGCCCTCGGGGTCAGGAACGTCGACGTCGGCGGCGTCGCGCAGCACGACGTTGTATTCGTGGTCCGGTAGTCCGCGGTGCTGTTCGGTCCAGGTGGAACCGGCATCGGTGGTGCGGTACAGGCTGAGTCTGCCTCCGGGTGGGATGCGTTGGATGTCCGCCTCCAGCGGCAGCGTCCAGGCCGTATCGGCACGGTGCGGGTGGGTCAGGAACGTGAAGCCGAAGTCGGAGGGCAGGCCGGAGGCGATATCGGCCCAGTGGTCGCCGCCGTCGTCGCTGCGGTAGACGCCGCCATGGTTTTGCGCGTAGAGCCGGTCGGGATTGGTCGAATCGGCGGTGATCCGGTGGACGCACTGGCCGAACTCCGGTTCCTCGGCGGGCAGGAACCCTGCGGAGATCCCCCGGTTCCTGGCCTGCCAGGTGCTGCCCCCGTCGTGGGTGCGGTAGACCCCGCCGGTGCTCATCGCCACGTGGACGGTCCCCGCGTCGGTGGAGTGGGGGACGATCGTATGGACGGCGGCACCGCCGAATCCCGCTCCCCATTCGGGGCGGTGTGGATGGTCCCAGAGGCCACGATTCAATTCGAAGCTCTCGCCGCCATCGGTGGATTTCCAGACGGAGGTCGGTTCACAGCCGGCCCAGATGACGCCGGGCCGCTCCGGGGTATCGGGACGTAGATGCCAGACCCGCTCCAGTGCGGCGCCGGTATCTGCGGGAAAGGCGATGGCTCCGTCTTCGGGTTCGGACCAGGTGGCCCCGAAATCATCCGAATGGACCACGGTCGGGCCCCAGTGCCAGTCGTTGAGTCCGGCGAGGATGCGCGGTTGCGGGCCGCGGCTGTCGATGGCGACGGAGGCTACTTCCTGGTTCAGGAAATGTGGCTCGCCCAGGGTGAAGTCGCGCCCGTTCCCGCTTGTGGCGATCCAGAGGCCCTTCTTCGTTCCGATGGCAATCATGGTGGTGGTCATGGGAGAAGTGCATCACCGGAAGAGGGCGTGGGCAATAGTTGTTCCACCGGGATGGAGAATCAATATTTCGTTGATGGATTGACAGCGTGGCCGTGACCGCGTTCACTTGATATTGCTCTGTGAGAAGAAACTTCCACAAGGCGAGATTTATTTTAGATGGTGTTGACCGCGGAATGTCACCCGTTCCGGACACGTCAGAGAGGCATGCATGAGTATCATCGACGATTCGCCCACCGCCGCCGGATCCGATCCGGAGGAGACCGCCGAATGGCTGGAGTCCTTCGACGGTCTGGTGGAGGCCAGGGGGACGAGGCACGCCTCGGACATCATGGGCAGCCTCTGGGAACGGGCCTCCAACCGCAGCGTGGAGGTTCCGCGGCCGCAGACCACCGATTACGTCAACACCATTGCGGTGGACCGTGAGCCGGAGTTCCCCGGCGATGAAGAGATCGAGCGTCGTTACCGCGCCTGGATGCGCTGGAATGCCGCCATCATGGTCCACCGCGGCC
>JAKDMV010000169.1 GCA_030452125.1 Micrococcaceae bacterium
GTCAAACGGAGCCCCCCCCACCACCCCGCAACCCCCCCCCTTGAACTCACCCCCCCGGGGTGTTTTGGGCGGGGGCCGGCGGCTTGCCTCCCCGGGCCCCCGGCCATTGCTCTCTGGTCCTGCTGCCGGGGCGCCCCGGCAGCTGCTCAGGACTCGAACTTATAGCCCAGCCCGCGCACCGTCACCAGATGCACCGGGGCCGCGGAGTCGGGTTCGATCTTTGAGCGCAGCCGTTTGACGTGCACATCGAGCGTCTTGGTGTCCCCGACGTAGTCCGAGCCCCAGACCCGGTCGATCAGCTGGCCCCGGGTGAGCACGCGCCCGGCATTGCGCAGCAGCATCTCCAAGAGCTCGAACTCCTTCAACGGGAACGACACCGCCTCGCCGTGCACGCTGACGGTATGCCGTTCCACATCCATCCGCACCGGCCCGGCCTGGATGGTGGAGGCCACCAGTTCCTCCGGTTCGCCCTGCCGGCGCAGCACGGCCCGGATCCGCGCAATCAGCTCCCGCGCCGAATAGGGTTTGGTCACGTAGTCGTCGGCGCCGATCTCCAGACCCACGACCTTGTCGATTTCCGCGTCCTTGGCCGTCAGCATGATCACCGGGACCGATGAGCGCTGGCGCAGCTGCCGGCAGACCTCGGTGCCGGATTGGCCCGGGAGCATGAGGTCCAGCAGGACCAGATCGGCCCCGTTGCGGTCGAATTCGGTGACGGCATCGAGGCCGTTGTCGACGACCTGGATCTCGAATCCCTCCTTGGTCAGCAGGTATTCCAGCGGGTCGCTGAGCGACTCCTCGTCTTCGACCACCAGGATGCGGGTCAAGTTCGGTCTCCTTCTGCAATCGCCCGGCGCGCCTCGGCGTCGCCGGTCGGATGGTCGGTGGCGGTCTCCACGCCCGGGGTCGGCCCCTGGTCGCGTGCCGCCCCGTGGGCGTCTTCGTGCCGGGGCATGCGCACCGTGAAGGTGGAGCCCTGCCCCGGGCGGGACCACAGCGTGACTTCGCCGCCGTGGTTGGAAATGACGTGCTTGACGATGCTCAGTCCCAGGCCGGTGCCGCCGGTCTGGCGCGAGCGGGCGGCATCGACGCGGTAGAAGCGCTCAAAGATGCGTTCCTGTTCCTCGGGGGCGATGCCGGGGCCCTGGTCGGTCACCGAAACCTGCACCAGCCCGTCGCGGGAGCGCACGCCCACCCCGACGTTGGTGCCCTCGGGCGAATAGCGGATGGCGTTGTCGATGAGGTTGCGGAAGGCGGTCATCAGCAGATCACGCTCCCCGAAGATCCGGTCCCGGGTCTCCCCGCCGACGGTGATCGTGATGGCCTTGCCCTCGGCGGTGAGCCGGTTGCGGTCCACGGCTTCGGCCACGATCCGGTTCACATCCACCGGTTGGCCCTGCAGGACGACGTCGGTGCCCTGCAGGCGGGACAGTTCGATGATGTCCTGCACCAGGGCCGCGAGCCGATGGGCTTCCTTATACAGCCGGGTGGAAAAGCGTTTGACCGCCACTTCGTCATCCGCGGCCCCGTCGATGGCCTCGGAGAGCAGCTGGATGGCCCCCACCGGCGTCTTCAACTCGTGGGAGACGTTGGCGACGAAGTCATTGCGGATGGCCTCGGTGCGGGTGATCTCGGTCCGGTCGTCGGCCAGCAACAGGATGTATTCCTCGCCCAGCGGAGCCACGCGCACATGCACCACGATCGTCCCCTGGCCCAGCGGGCCCAGGGGCAGTTCGAACTGGCGTTCCTCGATGACCCCGTCCGAACGCACCCTGCGGGCCAGGGCCAGCAGTTCCGCATGGACCACGGTGTGCCCGCGGACCAGCCCGTAGGCATAGGCGGCCGGATTGGCCCGGACGACCCCGTCGATGTCATCGACCACGACGAAGGCCCGTCCGACGACGGAGAGGATCTCCGCGGCGCCGTCGGGCAGTGTCGGCTCTCCGACGTCGGTCACCGCCTCGCGCTGCAGGCGGCTGTAACGGTAGGCCAACAGACCCACGACGCCCAGCGCCAGCCCCACGAGCCCGGCGATCACTATGATCAGTGCATCATCCACGATCCCACCCTAACCGGGCCGCTGTCCGGCTCCTGCCCCTCGGGACGGGCCCCGGCGCCCATTCACCGAATGTTCATGCGCGAGGGCCCGGAGGTTAACGTTGGGGTGGCAGTGTTGATGACTACAGTGCCCGTCCCCTGCCTGACCGTGGGGGAACACCATGATGAAAGGACACCCCATGCGCAAGGTCTTCCAGGCGGAACTCCTGACGATCGGTGAGGAACTGACCCAGATGGCCGGACTCGTGGCCGATGCCATGGAACGCGCCTACACGGCGTATGCCGAGGCCGATACCGAGATCGCCCAGGAGGTCATCGCCGCGGACGCCCGGGTGGACTTCATGCAGACCCAGCTCGATGAGCGGGCCATCGACGTCCTGGCCCTGCAGGGACCGGTGGCCTCGGATCTGCGCATGATCGTCGGTTCGCTGCGCATGAGCGCCTCGCTCGAGCGTATGGGCGATCTGGCCCGCCACGTCGCCCAGCTCACCCGGCTCCGTTTCCCGGTCCCCGTGGCCCCGGCCTCGGTGACCCCCGTCTTCGCGGAGATGGCCGGACTCGATGTGCAGATCGCCCGGAAGCTGATCACCCTGCTCGAAACACGGGATCTGGAGATCGCCCGGGAGATCGTGGCGCTCAACGCCCGGATCGACGACCTGCACGCCAGCGTCTTCAAGACCGTCGCCGGCCCCGAGTGGAACGAGTCGGGGCCCCGCACCGCCGATGTGACCCTGACCAGCCGCTATCTGGAACGCTACGGCGACCACGGGGTCTCCGTGGCCCGCAAGGTCAACTACCTGGTCACCGGGGAATGGGAGCCCGGGAGCGCGGCACTCTGATCCACCTCTGACACAGCCGGGGGCGGGGCGCGGCGCGCAGCCCGCCCGCCCCCCCGGGGGTGGGGGGCTTACAACCCCGCAACGGGGGTTTGGTTACA
>JAKDMV010000056.1 GCA_030452125.1 Micrococcaceae bacterium
TGGGCGCCTCGTCGTGGTGGTGTTGGTGCTCCATGTCGGTGCTGCTCCGTTCGTTCATGCCGCGTGAACCTGCTGTGCTGCGTGGTTGAAATCCTCGGTCACCAGATCCATGTTGACCATGCTGCCAGCCATCGTGCCCGCCGACATGCTCATCGGCACATTGGCCATCGGGGCGACGAGGTTTCCGGCAGCCCAGATCCTCGGGTGACTGGTTTTGCCGGTGGGATCGGCGGCGATGAAGCTGCCAAAAGGTGTCTGCTCCCGCGTCAAACCCAGTCCGTCAAGGTAGGCGTCCTGGGGGTGGAGTTCACCGGCGGTGAAAAGGGCGTCGAGGTTCCGTTGCCCGCCGTCTACCATCCGCACCCCGGTGAGGGCCCCGGCGTCGTTCCTGAGGATGCCGGTGACCTGCCGGTTGTCGATCACCACGTCCCGGGAGGCCAGGGTGGTGGCCAGTGCGTCGTCGATGGGCCCGGCGCCGGCGCTGAAGAGGACGACGTCGTCGCTCCACTGGCGGATCAGCTGCGCCTGGTGCAGGGCCATGGGCGAGGTGGCCAGGATGCCGAGGCGTTGACCGCGGACCTCCCAGCCGTGGCAATACGGGCAGTGCAGCACATCGGTTCCCCAGCCCGCGGCGAGGCCGGGCAGCGGCGGGAGTTCATCGCTGATTCCGGTGGCGGCCACGAGGCGGCGGGCAGCATGGTGCCGGCCCTGGGTATCGGTCACGGTGATACCGGCGTCGGTTGCCACGACGGTTGCGGCTGCCGCCGTGCCGAACTGGACGCCATAGCCGGCGACCTCGGAACGGCCGCGGGCCAAGAAGTCCTCGGGGGCGGTGCCGTCGTGGCCCAGGACACCCTGGATCCCTGCGGCGAAGCGGTTGCGCGGGGTGCCGGTGTCCAGGACGAGCGTGCTGCGGAGCGAGCGGCCGAGCATCAGTGCTGCACTGAGACCCGCGGCGCCAGCGCCGATGATGATGACGTCGTAGTTGCTGTTGGTTTTCATGCTTCTACTGTGGAACCCCCACTGCTATGATGGCAAATATCTTTGCAGAAACAGCAAGAAGGGAAAGATGTGAAGGATACGGTTCTCGAGCAGATCGGCCCCCGACTCCGGGCTGCCCGGGTGAAGCAGGATCGGACGCTGGAGGATCTGGCCTCCAAGACCGGCATATCGGTGTCCACGCTCTCGCGGCTTGAATCGGGCAAGCGCCAGGCCAGCCTGGAACTGCTGTTGCCGCTGACCCGAGCGCTGCGCATCGGCATCGACGAGCTCATCCCCGCCGAGGTGCCCGACCCGCGCGTCCGCCCCACCCGCAGCATGCACCACGGCATCCAGACCCTCAGGCTGTCTCCGCCGAACTCGCCCACGCAGACGTTCAGGATGACCTATCCGGGACGCCAAGTCATGCCGGAGCCCCGCGTGCATGATGGATACGACTGGCTGTATGTGCTCTCCGGGAAATTGCGCCTGCTGCTGGGGGATCGGGACCTGGTGCTCGAACCCGGGGAGGCCGCCGAATTCGATACCCGGATCCCGCACGCCATGGGATCGGCGGATGGCCGATCCGTGGAGGTGCTGAGCATTTTCGGGGGAGACGGCGAACGCATCCACACCAGGGTTTCCGACGGCGACCGACCCGGCGACTGATCCGCCGGCCCTGCCCTCGGACGGCTGGCCGAGGCACGGCCCCGTGCAGGATACTAGGGGAGCACCCCGGCGAGCTGCCGGGCGGAGGCGAGGAGCGGAGCCCGGACATGACCGAACGCTATGTGAAGATCTGCGGGTTGAGCACGCCCGAAACCGTGGCTGCCGCCGTCCAGGCCGGGGCCGATGCCCTGGGATTCATCTTCGCCCCCGGCAGTGTGCGGACCGTGGAGCCGGGGGTGGTCCGCCAACTGATCAACGACGTCCCCGCAACGGTCGAAACCGTAGGGGTTTTCCGCAACCAGCCCCTCGATGTCGTCCTGTCCACCGCGGCAGCGGCAGGAGTGTCCACCGTCCAATTGCATGGTGAAGAACCCCTGGCCGATATCCGCGCCGCCCAGGAGGCTGGTTATCGCACCCTGCGGGCCTTCTCCGCCCCGGCGTATGCCGCCCTGTCCTCGGCCGATCGCGCCGAGTGGGCCGCCGAGCGGATCCTGCTGGACGCCGTCGACCCCGGGGCCGGTGAGACCTTCGACCCCTCGGTGCTGGCCGGCCGGGCCCCTGAGGGATTCTGGCTGCTGGCCGGAGGGCTCACCGTGGACAATGTCGCGGCCCTGCTGAACAGCTCGGGGGCCACGGGCGCCGACGTCTCCAGCGGGGTGGAATCCCGGCGCGGGGTCAAGGACACCGGGTTGATCCGCGCCTTCATCGCCGCAGCACGGTCGGCGGCCGGCTGAGACGGTCGCCGGTCCACCGAAAACCCTTGCCCGAGAAACAATTTGCAGTTAGTGTGCAAATTGTTCGGGTTGCTCGACCCGCCAGTTCCCCCCACCACAGGATGGCAGCGTGAAAAACGGTATGACGGTCACCAGCGACTACTTCCTGCTCGACGAGGAACTCGACGATGCGGAGATCGCCCTGCGCGACAGGATCCGAGCCTACGTCGATACGGATGTCCTGCCCATCATCAACGAGTACTGGGAACGGGCCGAGTTCCCGCACCAGCTTCGCCCCGGCTTGGCGGGCCTGGGCATCATCGGCGGCACCATCGAAGGGTACGGGTGCCCGGGGTTGAGCCGCCGGGCGGCAGGAATCGTCGCCCGCGAAATCTCCCGCGGCGACGGCTCCATCAACACCTATATCGGCGTGCACTCATCGCTGGGCATGGGGACCATCGCCATGCTCGGCAGCGAGGAACAACGCCAACGCTGGCTGCCGGAGATGGCCACGCTTCAGCGCACGGGGGCGTTCGCGCTCACCGAACCAGAGCACGGTTCCGACTCCGTTGCCCTGGAAACCAGCGCCCGCCGCGAGGGCGGAGAATGGGTCCTCAACGGGCATAAACGCTGGATCGGCAACGGGGATGCCGCCGATATCGTCGTCATCTTCGCCCGTGACGCAGCCGACGGCCAGGTCAAGGGATTCGTCATGGAGAAGAACGACGACGGTACCTACCCCGCAGGATACGAACCCACCGTGATCACCGGGAAAATGGGCAAACGGGCGATCCGGCAATCCGATATCGTGATCTCGGAACTGCGCGTTCCCGCGGCCAACCAACTGGAGAACTGCCACTCCTTCCGCGATGTCTCCCGGGTACTCACCGCAACCCGTGGCGGCGCCGCCTGGGAAGCGGTAGGCCACGCCATGGCCGCCTACGAAATCGCCGCCACCTACGCCGGTCAGCGCGAACAATTCGGCCAACCGATCGCCAGCTTCCAATTGGTGCAGAACAAGCTGGCCAATATGCTCTCCGAGCTCACCGCCATGCAATTGATGTGCACCCGGATGGCCGAGCTGGCAGAGACCGACCGACTCACCGGTCCGATGGCCTCCATGGTCAAGATGTCCACCGCGCAGAAGGCCAAATGGATCTGCAACGAGGCCCGGGACATGCTCGCCGGGAACGGTGTACTCATCGAACGCCATATCGCCCGGCATCTGACCGATATGGACATTGTCAGCACCTATGAAGGGACCGACTCGATCCAGTCGTTGTTGGTCGGCCGGGACATCACCGGCATCTCAGCCTTCAAATAACCCTGCCGCCGAATCAATAGCCTGCCAGTACCTGCACCCCACCGGAAGGGCTCCATGACCGACCGCAGCTCCCGCCCCGCGCCCCGGGTCGCCCTCTCCCGGCACGACGACGTCGTCCTGCTGACCCTGTTGGCTCCGCCGGTCAACGCCCTGGGGCAGGCGGCCCGCACGGCGATCGCCCAGGCCCTCGATGACGTGGCGGATCTGTCAGGTGTGCGCGCCGTGGTGCTCACGGGCACGGAGAAGGCCTTCTCCGCCGGCGCCGACATCACCGAATTCGGTGGCTCCACCGACAGGATCTCGCTGCCCGAACTCGTGGACCGGATCGAGTCGTTGGCCCTGCCGGTGACCGCAGCCATCTCCGGGGTGGCCCTGGGCGGGGGGCTGGAATTGGCGATGGCCGCCCACAGGCGGGTCGCCCACCCCGAGGCCCTGCTCGGGCTGCCGGAAATCACCTTGGGGCTCATCCCGGGGGCCGGCGGCACCGGGCGGCTGCCGCGACTCGTCGGGCCCGAACGGGCACTGGCCATGATCCTGACCGGAACGCGCGTCGGTGCAGCCACTGCCGAAGGTGACGGGCTCATCGACGCGGTTCTTGATGGTGGGGATTTCTCCTGTGCCGCCGTCGCCTGGGCGGCTTCCCGGCTCGACGAGGAGCCCGGAACCGAGTCGACGCCCCCCACCAGAACCCGTGACCTGAACCGGCGGATCGCCGAAGCTTCAGCCGTTCCGGGAACCATCGAACGCCTCGCGGCCCCGGCACTGCGCAAGGCCAAGGACCCCTTCGCGGCCCGGGCGGCAGTGGACTCCCTCGCCGCAGGCATCGAGCAGGGATTCGACGCCGGGGCGGAGCTCGAACGCGAGAAGTTCCTGGAGCGGCTGGCCAGCGACGAATCGGCGGCCGGTCGCCACCTCTTCGCCGCCGAACGGGCCAGCCGCACGCCCCGGGCCCTCGCCACCGCCCCGGGAGAAACAGCCGCCCGCGACGTGCGGCGTGCCGGAGTCATCGGTGCCGGGACCATGGGCGGGGGCATCGCGTTGGCCCTGGCCACCGCGGGGGTTCCGGTCACCGTGGTGGAAACCTCTGCCGAAGCCCTGGACCGCGGCCTGACCCAGGTCCGGGCGACTCTGGACGTTTCGGTCTCCCACGGCAG
The DNA here is from genome assembly GCA_030452125.1 of Micrococcaceae bacterium. Lineage (GTDB taxonomy): Bacteria > Actinomycetota > Actinomycetes > Actinomycetales > Micrococcaceae > Arthrobacter_H. The sequence goes on from JAKDMV010000056.1 coordinate 4,839, forward strand.
CCGCAGCCCCCAGAGGGCCAACGAACAATTTGCTCGCATCAGCGGAAGCCTCGACTACGCCGACCTGGCCTCGGCAGACCTCATCATCGAAGCGGCCTTTGAGGACCTGGACGTCAAAAAAGAGATCTTCGCCCGACTGGATGCCCACGCCAGCGAGGACGCAGTACTGGCCACGAACACCTCCTACCTCGATGTGGACGCACTCGCCGCCACCACGGCCCATCCCGGCCGCGTGCTGGGAATGCACTTCTTCAGCCCCGCGAATGTGATGGAACTGGTGGAAGTCGTCCGGGGGGAGGCCACCGAGACCCGGGTTCTCGCCACAGCGGTTTCCTTGGCCCGGCGGCTGGGCAAATGCCCCGTCGTGGTGGGGGTCTGCCATGGGTTCGTGGGCAACCGGATGCTCGAAGTCCGCGCCCGCCAGGCCGAGGCCTTATTGCTGGAAGGGGCGCTTCCGGGGCAGGTCGATGACGCGTTGACCGGTTTCGGTTTCCGCATGGGCCCGTTTGCCATGGCCGATCTGGCCGGGCTGGATATCGGTTGGCGCAACCGCCAGGCCCGGGGCACCACAGCTGCCGTCAGTGACGCGCTCTGCGAGGCCGGCAGGTTCGGGCAAAAGACCGGAGCAGGTTTCTTCGCCTACCAGGGCCGTGAGCGTCAGGAGGACCCCGCAGTCACCGACATCATCGAAGCTGCCAGCGCCGAACAGGGGATCGAACGCCGGGAAATCGACTCCGCGGAGATCCTCGAACGGCTGCTCTACCCGATGATCAACGAAGGTGCCCGGATTCTCGCCGAGGACATCGCCGAACGCCCCGGGGACATCGACCTCATCTGGGTCAAAGGCTATAACTGGCCCGCCTACCGGGGAGGGCCCATGTTCTACGCCCAGCAGATCGGGTGCGCCCGGATCGCCGATCGGCTCCGCCAGCACGCCCGGGCCACCGGGGATCCGACGCTGGAACCGGCCCCCTGGCTGACCGAGGCGACCCCGGACGGCCAGGGCGCCCCGGGAAATGGTCGAGCATGAACGACGTGGACGGCCGCAGCGCCCGGGCCGAACGCACCCGCTCCCAGATCGTCGACGCCCATTTGGGGCTGATCACCGACGGGGAACTCAAACCCACCGCCCGCCAGGTGACTGAACGCGCGGGGGTGTCCCCCCGGACGCTCTGGGGCCACTTCACCGATATGGAGGCGGTGATGGCCGCCTCCGCCCGCCGACAACTCGATGACCGGGCCTCGGCCTTCACCCCGCCGCCCGAGGGCACCGGCCTGCCCGCACGCATCCAGGCCTACGCGCGCCACCGGGCCGCAGCCTTGGAGGAACTGGCACCACTGGCGCGGGCAGCCGATGTGCAACGCCCCTTCTCACCCGTGCTGCAACAGAATCTGCGTCAGAACCTGGAGAGAATTCGCGCAGAAATCGAAGCCCATTTCGCCGAAGAACTTGATCGGCATGAGGCGGGGGAGCGGGAACGACTCGTCGCGGCCCTGGTCGTCGTCTCCGACTGGGCCAGCTGGCAACTGCTGCGCCAGTACCTGGAACGTTCCGTTGCCGACGCCAGAGCAGTGCTGGAAACCTCGGTGGCCGCCCTGCTGGCAGCCCCATCCGTATCGGATCCCAGGAAGGAAAACCCGGCATGACAGCATTATCCCTCGCCGCCGTTCTGGAAGGGTCGGCGCGCAAGTATCCGCAGAAGACGGCAGTGATCAGCGAAGGAACGTCCTACACCTACGCACAGCTATGGGGCCAAGCGCTTCAACAGGCGGCCTCGTTGGCCGGTGCCGGGATCCGCGCCGGTGACGCGGTGGCCATCATGAGCCCCAACGTCGTGGACTTCCCACGTTCCTATTATGCCGTGCTCGCCGCCGGCGGGGTGGTCGTACCGGTCCACCTGCTGCTCACCGTCCCGGAGGTCGTGCACGTGCTGGCCGACAGTGGCGCCACGATGCTGATCTGCCACCCCTCCTTCCTGCCGGTCGGAGGTCCCGCGGCCGCGGAAGTGGGGATCCCGGTGGTGACCAGCACCTGGCCACAGCAGGACGCGGAAGACCCGGGCCTGGACGCTGGACTGGAACCGGCGAAGCTGGCCCACTATGTGGCGCGTGAAGCCGAGGACCCCGCCGTCGTCTTCTACACCTCGGGGACCACCGGCACCCCCAAGGGGGCCATCCTGACGCAGGTGAACATGGTGATGAACGCGACCGTATCGGCGGTGGACGCCAACGACGTCCACTACGACGACGTGGCGCTGGGCTGCCTGCCGCTCTTCCACGTCTTCGGGCAGACCGCGAGCATGAACGCAGTCTTCCGGCTCGGCGCCACCCTGGTGCTGCTGCCCCGGTTCAGCGGCGCCGGGGCGCTGGGGTTGATCCGCGAGCACCAGGTCGACGTCTTCCATGGTGTGCCGACCATGTTCCACCAGCTGCTCGCCTCCGCCGAGGGCGAATCCGAACTACTGAGACTCAGGCTTTGCGTCTCCGGGGGAGCTGCCATGGCGCAGACGTTGATGGAGCGGTTCAACGCCGCCTTCGACGTGACCATCTTTGAGGGCTACGGCCTCTCGGAAACCTCACCGGTGGTCTCCACGAACACCCCTAACGCCGGTGTGAAACCGGGCACCGTGGGGCCGGCGATCTGGGGTGTCGACGTCATGATCAGCGACCGCACGACCCCCGAGACCCTTGCCGAACTGCCCCATGGCGAACTGGGTGAGATCCTGGTGCGCGGGCATAACGTCTTCGCCGGCTACCTCGGCAACGCGGAAGCCACCGAAGCGGCGATGATCGAGGGCTGGTTCCGCACGGGGGACCTGGGCACCATGGACGACGACGGCTTCATCACGGTGCTCGACCGCACCAAGGACGTCATCATCCGCGGCGGATTCAACGTCTACCCGCGAGAGGTCGAAGAGGTCCTCTCCCGCTGCCCCGGCATCGAGCAGGTAGCGGTCATCGGGGTTCCCGACGAGGAACGCGGCGAGGAGATCTGTGCCGTGGTCATCAGGGATACCGGGGACGACGGCGCAGAGCCCACCGCGGAGGACATCATCGCCTGGAGCAGGACCCGGCTGGCCAAGCATAAATACCCGCGGCGCATCCGCTTCGTCGGCCAGTTCCCGCTGGGGCCCAGCCATAAGATCCTCAAACGCGAACTGCGCCGCGATGTGGCGGGGGAGTAGCTCACGGTTCCGGGCATGGGGTTCCCACACCGATGCGGATCACACCACAGGTTGGTCAGTAAGGTGAGCCTAAGCTAATATGTTTGCGTGATGTCCAATAAACCTAATGTCATGCTCACGGCCGACGGGTTGAACCTGCGCTACGGAAGCACCGACGTCGTCCACGATGCGTTCCTCACGCTGGAACCCGGCCGCATCCTGGCGCTGGTGGGCCCCAACGGCAGCGGCAAATCGACGCTCCTGCGCGCTTTGGCCCGGCTGCATGATGCCGAGTCAGGGGCCCTGCAGCTGGAAGAAGCCAGTGCCAGCACCGATGCCCTGGCCCTCAAACGTAGTGAGTTCGCCCAACGGGTGACCTTGCTGGCGCAAAGCCGTCCGGTCCCGAACGGGCTCAGTGTGCGCGACGTCGTGGAATTCGGCAGGCACCCCTATCGGGGACGCTGGCGGGCGGCCGACCCCGACGGGGCGGCAGCGATCGAACACGCCATGGAGCTGACGGGGATCACCGAGCTGGCGAACCGCGGTGTCCATGAACTCTCAGGAGGTCAGCTCCAACGCGTCTGGCTGGCCAGCTGCCTGGCCCAGGACACCTCGATCCTGCTGCTCGACGAGCCGACCAACCATCTGGACCTGCGCTATAAGGTCGAAATCTTCGACCTGATCCACGATTTGGCACGCGACCATCAGGTGGCCATCGGCGTCGTCCTCCATGACCTCGACGAAGCCGCCGATATTGCCGACAGCATCGCCGTCCTCTCCGAAGGCCGCATCCTCGCCAACGCCCCGGCCGAGCAAGCCCTGGAATCCGGGCTGCTGAGCAGGGTCTACGGCATCGACGTCGTCACCCATACCGACCCGTTCACGGGACGGCTTCGCACCCACGCCCTCGGCAAACGCGCCGGCGCGCTCGTCTAACCTGCCGGCTTCACGCCCGCCGCCCGCCCCGGCGGTGGAACACCCCTGCCTCCGACCACCGATCCGAAGGAACCCCTGCCCCATGAAGCTCCTGCGCCCCCTGCTCATCCTGACCACTGCGACCCTGCTGCTGACCGGTTGCGGTACCACCGAAGAACCCGCCGGGAGCACCGCTGACGGTCAGGCCCCGGCCGAGTCCGCCGGCCCGGTCACCCTGACGGACACCCGTGGAAAAAAGATCGAACTCGACGCGCCGGCCACCCGGGTCGTCGGCACCGAATGGGTTGTCGTGGAGGACCTGGTCGCCCTGGGAGTGATGCCCGTCGGGGTGGCCGACGTCAAGGGCTACACCGACTGGGTGACAGCCGAACCCCTGGACGATACGGTCACCGACATCGGCACCCGGGGCGAGCCCAGCTTCGAGACCGTTGCTTCGCTGGACGCGGATCTGATCGTGGCCACCACGGATCTGCCGGAGAACGTCATCGCCCAGCTCGAGGACCTGGCCCCGGTCTTCGTGATCACCCCGGCCGATGCCAGCCGGCAAATCGACCAGGCCACCGAGAACCTGGACCTGATCGCCCAGGCCACCGGCACCGAGGAAGCCGCCGCGGCGACCATCAACGACTACGAAAAGGCCGTCGCCGAGGGGCGGGACACCCTCGCAGATGCCGGGCTGGACGGGGCCCGCGTGGCCTTCACCGACGGTTGGGTCGCCGACGGCCAGGTGTCCCTGAGGCCCTATCCCGCAGGATCGTTGCTGACGGATATCAATACCGAGCTGGGCCTGGAAGCACCATGGACCCTGGAGGGCGACCCCGCCTATGGGCTCGCCACGACCGACGTCGAGGCGCTGACCAAACTAAAAACCGACCATTTTGTCTACATCGGCAGCCCCGTCGACGGGGACTTCACCGACGCGCTGAAGGATAATGCGGTGTGGACGTCACTGCCTTTCGTCCAGGACGGGAACGTGGAGCGCCTCGATGACGGGATCTGGATGTTCGGCGGCCCCTCCTCGATGACGCAATACGTCAAGTCCCTGGTCTCCACCCTCACCGCTTCCTGAACGCCGGATGAGTCTCGACACCGAACGGGCCTCCCCGCCCCAGGACCCAGAACGGCGGACGACGCCGGGACGCCGGGGCCGGGGGATCGCCGTGGTCGCCGCCAGCGGGCTGGGCCTGCTGGTCCTGCTGGGGCTGATCCACCTGGGCCAGGGCACCGCCACCGTGGGGGCGGCCGATCTGCTGCGGATCCTGAGCGGGGAAGGCACCGACCAGCAGACCGCCGTCCTGCAGGCCTCACGCATTCCGCGGTTGCTGGCCGGGTTGCTCGTCGGGGTGGCGCTGGGATTCGCCGGGGCCGGGCTGCAATCGGCCACCCGCAACGTGCTGGCCTCCCCGGACACCCTGGCGGTCGACGCCGGGGCCCATCTGGTCATCGTCGCCGTCGCGGCCTTCGGGGTGGCCCTGCCTTCGCTGGCCTCCGGCGGGCTGGCCTTCATCGGCGGTCTGGCCGCCGCCCTGCTGGTCCTGGGGCTCTCCGGGGCGGGAGGTTCCGGCAGCGGCGGGCCCATGCGTCTGGTGCTGGCCGGAACCGCCATCGCGCTGGGATTGTCCTCGGTGACCTCGGCGCTGTTGCTGCTCTTCAACCAGGAAACCACCGGGCTGCTGGCCTGGGGCAGTGGCAGCATCGGGCATACCAGCAGCACCGATCTACGCGAATTCTCCCCGCTGATCCTGCTCGGTGCGGTGGGTCTGCTCCTGCTGGCCCGCCGGTTGGATCTGCTTTCGCTGGGCGATGATGCCTCCCGGCTGGCGGGAGCCGACCCGCGGGCCGGACGAATTGCCGCCGTCGTTCTGGCGGTCCTGCTCGCCGCCTGTTCGGTCACCATTGCCGGCCCCATCGGCTTCGTCGGGCTCTGTGCCCCGGCGATCGTGAGGTTGCTGGCCACGAGGGTCGACGGACTCATACGACACCGGGCGTTGCTGCCGGTCTCCGGACTGGTCGGGGCCATCGTGGTGATCGGTGCGGATGTGCTGGTGCGCCTGATCCTGGGGGCCGCAGCCGGGGTGGAGGTGCCCACCGGAGCCGTCACCACGGTGTTCGGGGCGGTGTTCCTGGTGGTGCTGGCCTACCGGATGAGAGATGCCGGAACGGCCATGATGGGCGATACCCTGGCGAAGCTGAGGTCTCCGGCCAGGTATCTGGCGGTGGTGGCCGGGCTCGTCGTCCTGCTGGTGGGCTTGCTCGGGGCCGGGGCGTTGCTGGGGGACGCAAAACTGTTGCTCGGGGATCTGTCGAACTGGCTGATGGGGAACGCGGGCCCGACGGTCACCGCCGTCCTGAACACCCGGCTGCCGCGGGTTGTGGTGGCCTTGTTGGCCGGGGCCGCCCTGGCGATCGCCGGCGCCCTGATCCAAGCCGTCTCCCGCAACCCGTTGGCCGAACCCGGGCTGCTCGGTGTCTCCGCGGGTGGGGGACTGGCGGCCATTGCGGTGATCACCACGGTGCCGTTGGCCGGGGCCTGGCTGATCACCGGCTCGGCGCTGGCGGGTTCGACCCTGACCGCCGTGTTGGTGTTCGGGTTGGCCTTCCGCGGTGGGCTGCAACAAAACCGGTTGGTCCTCATCGGCGTCGGGATCTCCGCCGGGCTGGCGGCCCTGGTGGCCATCATCCTGGTCTCCACCGACCCGCATAACCAGGCCAAGGCGTTGACCTGGCTCTCCGGCTCGACCTATGGGCGCAGCTTCGACTCGGTGCTGCCGCCCCTGGTGGCGCTGCTGCTCGCGCTGCCGGTGCTGGCCGGGGCGCGTCGTGACCTGGACCTGCTGGCCGTAGATGACGATTCGCCGCGGGTCTTGGGCATCAGCCTGGCCCCGGCGAGGTTGGTCCTGCTCGCCACGGCCGTGATGCTGACGGCCGGCGCCGTGTCATCGGTGGGGGTTATTGCCTTCGTCGGTCTGGTTGCACCGCATGCGGCCAGGAGCCTGGTCGGATCACGCCATGCCCGGGTTCTGCCGGTTGCCGCGTTGCTGGGGGCCTGCATGGTGGTGTTGGCCGATACGATCGGGCGTACGGTCATCGCCCCGGCGCAAATCCCCGCGGGCATCATGACCGCCCTGGTGGGGACCCCCTATTTCGTGTATCTGCTGTGGAGGTCCAAGGCGGGGCAACGGTAGGGCAGTTTCATTCGGCGAGCAGACCGGCGTGCTTGTTGGCGTAGCGGCGGGCCTTGCGCACCTGGCGCATGGTGCGGGGCACCAGAACCGCCACGAAGATCACCAGCAGGATCAGGAAGAGGATACCGAAGAAACCGCCCTGACCCACGAGGGCTTGGCGGGCGAAGATCGTGCCCGTCGAGGCAAAGAGGTAACCGAAACCGTAGGTCTGCAACGGGACGGACACCGGCAGGACCGAGGCGACGCGGGCGGCGTGGATCTGCTCCTGTCCGTCCAGGTCCATCTCCCGACCGCGCAGGACCACCTGGTTGATCCTTTTCAACTGCTCCTGGCTGTTTCCTGCGGCACGCAGCAGTGCCTGCCCCACGGACGTCGCGGAGAAGATGGCCGTGAAGGCGGCGGCCAGAAACAGCGCCTGGAGGTACCCGAGCAGTGTTTCAAACGCCGCGGCGGGTGGATCGGTGGCGCCGAACCAGGCGAAGACGGCGACGCTGATCGCCAGCCCACCGCCGAGGACGGCGCCGATCAGGGCGAACCTGCGGGCGAAGATGACCGGGGTGGCTTCCGACCAGGAGGCGATGGCCCGTCCGCCACGCAGCGGGTCCGGTGTGGAGAAGGCATCCCTGAGCCGCCACCAGAGCGGGAACCCCAGGATCACCAAGAGCCCCAGCCCGGTCACCAGGGCAGGAACCGGGGACCCGGGCGCCAACTGGCCGGCGCCCAGGGCCGCGAACAGGACGAGCACGGTTCCGCTGATGGTGTAGGTCAGGAAGAACCACGTTTTCATCGGTCCTCCACGTTGGCGCTTGAGCGTTCGGCGAGAGGACGGGGAAGGTTTTCGCTGGCGTAGTGGCGGGCCCGACGTAACTGCCCGGCCACATAGGGGATCCGGATGAGGGCGAGCAGAAGAAGCAGGGCCGGGAGGAGGAAGTCGAAGATGTCGCCCTCGCCCAGCGCGATGTTCCTGCCGAAGCCCACGGCGAGGAACGCGAGGAAGAAGGTGATGCCGAAGCCCCGTAGACGCAGCCTGAGCGGTGCCACGATCGCCACGCGGAGGGCCACCAGTCGATCGTGCTCGGTGAGGGGGAGGTCCTTGCCGCCCAAGGCCACCTGGTTGATCCGCTTCATGGACTTCCGGGAGTCACCGACCGCGTCATGGGAGGCGGTATCCAACGGCACGGAGGTGATGGTGAGCGTGAAGGCCGTCAACACGAAGAGCCCCTGGACGATGTAGGAGAGCACCTCCAACGCCTGGTCCGGTGGCTCGTGGGCACCGGTCAGGGCGAAGACGATGACGCTGATCGCCAGGGCCACCCCGAGGAGGATTCCGGTCCGGGCGAAATTACGGGCGAAGACCTCAGAGGCCGTATCCGCGGTCCAGATCTGCTCCGGAGGGCCGCCACCCAATGGGTTGGGTTCCGAGAAGGCATGCCTGAGCCGCCACCAGAGCGGCGCCGCGAACAGCAGCAACAGGCCCAAGCCGGACAACAGGGCCGGAGCCGGGGAGGCCGGGGCCAGCTGGCCGGCGACCTGGGTCCCGAGCAGGACCACGGGCGTTGCCAGCAGGAGGTGGAGTTGGAAGAGGGTGGGTTTCATCTGGAGGACTGTTCTCCCGTGGGTCGGCGATGGGGCCGAGGGTAGGCCTCGTGCCCCGGGCGTCTGGGCGTTCAGTGGGCGGGCTGGGGCGTGTTGGTGCGGGCGTAATGGCTGGCATGGCGGATCTGCCGGGCCAGATGGGGAAGGTAGATGAGTACGACGACGCCCATGAAGACCAGGAGCACGGCGGGCATCACCTGGCGTTCACCGGTCAGGAGCGTCTCGATGAAGGCGGTGGCGAAATAGCCGTAGAGGTAGAACAACCCGAATTTCTGCAACGGCAGGACGACCGGGACGACGAGCGCCATGCGGTTCGCCGCACGCCGTTGAGGGTCGGTGAGGTCGACGTCCTTGCCGCCCAGGACCGCCTGGTTGATCCGGGGCATCTCCCCGGGGGCGGCTTCGGCGGCGTTGCGCAGGGCGCTGTTCAACTCGAACGTGACGATGATGGTCGTGAGGCCGGCCACCACAAACACCATCTGCAGTTGGAAGGACAGGGACCCCAACGCTTCGGGGGACAGATCGGTGGCGCCGGTCAGGGCGAAGGCGATGACGCTGACGGCCAGCCCCGTGCCGAGGATGGCGCCGACCAGGGCGAATTTATGGCCGACCAGCTGCCGGGCCTCGGCGGTCCAGAACAGGGCGGAACCCTCGCGGCGTCGGATGCTGGCCACGGACAAGGCCCGCCGGAATCCCCACCAGAACAGCGAGCCGAGGACCACGAGCAGGCCCAGGCCGGCCACCATCGCAGGCACCGGCGACCCCGGGGCCGCCTGGCCTGCACCGTAGGTCGCGCACAGGACGGCCAGGGTGCCGGCGATGGTGGCGACGAGGAAGGCTGCGACTTTCATTATTGGGTGGAACTCCCGCTGGTCGAGGTGCCCGGAGGCTGGTTCTCTCCACGCTACTGCCAGGCCGCTCGGTCGGCGACCTTGGCTGCCCGGGGTCTTGATGGGAACTGCACGGAACTCGATCATCAGTCCGCCGTCGTCAACGTCCACCCGACAGGGCAGGGAGGTGCCCGGCGCACCATGACGGGCGAGTAACGCACAGCGCGGGGCAGGTCCCGCGAGCCGACCTGGGTTCAATGGGTCACCTGGATGCACCGATCAGGGACTCCTCCTGCCGGTACCAGTGGATCCAGTGGCCCGGTTCATCAGTGGGGTGGGTACCTGATGATTCTCGACTTCAGCCGTGGAAACCCCGGGCCCGAAGGAACTCTCGTCGAGCTTGCGGTACTTGTTCCGAACCGCAATGCGTGCAGAACAAACGAGTACGCCCACGGTGAGCACGACGATGAGGATCGAAAGGCTCGTGAGCTCAGCAATATTCAGCGAAGCGATATCGATGTTCGAATTCATGCCCATGCTCGCTGCCCCCCACAGTGAAAGAAAACCGCGGCTTCAGCCTACGCCTCTCAGTTGGGGGGGAGGCCGGTCATCCGCCACGGGCCGCGCGCCCGGAGGCGACTGATGAGGAGAATCAAGGGGGATGAGTTCATGACTCTGGAAGGGCCGGGTAGTGCAGCCGGGATGCGGTGACGGACCCGGAAGTCACGGCGGGGAGACATGCGTCGTCTTGGCTTGCTGCAGCGAGGTGAGCATCGCCTTGATCTGCAGGTATTCATGGGTGCGGGTGTAGGCCTCCAGCCGCTTCGTCCCCTTCAGCTTCGAAGACACCCCGGCCAGCGGGGTATCCGGTCCGATCTCCCGGCGGAACACGCCGCTGCCGCCCACATAGGAAAAGCGGCGGGGCAGGGCGGAGACTTCATCATCGGATTCCTCCTGCGGGCTCAGGGCCATCGAGGCGTCCGAACCGTCCTTGCCCAGTGCGTCGTAGACGAATGCGTGGTCCTCGATGAACGTCGGGGCCGAATCGAACCTGGTGTAGGGCCGGTCCTGATCGCCGGTTTCCGCCTCCGCCATCGGGGCGTCGCCGGAGACGAACTCCGCCATGACCTTGCCCTCTTCATTCAGGACCCGGAGGTGGCCGGCCTCGGGGCGGTGGGCCAGCAGGGGATCGACCTCCAGCTTCTCCACGGTCCAGGTCGGTGGCGCCTCGAACTCGAAATAGCCATCGGCCACGGAACGCACCAGCATCCGGAGCCGGGTGGAATCGGTGGCCGCGGCACTCGGGGGGGCGGTAGTGCTCTCGGGGGGTGGCGTATGGGGTCCGGGTGCGGGTGCGGCGCAGGCCGTGAACAGGACCAGCGATACCAGTGCCACGACGCAGCGTGCCACGGGACGGCGTGGTGAAAAGTTCATCGTTTCCCCTGGAGAGACCTCCCGGTACTCGGCGGCCCGGGACACAAGACGTGATGATCCGCATCCTATGTAGAACGGGTGGAAAAATCTGCTTACCCACGAGTACGTGACCATCTGAAGTCGTCAACGGTCCTCCGGGTGGTCTACCGAAGCCTGGAGTTTGTCACCACGCATAGGATGGAAGGCCCGAAACTTCTTCAAGGAGAAAACCAAACATGACTGTTTTGATGGCCGGATGTGGCGATGTGGGGACCGAAGCAGGACTACGCTTCGCCGCGCTCGGACATCGCGTCGTCGGCTGGCGGCGTTCGCCCGAGGTGCTGCCCGGGGCCATCGAGCCGGTGGTCGCGGACCTGACCGGCGAATTGCCTCCCGTGCCGGCTGACACCAGCATCGTGGTCGTGGCGCCGGCGGCGGGGGCACGCAACGCGGACGCCTACCGGCAGGTCTACCGGGAGGGGCTGGCCAACGTCCTGAATGCACTCGAACGTGACGGTGTGCGCCCCGAACGCATCATTCTGGTCTCTTCCACGGCGGTCTACCCCAACGTCGACGGGGCATGGATGGACGAGGTAAGCCCCGTGGATCCGCCAACAGCCACGGCCGCGGTGCTCTGTGAAACCGAAGAGCTGCTGGCCGCCCGTGCCCCCCAGGGCACCGTGCTGCGCCTGTCAGGTATTTACGGGCCCGGCAGGACGCGCCTGATCGACCAGGTACGCACCGGGGAGGTCGACCCGTCCGTCCCCGGGCTCTATACCAACCGCATCCACCGCGACGACGCGGCAGGAGCGATCGTGCATCTGGCCACCGCCGTGGATGCGCCGGGCCCGCTGTATCTGGGCGTCGACGAGGAGCCGGTCAGCCAGCTGCAGGTGCTCTCCTTCCTCGCCGGACGCCTGGGGATGCCCTGGCAGGAAGCACCGAACCCGGGGGAGCCGGCAGGAAAACGCCTGCGGGGCGACCTGCTCCGTGCCAGCGGCTACACGTATTCCTATCCGAGCTACCGGGAAGGCTATGCGGCGGTGCTCGAGGGGTCCGGGGTCCGCCACCCGTGATGACCACCCCGGCCGGAACCGGCGGCCTGGTGCTGCTGGTCAATCCGAACACCAACGAGGACACCACCGCCCTGATGGCCGACATCGCCGGGCGGGAGCTGGCCGGCTCGGGATATGAACTGCGCGCGGTCACGGCCCGCTCCGGACCACGGATGATCCTGGACTCCGGGGCCCTGGCCGAGGCAGCGACCGAAGTCTGCCGCACCGTCCACGAGATCCTGGCCTCGGACCAAGGCAGCCGGGTGGCCGGCGTCGTCGTGGCGGCTTTCGGGGACCCGGGCCGTGGCCGGTTGGCCCGGGAACTGGGGATCCCCGTCGTCGGCATCGGCCAGGCATCCATCCTGGCCGCGGCCCGGGGCGGCCGACGGTTCGGGATGGCCACCACCACTCCTCGTCTGGTTTCCTCTTTGGAACGGCTCGCCGACGAGCATGCCGAGGCGGGGCTTTTCTGCGGGGTCGAGACCACTGCCGCGGGCCCGTTGCAGCTGGCCACCGACCCCGAGGCACAATTCGCCGAACTGCAGAGCGCGGCACTTCGATCCTGGGCGGCCGGCGCCCGCGCCGTCATCATCGCCGGGGGACCGTTGAGTGAGGCGGCCCGTCGGCTGGCCACGGGCGGTGCCGTGGAGATCATCGAACCCATCCCCAGTGCCTGCGCCCTGATCCGCGAACGCCTCTGAGGGTGTGTTCTTCACCACCGGGGAACGCCCCGGCGGAAGATTAGGGCATTACAGTTCCCTGGCCTGGCGGTGCCTGCGCACCCGGGTCCTGTTCGCGCAGCCGCGTTGCGGGCAGAAACGTGCCGAGGCGTTGCGGGTGCGGTCGGCGAAGTAGCGGGAGCAGTCGGATGCTGCGCAGCTGCGCAGCCGTCGCGGGGAATGCCGCAGGATGAAGTCCATGAGTCCGGCAGCGCATTCGGCGGCGACGTGCCGCCACAGCAGGTCTCCCGGAATGTGGTGGTCCAGATGCCAGTCGTGCCCGTCATGGTTGGAAAGCCGTGGGGTGCACCCTCCCTCGGCGGCCAGGGAATTCAGTGCCGGGGCGGCCTGGCCGATCTCGGCGGCGTCCATCACCACGCGCAGTTGCCCCCGGACGGCCCGCAGATGGGCGGCATCGTCGTCGGTGGCCGGGCGGCGCGCCGCCACATGGTGTCTGGCCAGTAGTTCGGCCACGTCCGCCGAATCGCGCAGCCGGTCATCATCGGTCGCCGCCGTGTTCACGAGGTCGACGGCGAGGTCAACCGCCCACCCTTTGTAATGCTCAAACTCGTTATTGGCCATGTTGAAAGGGTAGCAGGGTCCTTCTAGGCTGGTCGGGCCCCACCACCGAAGGACGACGATGAACCCAGCAGAGACCGCACC
>JAKDMV010000057.1 GCA_030452125.1 Micrococcaceae bacterium
GCCCGTATCTTCCTCCGTTGAGCTGAACCGTCCGCGGCGTTAAAACACGGTGCCCCCTCCACCGGGAAGAGTGGTGGAGGGGGCACCGTCATGCCCACCCCGGATGGATCGACCATCCCGTCCGGGATGAACACCCGGGCTGCGAGGTAGGAGCTCGTTGGCCCGGGAGCCTACCGGCACCGCGCCGGTCACCGGGCGGTGTCGTGGAGCCTAGGATTCGCCGCGGCGCAACAATTGTCCGTGGGGGGTCGTGAAATCGACCTTCTCCCCGCGCAGCCAGGTGCCGGCGACGACGCCGTCCAGGGTCTTGCCGGCGTAGGCGGACACGGGGTTGCGGTGCTGGAGCTTGGCGACGTCCACGACGAAGTCCTCTTCCGGGGAGAAGATGGCGAAGTCGGCATCGGAGCCTGGCGCCAACTGACCCTTGCGCTCCAGACCGGCCAGCTTCGCCGGCCCCGAGGACATCCAGGCCAGCACCTGATCCAGGGCGATGCCGCGTTTCCGGGCTTCGGTCCAGATCAGCGACAGACCCAGCTGCAAGGAAGCCACCCCGCCCCAGGCGGTGCCGAAGTCCCCGCCTTCGGGATACTTCAGCTCCACCGTGGACGGCGAGTGGTCGGAGACGATGAAGTCGATGGTCCCGTCGATGAGTCCCTGCCAGAGCAGCTCGCGGTTGGCATCCTCACGGATCGGCGGGCAGCACTTGAATGCCGTGGCCCCATCGGGGATCTCCTCGGCGAGCAGGGTCAGGTAGTGCGGGCAGGTCTCGACGGTCAGCCGCACGCCTTCGGCCTTCGCCGCGGCGATCACCGGCAGCGAATCGGAGGAGGACAGGTGCAGGATATGTGCCCGGCCCCCGGTCCGCCGTGCCGCGTCGATGACCCGCTGGATGGCCAGGTTCTCGGCCACCCGCGGGCGTGAGGCCAGGAAGTTGGAGTACTCCCGGCCACCGATCTGCGGCGCTTCCTCGATGGTGTGCGCGTCTTCGGCGTGCACGATCATCAGCGAGTCGAAGGAGGCGAGCTCGGCCATGTCGGCCTCCATCTCCTCCGGCTCCAGGGCGGGGAATTCATCCACCCCCGAATGCAACAGGAAGCACTTGAAGCCGTACACGCCCTCGTCGTGCAGTTTGCGTAGTTCCTCGCGGTTGCCCGGGACGGCACCGCCCCAGAAGCCGACGTCGATGTACGCCTTGCGCCCGGCGACCTCGCGCTTGAGCTCCAGGGCCCCGACATCCACCGTCGGGGGGATCGAGTTCAGCGGCATGTCGATGATGGTGGTCACCCCACCGGCGGCGGCGGCACGGGTGGCGGAGTCGAAGCCCTCCCACTCGGTGCGCCCCGGCTCGTTGACGTGGACGTGGGAGTCCACGAGGCCGGGGATCATCACTTCCCCGGCACCGAGTTCGATGGTCTCGCGTCCCACCAGGCCCTGGCCCGGGCCTTCGATCGCTGCGATCCGTCCATCACGGATGCCGACCTCGTGGGCGCCGATGCCCTCACCGGTGAGGATCCGCTCGCCGCGGACCACCAGGTCGAATTCCTGGTTCTTTCCTGCCGGAGCAGTGCTGCTCTGGTTGCTCATATGCCGATTCCTCCTCGAATCCTGGCTGTCGGGCCCTGGATGTCCCGACTTCTTCCCTGACGATTATCCGCCCTCGCCTCCGCGGGGCGGGAACCGGCCAGGACCTGGGCCCTGCCGGTGGATGGACGCGGAACGGCGGACGGACCCCGTGGAGCATGGCTCCCGGTTCCGCCCGCCGTTGACCGTTTCCGGTGGCTACGCGCCGGCCGTTGCCGCCTCACGGGCCGGCTTCAGCGGAACGAGCGCCGTCGGGGCATCGGCCACGGTCTCGGCCAGATCCTCGAATTCGGTGACGTTGTTCAGCTCGGTACCCATGGAGATGTTCGTGACGCGCTCGAGGATGACCTCGACCACGACCGGCACCGAGTGCTCCTCCATGAGGCTCTTGGCCTCGGCGAAGCCCTTGGCCAGGTCCTTCGGGTCCTTGACCCGGACGGCCTTGCAGCCCAGCCCCTCGGCCACCTTGATGTGGTCCACGCCGTAGCCCTCGGTCTCGGGGGAGTTGATGTTATCGAACGCCAGGGACACGTGGTAATCCATCTCGAATCCACGCTGCGACTGACGGATCAGTCCCAGGTAGGAGTTGTTCACGACCACGTGGATGTACGGCAGCTTGAACTGCGCGCCGACGGCCAGCTCCTCGATCATGAACTGGAAGTCGTAGTCACCCGAGAGGGCGACGACCGGCTTGCCGGGCTTGCCGCGGACGACGCCGAGTGCTGCCGGTCCGGTCCAGCCCAGCGGGCCTGCCTGTCCGGCGTTGATCCAGCGGCGCGGGCCGAAGACGTGCAGCATCTGTGCCCCCTGGATCTGGCTCAGGCCGATGGTGGAAACGTAGGTGGTTTCCGGACCGAAGGCCGAGTTCATCTCCTGGTAGACACGCTGCGGCTTGACCGGGACGTTGTCGAAGTTGGTCTTGCGGTGGCCCTCGCCCTTGCGGTCCGCGGTGGTCTGCGCCCACTCGGAGTAGTCGGGCAGGGTGCCGGCGTCGCGACGCTCGGTGGCCACCTCGATGAGAACCCGCAGGGCCTCACCGGCGTCGGAGACGACGCCGAGGTCGGGGGAGAACACGCGGCCGATCTGCGTGGGCTCGATGTCCACGTGCACGAACTTGCGTCCGGCGGTGTAGGTGTCCAGGCCACCGGTGTGGCGGTTGGCCCAGCGGTTCCCGACACCGAGGACGAAGTCCGAGTCCAGGTAGTTCACGTTGCCGTAGCGGTGGTGGGTCTGCAGGCCCACCATGCCGGCCATCAGGCGGTGGTCATCGGGGATGGCACCCCAGCCCATCAGCGTGGGCTGGACCGGGACGTTGAGCAGTTCGGCGAGGCGGACCAGGTCGTCGGAGGCATCGGCGTTGATGATGCCGCCGCCGGCGATGATCACCGGGTGCTCCGAGGCGAAGAGCATGTCCAGGATCTTGCCTGCCTGCTTGCGGCTGGCCTTGGGCTTCTCGACGCCGAGGGGCTCGTAGGCATCGATGTCGAATTCGATCTGCGCCATCTGGACGTCGATCGGCAGGTCGATCAGCACCGGGCCGGGACGGCTGGAGCGCATGAGCTGGAAGGCCTTTTGGAAGGTCCCGGGAACCAGTCCCGGCTCCAGGACGGTGGAGGCCATCTTGCACAGCGGCTTGGCGATGGACTCGATGTCCACTGCCTGGAAGTCCTCCTTGTGCAGCTTGGCAACCGGGGCCTGACCCGTGATGCAGAGCATCGGGATGGAGTCGGCCTGGGCGGCATACAGGCCGGTGATCATGTCGGTGCCGGCGGGCCCTGAGGTACCCAGGCAGAGCCCGATGTTCCCGGCGGCAGCGCGGGAGTAGCCGTCGGCCATATGCGAGGCGCCCTCGACGTGGCGGGCCAGGGTGTGGCGGATGCCGCCGTGGGCCTTGATGGCCGAGTACAGCGGGTTGATGGCCGCCCCGGGAAGGCCGAAGGCCTCGGTGGCGTTCTCCTTCTCGAGGATGAGGACGATCGCGTCCACGGTGCGCATCTTGGTCATGGTGTTCTCCTTGGTGGAGGGCCCCGGAGGGGGGCCGGAAATAGTGAAGTTTGGGCGGCCGCCGGTACGAACCGAACATAGGTACCGGCGGCCGGGCTGTGGGGACCGCCCCGTGCGGGGCGGAAGCCGGCCGGTGAGCGACGTGCGGCGGACGCCGCCTAGCTGGCGGAGGAAGCGCGGGGCCCGGTGCCGGACCCCGGGCCACTTACTTGGAGTCGGAGCTACCCGACAGGCGCTCGACACCACGGAACAGACCCGAGTGGTCCAGCGAGCCGTCGCCGCTGGCGACGGTGGAGGCCACGAGCTGGGCCACGAGGGCCCCCTGCGGGAGGACGACGCCGGCTTCGCGGGCTGCGGAGGTGACGATGCCCATGTCCTTGTGGTGCAGGGCCAGGCGGAAGCCCGGGTCGAAGTTGCGGTCCAGGATCTTCTGGCCCTTCTGGTCCAGGACCTTGGAGCCGGCCAGGCCGCCACCGAGGACCGATAGCGCGGCCTGGGTGTCGACGCCGTAGGCCTCCAGGAAGACCACGGCCTCGGAGAGTGCCTGGATGTTGGAGGCCACGATCAGCTGGTTGGCGGCCTTGACCGTCTGGCCGGATCCGGAGGGACCGACATGGACGATCGTCTTGCCGATGGCATCGAGCACGGCCGCGGCATCGTCGAAGTCGGCCTTCTCGCCACCGACCATGATGGACAGCACGCCGTCGACGGCTCCTGCCTCGCCACCGGAGACCGGTCCGTCGAGGGGGCGCAGGCCGGCGGCGCGGGCGTCATCGGCCAGGACCACGGCGACATCGGGGCGGATGGTCGAGTTGTCGATCCACAGTGCGCCCTTCTTGGCGTTGGCGAAGACCCCGTCTTCACCGTGGACAACTGCTTCCACGTCCGGGGAGTCCGGAACCATGGTGATCACGACGTCGGCATCGGCGACGGCTTCGGCGACGCTGGCTGCGGCGGTTCCGCCGGCCGACGCCAGATCCTTGGCCTTTTCGGGGCTGCGGTTGAAGCCGGTCACCTGGAACCCGGCCTTGACCAGGTTCTTGGCCATGGGCAGGCCCATGATCCCCAGGCCGATGAAGGCAACGTTCTTGTTTTCGCTCATGTTGTTCTCCTTGAAGTTTTGGTGGTGCGTACCGGTCGGGGCCTAGGCGCCCTGGCGAATCAACCAGTCGAAGGCGACATCGGAGGAGGCCTTGTATTCCAGGCCGATCGGTCCTGTGTAGCCCTTGGCCCGGCTGCTCTCGATCCACTCGCCCAGCGGCAGGTTCCCGGTTCCGGGAGCCCCGCGTCCCGGGTCGTCGGCGATCTGGATGTGGCCGAAGTCGGCGGCGTGCTTGTTCACGACGTCCGCGACATCATCGCCGTTGACTGCCATGTGGTAGAAGTCGGCCAGCAGCTTGACGTTGTCCACGCCGGCTTCCTGGGTCTTCGCGATGACGCCCAGAGCGTCGGCGGCGGTCTTCAGCGGGTAGGCCTCGGTGCCGGAGACCGGCTCCAGCAGGACGGTGCCGTCGATCTTGGCGACCCCGCGCGCGGCGGCCACGAGGTTGGCCAGGGCCAGCTCGTCCTGCTCGGCGGCCGACTGGCCGTCCTGGCGGTTGCCGTAGAGGGCGTTGAAGCCGCGGCAGCCCGTGGCCTGTCCGATGGCGGCGACGACGTCGATGTTGTCGGCGAATTCCTTCTCGCGGCCGATCCAGGAAACAATCCCGCGGTCTCCGGCGGGCATTTCGCCGGCCAGGAAGTTCAGTCCGGTCAGCTGGACGCCGGCGTCGGCGAGCGAGCTGACGAACTTTTCCACCTCGGCGTCGGCCGGAACGGCCTCGGCGAAGGGCCACCAGAACTCGACGTTGTCGAAACCGGCCTTCTTCGCTGCCGCCGGGCGCTCCAGCAAGGGGAGCTCGGTCAGCAGGATGGAGCAGTTGACGGTGTAAGCCATGTGGATTCCTTTCGGAACGGTCATTTCCAGATTGTGGAAGTTTACTTCTGCCTACTGAAAACATTAGGTGAGTCCCGCATCACCTGTCAAGACTTCGGGGTCACGGCCGGTCGGCGCGCGGACCGGCCGTCCGGGAGCACCGGACGCTGCCCCCGGCACCTTCAGGGGGCGTGGGAGGGCTGGATTCGGCCTCTGATCAGGGCCTCGGCTGAAATGGGTGTGGGCCTCCGCGGTGGTGGGGCCGCGGGCCAGTGGCCCGCAGCCCAACCACGGTCGGTGGCCCACGAAAAAACCGGCCACCGGGACGAAGCCCCGACGGCCGGTTTGTTCATTGGTCGCTACAATGCAATCTGGCGATTGACGTCCTTGTAGAGCAGGTAGCGGAAGTTCGCCGGCCCACCGGCGTAGCAAGCCTGCGGGCAGAAGGCGCGCAGCGACATGTAATCGCCTTCCTGCACCTCGACCCAGTCGGCGTTAAGCCGGTAGACGGCCTTGCCTTCCAGGACGTAGAGGCCGTGCTCCATGGTGTGGGTCTCCGCGAACGGGATCGAGGCGCCGGGCTCGAAGGTCACGATGTTCACGTGCATGTCGAACGCGAGGTCCTCGGGGTCGAGCATGCGGGTGGTGCGCCATTTATTGTCGGTACCCGGCATGGCCTTGGGCTCCAGATCGCGCTCGTTGCCGACGACCGGACGGGCCGTATGCCCCTCGAGCGGCTGGTAGCGCTTGCGGAACCAGTGGAAGCTGGCAGCCTCCGTGCCGTCGTTGTTCACGCTGTAAGCGGTCCCGGCGGGGATGAAGGCAAAAGCACCTTCGCTGAGCTGGTGGGTCGTTCCGTCGATCACCAACCGCAGCGATCCCTGCATGACGAAGAGGAATCCCTCCACCTCGGGCTGCGGCTCGGGGTTCTGCGAGCCGCCGCCGGGGGACACCTCGACGATGGTCTGGGAGAACGTGGTCGCCCCACCGGACACCGGACGGTTCAGGACCCAGGAACGGGTTCCCGTCCACTCCGGAAGAACCGAGGTCACGATATCGCGCAGGACCCCGCGCGGGATGACCGTATAGGCCTCGGTGACCACGGCGCGGTCGGTCAACAGATCCGTCTGGGGCGGATGACCACCCTGGGCCGTGTAGTAGGGGGCCTCCACCGGAGCGGTGCTGGTTTTAGACATGGGTTTCCTTTGCGTTGATCGCGGGACGACCCAGAGCCAGGGCCCCGAGTTGTGCCTGGGTGATTTCGACGCCGTTCTCGACTTCGCTGGCCGTCAACGCACCGCAGGTCAGACCGCGGTAGATGAACATGGCCAGGGCCCGCGCGGTGGCCGGCTCGTCCATGATCGAGGATTCGACCTGGTGCACGTAGTTGCGCAACCGGTTGGCCGCTGCGTCGAAACCGTCGCGGTAGAAGGCGTAGGTCGCGAGGTAGCGGGTGGCCAGTTGGGCCGGGTGGAGGTCCCACCCCTGGTAGATCCCCCGCTCCAGATGCCGGCGCACCAGCCGGGCGTGCAAGGCAAACGCCTTGCTGACATGGTCCGGCTCGCCGATGGGCAGGATGTTCGTGGACCCATCGGAGAGATGGACCCCCGTTCCGGCGACCGCGACCTGGAGCACGTTCTTGGCGTGATCCGCAGCGGGGTGCTCCATCGACTGGTACTCCGCGGCGATCCCCAGCGACGCCGAGTAGTCGTAGGTTCCGTAGTGCAGCGACGAAACCCTTCCCCGTCCTGCGTGGATCAGCTGGGCCGACGGCACCGTGCCTTCGGCCGAGAGGATCAGCTGCGGGGTTTCCATCTGGACCTCGAAGCGCAGCCGCCGTGCCGGCAGCCCGTGGGCGGCCTCCAGCTTCTCGCATACGAAGACCATCGCCTCGACCTGGGCCACCGTGGTCACCTTGGGCAGCGTCAGGACCAGCCCGTCGGGCAGTCCCCCGGTGTCCATCAGCGAGCCAATGAACAGGTCGAGGGTGCGAAGGGCACGCTGCCGGGTGGGCAGCTCGAAGCATTTGAAGCGGATCCCGATGAACGGCGGGGCGATGCCCGCGGCAACGGCCCGGTTCACTTCCTGGGCGGCCCGGATGGCGTGGGCGTCCTCTTCCTCGTCGGGCCGGTCCCCCAACCCGTCTTCGAAGTCGATGCGCAGGTCTTCAATCGGCTCGTTGTCCAGCTTCTGGGCCACGAGCTCGGCCAGCAGATCGGCGCGCGACCCGGCGGTGACGTCGGCGCCGCCTTCGGCGTCGAGGCCCACGGAGCGGGCCAGCACGGCCAACCCACCGAACTCGCGGGCGGCCGCCAGGGCCTGCCGGCCCCACTGGGCCGGCGTGTCGGCCGTGAACTTATCGGCGGGGACGTAGGCGGTATGCACCGGCTGACGGACTCCGCTATCCCCCGGGTAGGAACGCTCCAGGAGCTTGTCGGTGGCCGCGAGCCGGGTTTCGACCGTCTTGAGGATGGTCTCGTCCAGGACCGGGCTTACGCTCATCGGTTCACCAACTCGGTGGACAGGAGGCGGTAGGCCGGCAGCGTGAGGAAGTCTTCAAAGTCCTCATCGCGCCCGGAAACCAGACGACCGATGAGCTCGCCCGCCGGAACGTAGTACTTCTCGAAGGTTTCCTTGTCGTCGACTTCGGTGCGCAGCCGCTCGATCTCCTCGGCCAGGGCGGCCTTGACGAGTTCGGCGGTGATGGTGTTTCCGGTGTCGTCGGCCACGACGCCGTTGCGGATCTGCTGCCACACCTGCGAGCGGGAGATCTCCGCCGTGGCGGCGTCCTCCATCAGGTTGTGGATCGCCACCGCACCATTGCCCGAAAGCCAGACGGCGGTGTAGGCGACCGCGACATACAGGTTCGCGTGGACCCCCTGCTCGGTGACCTGGCCCGGAGCAGAAGCGACATCCAGGAGGTCCTCGGCGCCGACGGAGACCTCGGGACGCTGCTTGTCCAGCTGGTTCGGGCGATCGCCCAACACGGATCCGAAGACCTCGGAGCAGATCGACACCAGATCCGGGTGCGCCACCCATGAACCGTCGAAGCCGTCACCGGCTTCACGGGTCTTGTCGGCCCTGACCTTCTTGAAGGCGGCCTCGGTGGTTTCCGGTTCGCGGCGGTTCGGGATGAAGGCGGCCATGCCGCCCATGGCGAAGGCACCACGCTTATGGCAAGTCTGCACCAACAGGTCGGTGTAGGCACGCATCATCGGGGCCGTCATCGCCACATCGGCGCGGTCCGGCATGATGAACTTATCGCCGGAGGAGCGGAAGTACTTGATGATGCTGAACAGGTAGTCCCAGCGTCCGGCGTTCAGGCCCGACGCGTGGTCGCGCAGTTCGTAGAGGATCTCGTCCATCTCGAAGGCGGAGGGGATCGTCTCGATCAGCACGGTGGCCCGGACGGTCCCGTGCTCGATGCCCAGTTCTGCCTCGGCGAAGGTGAAGACGTCGTTCCACAGCCGTGCCTCGAGGTGGGATTCCATCTTGGGCAGGTAGTAGAAGGGCCCGTCGCCCTTGGCGGCCAGCTCCTTCGCGTTGTGGAAGAAGTGCAGGCCGAAATCAACCAGCGCACCGACGGTGGGGGCGCCATCGACGAGCACGTTGGCTTCGGGAAGGTGCCAGCCGCGCGGGCGCACCACCACGGTGGCCAGCTCGGCATCGGTCCGCAGGTTGTATTCCTTGCCTTCGGGCGAACGGAACGACAAGGTTCCACGAGCCGCCTCGCCCAGGTTGACCAGTGCGTCGACGACGTTGTGCCAGGTGGGGGTCGACGCGTCTTCGAGGTCGGCCAGCCAGACCTTGGCGCCGGAGTTCAGCGCATTGATGGCCATCTTGGCCGGTGAGGCCGGTCCGGTGATCTCCACACGGCGGTCGCGCAGCTTCTCGGGGGCTTCGGCGACCTTCCAGTCTCCGGCGCGCACCTCTGCGGTCTCGGGAAGGAAATCGATGGTCCCCTTCTCGGAGGCGGCCTGCTGGGCCGTCTGACGTGCGGTCAACAGCTCGTCGCGGGTCGCCGCGAAACGACGCTGCAGCTTCTCCACGAAGGCCAGGGCCTCGTCGCTCAGGACGTCCTGGGCTCCGTCTACGTCGGGAACGTGCGTTAGTGAAATGCTCATGATGATCCTCCTACTTGCTGCCGCGTGCTGCGGCGACTACGGCGTCGGCCACGTCTCCGGCGACGTGCGGGTCGAACACGCTGGGAATGATGAATCCGGAGTTCAGCTCGTTGTCGTCCACCCGCGCGGCGATCGCGTCGGCTGCGGCAACCAGCATTTCCGGGATGATATCAACCGCGTGGGCGTCGAGCAGGCCACGGAAGAAGCCCGGGAACGCCAGCACGTTGTTGATTTGGTTCGGGTAGTCACTGCGGCCGGTGGCCACCACTGCTGCGTGGCGGCCAGCAACGACCGGGTCGACCTCGGGGTCGGGGTTGGCCATGGCAAAGACGATCGCGCCGTCGTTCATGGACTCGATGTGCTTCTCCTCGAGGATATTGGGGGCGGAGACACCGATGAAGACATCGGTGCCGACCATGGCCTCGTGGAGGGTGCCGCTGAAGTTCTCCGGGTTGGTGTTCTCCGCCAACCAGGCGCGGTGGGAATCGCTGTGTTCGGTGTTGCGGTCGATGGCACCATTGCGGCCACAGGCAATGACGTTCTTCGCCCCACGGGCCAGCAGCAGCTGGACGATGGCGTTGCCCGCAGCGCCGACACCCGAGACGACGATGCGCACGTCCTCGATCTTCTTGTCCACCACACGCAGCGCATTCTGCAGGGCCGCCAGGGTGACGATGGCCGTCCCGTGCTGGTCATCGTGGAAGACCGGGATGTCCAGTTCCTCCCGCAGGCGGGCCTCGATCTCGAAACAGCGCGGTGCGGCGATGTCCTCGAGGTTCACGCCCCCGTAGACCGGGGCAAGGGCCTTGACGATGCTGACGATTTCATCCGTGTCCTGGGTATCCAGGCAAACCGGCCAGGCATCGACGTCGGCGAACTGCTTGAAGAGGGCCGCCTTGCCCTCCATGACCGGCAGGGACGCCTCGGGGCCGATGTTGCCCAGCCCCAACACCGCGGAGCCGTCGGTGACCACGGCGATGGTGTTGCGCTTGATCGTCAGGTTGCGTGCCTTGGAGCGGTCGTCGGCGATGGCCTGGCAGACGCGGGCGACGCCGGGGGTGTAGGCACGGGAGAGGTCATCGCGGTTGCGCAGGGCCACCTTGGGAACCACTTCGAGCTTGCCGCCCAGGTGCATCAGGAACGTGCGGTCGCTGACGTTGCGGACCGTGACGTTCTCGAGGTCGTCCAGTGCCTCGCGGATGCGTTCGCCGTGCTCGGCGTCCGTGGTGTTGCAGCTGACGTCGATCACCATGATGCTGTGGGTTGATTCAGTGACATCCAGCGCCGTGATCGCACCGCCTGCAGCACTGACGGCTGCGGCAAGATCGCTCGTGGCCGTGAAGCTGGCCGGTGCCTCGACCCTCAGGGTCATTGAATATCCGGGGCTGGGATTCGCCATGAATTCCTCCTACTAGAACTGATGGTCGGTCTGCTTTTGCAGTACCTGCCATAAAAAACATTTCCGTATAGTGGATAATATTATTTGTACTACGGAAAATCAAGGTCAGCGTACAGATTCGTTCCTCGAACGCTGGATGAACTTTCTCGGCTAACGGAAAAAGTTTTCCCACTTCAAGTACTCTGGATCAAAACGCCGCTCCATATCCGGCCAGACCGTGCGGCATCCCCGGCCGGCGACCACGTTTCAAGGAGAAACCATGCCCACCAAACCAGCCACCGGTGTCCAATCAGTGGAGCGCGCCTTCGATTTGCTAGAACTCATCGCCCGGGCCGGCGGGGAATGCACCCTGAGTGAGTTGGCGGCCGAAACCCCGATGCCGCTGCCGACGATCCACCGGCTGCTGCGCACGCTGGTGGGCATCGGGCATGTCCGCCAGCTGCCCAACCGCCGCTACGCGCTGGGCCCGCGCCTGATCAGGTTGGGCGAGGTCGCCAACCGCCAACTGGGCTCGGTCGCGGCGCCGCTGTTGAAGACGCTCGTCAACGAGCTGGGCGAATCGGCGAACCTCTCGGTGCTCGACGGCGACATGATCACCTACATCAATCAGGTCCCCTCCCCGCACAGCGTGCGGATGTTCACCGAGGTGGGCCGCCGGGCCAACCTCCACGACACCGGGGCCGGCAAGGCGATCCTCTCGGTCATGGATACCGAGCGCGTCGACCGCCTGGTCGGCCAGGCCGGCATGCCGACCCCCACGCCCCACAGCATCGGGACGTTAAAGGAACTCCACGCCGAGCTCGACCGCATCCGCAAGGCGGGCTATTCGATCGACGAGGAGGAGCAGGAGTTGGGAGTGCGTTGCTTCGCCATGGCCGTTCCGGGCGCCCCGACCCCGATGGCCGTTTCCATTTCCGGCCCGACCACCCGTGTCGATCGTGATTTCGGTGATCGCGCCGTTCCTGCCCTGCAGCGGGTGGCCGATGCCATCGCCACTGCCTTGCGCGGCTCCAACGGCTCCTAGGCCCACGGCACCGGCTGCGGGCCCGGCTGCGGGCCCGGCTGCGGGCCCGGCTGCGGGCCCGGCTGCGGGCCCGGGCTTCCCGCCTCGAGGCCCGGGGCCCGCAGCCGGTCAGCCAGGGCCCGCGCACTGCGACTGCGCCACCACGGCAGGATGATCCGGGGTTACAGAGCCGCATCGGACAAAGAACAGCCCGCCTTCACCAGGTTTCCCTGGTGAAGGCGGGCTGTTCTCATTCGTGGGGCGGCGGGGCCGGACCCTAGGCCCTATGGGCCCCGTGTTCCGAGGAACCCGTCTCGCCCTCGTCCTGCTCGTGGAGGGCGTCGGCACGTAGTTCCTGGCCAGCAGCCTCGGGCTGCGCGGCAGTGGCTTCCGTGGCACCGTTCTCACGCACGGCCTTGACGTTCTCGGCTTGGCGCTTGACCTCCTCCGGCTCCATGCCCTCGGGCAGGGCCGCAGGGATGCCTTCGGCCTCACAGGCCTTCACATGCTCGGCCATGACCACGGTGTACTCATCGACGCTGACCACCGGGATCTCGTCGCCGTCCACCGAGATCAGCTTGCCGGATTCGTAGTGGTCCCCGTCCTGCAGGCTGTGCACCTGGTCCTCACGGACCATACGCGGCGGGGACGCAGCGAACACCGAGGCGTTCTTGGAAGGATTACCCAGCTTGAGCTCGTTGAACAGGATGTTCAACAGCACGGCCATCAGGGCTGCGGAGCTGATGCCGGAATCCAGGATCGTGGCCAGCCAGGTGGGGAAGGCATCGTAGAAGTCGCCCTTGACCACGGGGATCAAGCCGAAGGCCAGCGACGCGGAGACGATGATCATGTTCATCCCCTTGTCGTAGTTGACCTTCGACAAGGTACGGATGCCGCTGGCTGCCACCGTGCCGAAGAGCACGATGCCGGCGCCGCCGAGTACGGGAAGCGGGATGGCTGCCACCACGCGCCCCAGGATGGGCAGCAGGCCCAGGACCACCAGGATGCCGCCGCCGGCAGTGACCACGAAGCGGCTCTTGATGCCGGTGATGGCGACCAGCCCGACGTTCTGGGCGAAGGCACTCTGCGTGAACGTGTTGAAGAACGGTGCGACGAAGCTGGAGATCATATCGGCGCGCAGGCCGTCTCCGATGCGCTTGGAGTCGACACGCGTCTTGGCGATTTCGCCGACGGCCAGGATGTCTGCCGTGGTTTCGGTCAGGATCACCAGCACCACGATCGTCATGGAGATGATGCCACCGATTTCGAAGACCGGCATGCCGAAGGCCAACGGCTTGGGGATCTCGAAGATGGGGCCGTCTCCGACCGTGGCGAAGTCGGCAATGCCGACCGCCCAGGCCACCAGGGTCCCGATGACGATGGCCAACAGGATCGACAGGCGTGAGATCGCGGCATTGCCGACCTTGCTCAACAGGAGCACGATGAGCAGCGTCAACGCGGCCAAGCCGATATTGGCCAGGGAGCCGTAGTCGTCCGTCGTATCGTCGCCACCCATGGACCAGTTCGCCGCCACCGGGGTGAGCGAAAGGCCGATCATGGTGATGACCACACCGGTGACCACCGGCGGGAAGAATCTGATGATGCGGGCAAAGAACGGTGCCACAAGGAAACCGATGGCCGCGGCGACCATGACGGCCCCGAAGACCGCTTGGATGCCACCATCACCCTTGACGATGGTGACCAGCGTCGCGACGGACGCGAAGGACGTGCCCTAGACCAGCGGCAACTGGGCGCCGAAGAAGGGGACGCCGACCGTTTGCAGGATCGTGGCCAGACCGCCGATGAACAAGCAGGATGCGACCAGCAGGGCCAGATCGGTGCTGTCCATGCCCGCGGCCGCGCCGATGATCAGTGGCGGAGCAATGATGCCGCCATACATGGTGAGCACATGCTGCAAGCCATAGGCGAGGGTGCGCCCCAGTGGTAGCTTCTCGTCTTCCGGACGGGCTACTGCTGTGGCGTTTCGATGTTGCTTGGCTTTCACGGCTGACCTCCTTGTGCACTTCCGTGAGGGCCGGGCGTCCGCAATGCTGCGGGCGCCCGGCGTGTACTACCGCTTAGCAGAAGCCTGCGGCATTTTCCCAGATCGGGTGCGTGGGCGAAACGCCTTCACGCTGGATGGTTGCTTCAATGAGGCCGTACGGGCGATCCGCCGCGAAGAAGACCTCGTTGGGGTTGTCCTGGCCGAACGGCGACAGGTCCACCAGGAAGTGGTGGCTGTTCGGCAGCGAGAAACGGATTTCCTCGATCTCGGGATGCGTCTCGAGAACCAGGCGGCCCATTTCGTACATCGTCTGCTGCAGGGCCATCGAGTGGGTCTCGGCGAAGGCCTTGAGCAGCAATTCACGCACGGAGGCGTAGATGCCGTTGAAATCGGTGTCCTCCGAGGTCGAAGCCTCGGTGTTGTAGCGCCACCGGGTGTTGACATCCGTGGCGAGAACGCGCTCGGAGGTCTCCTTCAAGGTCGTGTACTTGTCGACCGGGAAGCCGCGGAACTCGCTGCCCGTGGACTTGAGCACGGTCAGTCCGGAGATGCCGGCCAGGATGCTCTTCTGTCCGTCGGCGATCTCCAGGATCGCCGTGCGGACCTCGCTCATGTTGCGCGAGAAGGAGTGGTCGTGGTCCTGGATGCGGTCCCAGAAGTACTGTTCCGCGGCCCAGCGCCCACCGGTCACCCAATCGAACTCGGAGACGAAGTGGTCACCGAGACGCTTGATGAACTTCTCCGGGGACCCGACTCCGTCACGGGCGAAGCCATAGACGGTGTTCTTCTGCGTGTCGGTGGGGACGACGTGGCCGTTGTCTCCCTCGGTGTGCGCGGCTTCGAAGTCGCCGTGCAACTGCGAGGAGACGTTGAGGTCCTCGATCTCGTGGCGGGCGGTGTCGCGGGTGATCTTGACCAGGCGGACCTCGGCCTTGCCGTATTGATTCTTTGCCAGGACGATCTTGGTGCTGGGCTTAGAAGCGGTGGTAGACATGTCTAGCTCCCTCGGTATGTCGAATATGCAAACGGGCTGATAAGAAGAGGTACGTGGTAGTGCTGGCCTTCGTCGGCGATGACGAATCCCAGCGCGACCTCGGGGAAGAAGGTTTCCGTTCCCGTCTTCCCGAAGTAGGCCCCGGTATCAAAAGTGATTCGGTATTGCCCTACTTCAACCGCGACCGGCCCGAGGTTGTTGATCCGACCATCCTGGTCGGTGCTTCCTGAGCCGATTTCTTGCCAGCCGGACGCCTGCTTGGCTTCCAGCGTGGCCTTGACACCGGAGGCGGGCCTCCCGGTCCCGGTGTCGAGAATGTGGGTAGTGATGTGACTGCGTTCGGACGCTGCTGCGCTCATCGAATTGCTCCTTGGGATGGGTCGCTGGGTGCGGGGGCGGGCCAAAGACGGGGGCCCGGCGCCGATGCTTAGGTGGTGGCGAAGAGTCCGCGGAGACGCAACAGTGCGATCTCGCGCAATTGCACGGCGACCTCGGCACTCTCGGCCTCCTCGGAGTTCGCCTGGCGGCGTTCCAACTCGGCCAGGATCTCTTCCGCGCTGCGACCTGCAGCACGGATGAGGAACACCCGGCCGAACTTCTGCTCGTACTCCTTGTTTCCCTCCAGGATCCTGCGTGCCGTTTCCGACTCCGCATCCACCGCTGATTGTTCGTCCCGGCTGAGCGTGGCTTCGGCCGACTGGCCCTTGGCCTTCTCCCCGATGCGGGGGTGATGCGCCAAGGCGGCATCTACTTCACCGGCACTGAAGGGGGTGGCCTCCGCTTCGGCGCGGGCGAGGAGGTCCTCGACCCCGGCATACGGCCGGTTGTCGACGACGCCCTGGATCCAGCGGTCGATGTCTGCGCAGGGGCGCAACGTGGCAACGGCCTGCTCGGCAGTGGCATTGTTGAATTCCTGGAGATCCATTGGTGTCAGCTCTTTCACAGTCAGACTGCTTCCACCTTGGCGCTGAACACCCTTACCGTCGAGGGTTGGCCCTCAAGTTGACTCGATGTTTCTGTATGGTGGAATTTTTATTTCGTTATCTACTGTAACCCCGCTCACATATCGATTGTCAAGACGCAGGGCGGATCATTCTTCACCCCTTCCGCCCGCCGGCGGCTTGACCTGGGCGCAGAACTTGCCGCGCCATTCGAAAAAATCCCAGCACCCCTTGCCAGACCATCAAATCGAGTCCATACTTATTCCATATCCCAAAATAGTTTTTCCGACTACCGGAAAACGAGCATATCGAGGAGGACCGCATGACCACAGATCAGGATCGCCGGGACGACACCGGGCACCAGCCGCGGGTCAGCCACTCGACGCCACGCCCCTGCACCGAGCCCTTCTACGCCGTCGGAGGCCTCGACCCCGACTTCGCCCCGCCGCTGCACACCCCCAGCAAGCCGGGCCTCTTCTCCCGGCTGGGCGCCAGCTGGCGCCGCGCCACCACCACCCGCTAGGCGTTCACGGGCAGGACCGGGCAGAGGACCGGCCCCCAACGGAACCGGAGCGGCACAGACGATTATTCGGACAGCGAAGCGCTGGCCGGGGAGCACTCGACCCCGACCAGCGCTTTATTGCGTCCAGGGCACGGGCCCCGGCAGCATGCGGCGGGGCCCAGCGGGCAGCGGCGATGAGCCTTCGCACCCTCCTCCGTCGGCGGCCCCCTTCACGAGGGACACGGACCCGCCACCAGGACACTCGCCCGACGCCAGCCGCCCGTCTCGCCGCGCCGCCGCCCACGCCCCACACATGACACCGCCGCCCGCCCCCAAGGGGACGGGCGGCGGTGCTGACGGTCTCTATTCGGCGTTCTGGTCGAAGCCGTAGCGCTCGTGGGCCTGGCGGGCGACCGAGGCATCGATCTCCCCGCGGCGCGCCAGCATCTGCAGCGTGCGCACCACGACCGATTGTGCGTCGATCCCGAAGAAGCGCCGAGCCGCGGGACGGGTGTCCGAGAAGCCGAAGCCATCGGCCCCCAGCGTCGCGAAGTCGTTCGGGACGAACTGTCGGATCTGGTCCGGAACCTGACTGGCATAGTCGCTCACGGCGACCACCGGCCCCTGGGCCTCGGCGAGCTTCTCGGTGACGTAGGCCTGCCGCGCCTCGTTTTCGGGGTGGAGGAAGGAATCACGTTCGGCGGCGACGCCGTCGCGACGCAGTTCGTTCCAGCTGGTCACCGACCAGACATCGGCGGAGACGCCCCACTCCTCGGCGAGGAGCTGCTGGGCCTCCAGGGCCCACGGCACCGAGACGCCCGAAGCCAGCACCTGGGCCTTCGGGCCCGCGGTTTGGGAGGGCGATAGGAGGTAGATGCCCCGCAGGACCCCCTCGACGTCCAAGCCCTCGGGCTCGGCAGGCTGCGCAATCGCCTCGTTGTAGACAGTGAGGTAATACATGACGTTGGGGTCTTCGTGCTCGCCCCCGTACATGCGCTCCAGGCCGTCCCTGATGATGTGCCCGATCTCGTAGCCGTAGGCCGGATCGTAGGTGACCACTGCCGGGTTGGTGGAAGCCAGGATCGGGGAGTGCCCGTCGGCGTGCTGTAGGCCCTCGCCGGTCAGCGTGGTCCGCCCGGCGGTGGCTCCGATGATGAACCCGCGGGCCATCTGGTCACCGGCAGCCCAGAAGGCGTCGCCGGTGCGCTGGAAACCAAACATCGAGTAGAACACGTAGACGGGGATCAACGGTTCGCCATGCGTGGCGTAGGAGGTCCCTGCCGCGGTGAAGGCAGCCACCGCGCCGGCCTCGTTGATGCCCGGATGGATCAACTGGCCTTGCGGGGATTCCTTATAGGCCAGCACCAGATCCCGGTCCACGGACAGGTATTCCTGCCCGCCGGGGTTGTAGATCTTCGCGGTCGGGAAGAAGGCATCCATGCCGAAGGTCCGGGACTCGTCGGGGACGATCGGGACCACCCGGTTGCCGAACTTCTTATCGCGCATGAGGTCCTTGAGCAGACGCACGAAGGCCATCGTGCTGGCCGCCTGCTGCTTGCCGGAACCGCGTTTGGCGACTTCGTAGGCCTTGTCCTCGGGGAGATGGACTTCTGCATGCTTGGTCCGGCGTTCGGGAACCGCCCCACCCAGGGCCGCCCGGCGATCCATCATGTACTTGATCTCCGGGGCGTCCATGCCCGGGTGGTAGTACGGCGGGGTGTACGGATCGGCTTCGAGCTGCTCATCGGTGATCGGGATCCGCAGCAGGTCGCGGAAGGCCTTCAGGTTGTCGGCCGTGAGCTTCTTCATCTGGTGGGTCGCATTGCGCCCCTCGAAGCTCGTGCCCAGGCCGTAGCCCTTGACCGTCTTGGTCAGGATGACCGTGGGCTTGCCCTT
>JAKDMV010000170.1 GCA_030452125.1 Micrococcaceae bacterium
A
Source organism: Micrococcaceae bacterium (assembly GCA_030452125.1). Lineage (GTDB taxonomy): Bacteria > Actinomycetota > Actinomycetes > Actinomycetales > Micrococcaceae > Arthrobacter_H. Next base: position 2 of record JAKDMV010000170.1, read on the forward strand.
TCGGGGGTAATCACGCTCACGACCCCATTGTGTCAAGAACGGGCCGATCCTCCGAATGCCGCCGCCGGGAAGGGCCCTCCCCGGCGGCCTGGGTGCATTAGTTGGCGACGATGATCGTCGTGGTCACCACGGTCGCCGATCCGGCGGTGATCAGTTCATCGGTCAGATCCGCGAGCGGGGCCATGGCGTCGTCGACTTCGAGCTTGACCGGGTACTGGTGGGCCAGCATGGCCAGCAGACCGCGGACCGCCTCACGGGCCTCGGAGTCGGAAAGGGAGGGGTCCCAGCCCATGAGCACATCGGCCGGGGCGTCGACGCGGTCGGGCTCGTAGCTGATCGCGAAGGAGAGGATCTTGCCGCCGGATTCCTTGGGCTTGTCGCGCAGCACGATGGCGCCCTTGGCCCCGGTGGCCTCGTTGAGCAGCATGGTCTGGGCACGGCCCAGGGTCATCTGCGCCCGGTCCCACTCGTGGACCGCGTTGTAGAAGTCCGCGACCACCTGGGAGAGCTCCACCGACCCGGTGGCGGCCTCCTCCAGGGTCAGTCCTTCGTCCTCGAAGACCGGCAGGCGCAAGGAGTCCGGTTCCACGACGACCCCGCGGGACCTCTGGATCTGTTCCTGGCCGAGGGAGACCGTGAAGGCGGCCGCTGCTTCACCTTCGGCGCCTTCGACCGTGTACCTGGACTTCAGTGCGGTGACCCCCGACGGGGCCGGGAATTCGCGCAGCCGCCGCAGCAGTTCGGTGGCGACCCCCTGGCGGCGCAGGCCCGGGGCGACCTCCACGAAGAACCACAGCCGGTCGGGGTGCAGCGAGGACTCGAACAGCGTGCCGGCGCCGACCGGGACGCCCTCGTCGACGGCGACGAGCGTGCGGGCCCACGGGTCATCACCATCGGCACGGAGCATCGTGCGGTCGATATGGGCCTGTGGTGTGGATGGATCCCCGAGGATCTCCAGGAGGGCCAGGTCGTCGCCTTCTTGCCACGGCCGGTAGGTGAGGTTGCTCATGATGCTCCTGATGCGAGTTGGAGGTGGTGAAACGACTGCGGGCCGGCCACCGTGGGGTGGCCGGCCCGTGGGGGCTCAGGCGCCGAGTAGACGCGTGGCCAGGTAGGACTTCACCTGGTCCAGGGCCACTCGTTCCTGGTTCATGGTGTCGCGTTCACGGATGGTCACCGCGTGGTCCTCGAGCGTGTCGAAGTCCACGGTGATGCAGAACGGGGTGCCGATCTCATCCTGGCGACGGTAGCGGCGGCCGATGGCCCCGGAATCGTCGAAGTCCACGTTCCAGTGCTTGCGCAGCTCGGCGGCCAGTTCCTTGGCTTTGGGGGTGAGTTCCTCGTTGCGGCTCAACGGCAGCACCGCGGCCTTCACCGGGGCCAGCCGCGGGTCCAGCTTGAGCACGGTGCGCTTATCGACGCCACCCTTGGAGTTCGGGGCCTCGTCCTCGGTGTAGGCATCCACCAGGAATGCCATCATCGCGCGGGTCAAGCCGAAGGAGGGCTCGATGACGTAGGGGGTGAACCGCTCGCCGGTGGCCTGGTCGAAGTAGCTCAGTTCGGTGCCCGAGCCTGCGGTGTGGGCCCCCAGGTCGTAATCGGTCCGGTTGGCCACCCCCATCAGCTCGCCCCATTCGGAGCCCTTGAAACCGAAGCGGTACTCGAAATCGACGGTACCCGCCGAGTAGTGGGCGCGTTCCCCGTCGGGGACGTCGTACTGGCGCATGTTCTCCGGGTTGATGCCCAGATCCAGGAACCAGGCCCAGCAGGCGTCGATCCATTCCCGGTACCAGTGCCCGGCGTCTTCGGGGGCGGTGAAGAACTCGATCTCCATCTGCTCGAATTCGCGGGTGCGGAAGATGAAGTTGCCCGGGGTGATCTCGTTGCGGAAGGCCTTGCCGATCTGGCCGATGCCGAACGGGGGCTTCTTGCGCGAGGTGGTGAGCACGTTGTTGAAGTTCACGAAGATGCCCTGGGCGGTTTCGGGGCGCAGGAAGGTCAGCCCGGCTTCGTTGTCCACCGGGCCGAGGTAGGTCTTGACCAGGCCGGAGAAGAGCTGCGGTTCGGTCCAGCCGCCCTTGTTCCCGCAATCCGGGCAGGCGATCTCCGACATGCCATCGACCGGGTCGCGCTTCTTCTTGGCGGTGAAGGCCTCGATGAGGTGGTCTTCGCGGTGGCGTCGATGGCAGCTGGTGCACTCGACCAGCGGGTCGGTGAAGGTCGCCACATGCCCCGAGGCCTCCCAGACCGCCTTGGGCAGGATGACCGAGGAGTCCAGGCCGACCATGTCGTCGCGGCCGCGCACGAAGGACTGCCACCACTCGCGCTTGATGTTTTCCTTCAGTTCGGTCCCCAGCGGGCCGTAGTCCCAGGCGGAGCGGGATCCACCGTAGATCTCACCGGCCTGGAAGACGAAGCCGCGCCGTTTGGCGAGGGAGATGACCTGATCGAGCGGGGACTGGGGCGCCATGAATTCAACTCCAATGGTTTACGAGGCCGCTGGTTGCGGTCCGTAGCGGGGTAACAATATCGGCCAAGCCTAACGTGATCGCCGTGTCCGCAGGCAATTTCACCTACCGGCGCCCCCGCGTGGGCCGGGCCAGCCGTCCGGCCGGGACGCTGGCCAGGACGACGGCGGCCAGGGTCAGCAGGGTGCCCAGCAACGTCGCCACGGCGATGACGGTGCCCGGGGCCGGCAGGATCAGGTCGATGGCCAGCGAGCCGACGAGTTGTCCGGCGATCATGCATAATCCGGAGATCAGCACGCCCAGGGATTTGACCAGCAGGGCGCCGATGGCGATGAACACGCAGCCGAAGACCCCTCCGGTGTAGAGCCACCATTCGGCGGGGAAGGACAGCTGGTGTTCACCCCCGAGGGAGCTGAGGCCCCACAGGATGAACAGGGCGGTTCCCCCGACGAGGAAATTGACCAGGGTGGCGGTGATGGGGGTGCCGTAGG
>JAKDMV010000058.1 GCA_030452125.1 Micrococcaceae bacterium
CCGGCTGCCGCCCGGAGCGTGGCCGTGGTTGAGGACCCGGAGACCTCCGCCTAGTAGGGGGAGGCGATTTGCGCGGGCTAAATTCCGTGCCCTATGATGGATGAGTTGTCCGGTCGGAAACGAAACCGGCGACTCCCTTTCGGGGGTATGGCGCAGTTGGTAGCGCGTCTGCATGGCATGCAGAAGGTCAGGGGTTCGAATCCCCTTACCTCCACCGAATTCAGGATCCATGAGAAGAAGCCCCGTCCACGGACGGGGCTTCTTCTGTGTCCGGGGCCGAAGTGCCGGCCCGCGGTCAGGGGACTACTGTTCGTCCTCTTCGAGAGGTTCGACGTCGTCCGCCGAATCGGGGATCCGGGGGATGGTTCCCGTCGTGGTCGGCATGACCGGGGTCAGGACCGAAGCGTAGTCATGTTCGGTGGAGTAGTGCAGGAACCCCAGGTGCGCTTCGTAGCGGTCGAGCACGTCGTTGATGATCTGCTGTTCGGTCAGGCCCATCAGGTCATAGCCCTCCGTTCCCGTTTGGGTGAAGACCTCCAGACGGTAGTAGATGTCGATCTGTCGCGACATGCTGCGTCCGCCGAACATCGGGGCCGGCGCCTCGACCGCCGCGACCTGGTAGTGGAAGTTCCGGTGGTCCTCCATGTTCACCAGCAGGGTGTGCTCGCTGATCCCGGTGTCGGCGTTGGGGGAGGAGGTCAGTTCGGCGTCGTAGCCCAGGCCGTTGAACTCCGTGACCACCTCCTGCAACGCCGGTTCCACCACCCTGTCCGCGAACTGGGCGACCGCCTTCTTCGAGGGGTAGGAGCGCAACTGAGCCAGACGCTGACGCCAGGTCTTTTCGGGGGTCTGACCGCCATGGACGGCCATGGAGCGGCGGCGCCGCACCTGCCCCTCGCGTTCGGCCCGCTCCATCCGCAGCACCTTGGAGAAGGAGGCCATGACCAGATAACTGATGATGGTCACCGGCAGCGCGAAGATCAGCGTCGCATGTTCCATGGTCGCCACCCCTCCGGCGACGATCATCGAAACCGTCAGGACCGCGGTGAGCACGGCCCAGAAGATCCGTAGCCATTTGGCCCCGTCCACCGAGGGATCGGGGATCGACGAGGAGAAGTTGGCCATCACCATGGCCCCGGAGTTGGCGCTGGTGAGATAGAACAGCATGCCCGACAGGGTGGCCAGACCGATCAGGAAGGGGGCGCCGGGGAACATCTCCAATAATGCATACCAGCCGTGCTCGGGACTATCCATGGCCAGTTCGGCGAAGTCCCTGTTGCCCTCCAACACCTGGCGCAGGGCACTGTTGCCGAAGATCGTGACGATGAAGAAATCGCACAGCACCGGGGCGGTGATCGCGGCGATCACGAATTCGCGCAACGTGCGCCCCCGGGAGATCCGGGCCAGGAACAGCCCGACGAAGGGACCCCACGCGAGCCAGAAGGCCCAGAAGAACAGGGTCCAACTTCCCATCCACTCACTGCCGCCATCGGTATAGGCGAAGGTCTTCAACGTGCGTTCGGGCAGCGTCAGGACGAATCTGCCGATGTTCTCCACCATCGCATTGAGCAGGAAGGCGGTCTTACCGGTGATCAGGATGTAGAGCATCATGGCCCCCGCGGCCCAGAGGTTGAGCTCCGAGATCAGCCTGATCCCCTTGTCCACCCCCGAGGCGCAGGCGGCCACCGTCATGATCACGGCCACCAGCACCAGGGCGATCTGCAGGGCCAGCCCCTCTTCGATTCCCAGCAGCCAGGCGAAACCGACGTTGAGCAGGACCACCCCGATGCCCATCGAGGTGGCCACGCCGAAGACGGTGCCCACGAGGGCGAAGATGTCGATCACGTCGCCGGTGGCCCCACGGACCCGTTTGCCCAGGAGCGGATACAGGACCGCCCGGATCGACAGGGGCATTCCCCAGCGGTAGGCGAAGTAGCCCATGGCCATGCCCAACAGGGCGTACATCGACCATCCGGCGATCCCGTAGTGGAACATGGTCCAGATGACCGAGTCATGGAGGGCCTCGGCGGATTCGGGGGTGGCCGAGGGCGGGGTGATGAATTGGGTGATCGGGCCGGTGACCGAATAGAAGAGCATGTCGATGCCGACCCCGGCGGCGAACAGCATGGCCACCCAGGTGAAGAGATTGTACTGCGGACGGGCATGATCCGGTCCCAACCTGACCCCGCCCTCCTTGGAGAGCGCCACCCAGAGGACGAAGAGGATGACCAGGGTGATCGTGAGGACGTAGAACCAGCCGAGATTGGTCGAAATCCAGGTCACGGCGGCCTGCATCGTCGCCGAGGCCTGATCCGGCAAGGCCATCGCCCAGCAGGAGAATCCCAGGATGATCGCCGAGGAGATGATGAAGACGCGCCAGTTCACCCGTGGGCCGCGGTGCTCGGAGAGTTCGACGGGCCCCTTGCTCATCTCGCTGCTGGAGATCGGGGGACGCATCGGGTCGGTATCGGGTCCCCTGCGGCGGCCGGTTATGCCGAAACGACTGCGATCAATCCGGGGGCGGGGTGCGTCGGTCGAACCCTTCGGGGGTTCTTCTGCGTCAGACAATCAGTACTCCTTCGCCTCGGGACCATGACTAGGTTCGTCCCTCGATGCAATGGATGTGTTCTCCCACGACGAGGAGACAGCGTGGTTACGGCCGGGTATCGACACACGGCGTCCCCATGCTAGCGCGATGCCAGCCGCCCCCGGTACTTGAACCGGCGAACGTGAGTAGGGCATGTTTTGCTGCAGGCCGGTCCCACAACGGTCTTCGAGCAGGTCGGGGCGGTGGCGTCCTAGGCCCTTCCGAGAGCGGAAGCGAGTTGGGCCGACCAGACGGCAACCACGTGGCCTCGACGATGCGAGTCATTGCGCGGCGTATCTGCCAGCCCCAAGCCTCGTGCCATGTCAAGGGTGCCCTGGATGAGCCCGCGGATGGCGGGATCGCTGTCGTCGACGTCTAGCAGCCGTACGGCCATCCGGTGCATGTCGCGCCCGAGTTTCCCTTCCAAGGGGAAGATCCGCACGAACGCGGTCAAGACCCATATTCGGTGAAGCAGCCGGTGGATGGGGCGCCCTGCTGCCGGAAGCCGTGGCGGACGGCATGACGAAAGGCCCGGAGCAGCAATGAACTGCTCCAGGCCTTCCATGGGATGGGCCTAGAAGAGCTGGCGCCAGTTCGTGGCAGCCAGGTCCAGCAGTTCGTCGCCCCGGCCGGACATGACCGTGCGCACGGCGTAGAGGGCGAATCCCTTGGCCTGCTCGGCCGTGACATTCGGTGGCATGGTCAGTTCCTGGCGCGCCGTGACGATATCGACGAGTGCTGGTCCGTCATGGGCGAGGGCCTTCTTCAGCGCCGCATCCAGATCCGCCGAGCTTTCGACCCGGATCCCCAGGATCCCGACGGCGTTGGCCACGTCGGCGAAGTTCGGGTTCTCCAGATCCGTGGCGTAATTCACGAATCCGGCTGCCTTCATCTCCAGCTCCACGAAGTTCAACGAGGAGTTGTTGAAGACCACCATCTTCACCGGCAACCTGGACTGCACCACCGTGAGCAGCTCGCCCATGAGCATCGACAACCCGCCGTCACCACACATGGCAACGATCTGCCGGTCCGGGGCTGCGGCCTGGGCTCCGATGGCCTGGGGGAGCGCGTTGGCCATGGACCCGTGGGCGAAGGAGCCGAACAGGCGCCGACGCCCGTTCATCGTCAGGTAGCGGGAGGCCCACATGACCGGGGAGCCGACATCGGGGATGAACACGGCGTCGTCGGAGGCGTGCCGATCCAGGGAGCGGGCCACGAACTGCGGGTGCAGCGGTTTGCCTTTACGCGTCTTCGTGGCCAGGTCGTCGAGCTTCTCGCGGGTCTTGCGGTAATGCTTCTGCGCGTCCTTGAGGTGGGACCTGCGGGACTTGCGTTTGAGCATCGGCAGCAGGGCCGTAGCGGTATCGGCCACCGACCCCACCAATCCGAGGTCCACCGGGGTGCGGCGACCGAGCTGCTCGCCCCGGATATCGACCTGGATGATGCGGGCCTTGGAGGGGAAGAACTGCTGGTAGGGGAAATCGGTGCCCAGCATCAGCAGGGTGTCGGCGTCCTCCATGGCCCGGTAGCCCGAGGCGAAACCGAGCAGCCCGGTCATGCCGACGTCGAATTCATTGTCGTATTCGATGTGTTCCTTGCCACCCAGGGCGTGGACGATGGGCGCGCCCAGGGTGTCCGCCAGGCCCACCACCGCGTCGTGGGCTCCTGCCACGCCCGCGCCGGCGAGGATGGTGACCTTGGACCCGGCGTTGAGGATCCCTGCGGCCTCGTCGAGTTCCTCCCTCGAGGGCACCACCACGGGGTTGGCGCGGCGAATGTGGGTGATGCGTTCGTTGGTCGCCGGCGCCAGGGCCACGTCACCGGGAATGACCAGCACGGCCACACCACGCTTTTCGATCGCCGTCCGCATGGCGATTTCCATCAAACGGGGCATCTGGTCGGGGGTGGAGACCATTTCGGTGAAGACCGAGCACTCGCTGAACAGGTCCTGGGGGTGGGTTTCCTGGAAGTAGTTGCTGCCGATCTCCGCGCTGGGGATGTGGGCGGCGATGGCGAGCACCGGCACGCGGGACCTGTTGGCCTCGTAGAGCCCGTTGATCAGGTGCAGGTTGCCCGGCCCGCAGCTGCCGGCGCAGACGCCCAGGCGCCCGGTCATGGTTGCCTCGGCCCCGGCGGCAAAGGCAGCGGCCTCTTCGTGGCGGACGGTGGACCAGATAATGTTCCCGTCCTTGCGCAGGGCATCGGTGATCCCGTTGAGCGAATCTCCCGGGACGCCGTGGATTCGTTGGACGCCGTTGGCCCGGAGGGTGGCGATCATGTGTTCTGAGACCGTGGTCATGTCAGGTGGGTTCCTTCCGCTGAGGTTGAATCCAGCCTACCGCCGAGCCTTCGACCGCGGCCTTCCAGAATGGGTGGCGACACGCCGTCGCCGAACGACACACCAGCTGTTTGGTTGTGGGCATCTTCCATGCACAGGCTGTGGACGGATGGGCCCGAACCCCGGATTCGTGCGGCAATTAGGGATGCGTTTCTCCACACCCGCTGTGGACTAAGGGACTGGGGAATGACATACTTGTAAGACAACATATAGGGGTTGCTTGCTGTTCCTTGTACTACATGTAGTATTGAAATCTCAGGAAGCGCCCCACGGGGCGGGAACGGTTTCCACTCCCGCCAACGCTCGGATGGCCCGCTTTCGGACCCCCGGGAATCCGGGACAGACAACGAAGATGACCACACATTTTGTACGAGGGGATCAACGCCATGACCGTCACGGTTTATACCAAGCCAGCATGCGTGCAGTGCAACGCCACCTACCGGGCGCTGGACAAGAAGGGCATTGCCTACCAGAAGGTCGATATCTCCCAGGACGCGGAGGCCCTCGAACGTGTTCGGGCCCTCGGCTACATGCAGGCCCCCGTGGTCATGACCGAAGCCGACCACTGGTCAGGCTTCCGCCCGGACAAGATCGAGGAACTGGCCGTGGCCGCCTCGAGCGTTGCCTGAGGCGACACCACCCATCACCAGCAGTTGGAGGCCGGTCTCATGTCTGGCGACATCGCGGTGGATGAGCGGACCACGAGTCCGGCCACCGCAAACACCACGAACAGTTCCCTGATCTACTTCTCCTCCGTTTCCGGATACACGAAACGGTTCATGGAGAAACTGGGACTCGATGCGGCGAAGATTCCCCTCTATGCCAGCGAACCAGAGCTGCTGGCCACCGAACCGTATGTCCTGGTTCTGCCCACCTACGGTGGGGAGAAGGGAGAGCGGTCGATTCTGCCGCAGGTGATCCGGTTCCTGAACAACGAGGGGAACCGGCAGCTGCTACGCGGCGTCATCGGCGCCGGCAACACAAACTTTGGAACCACCTACTGCTTGGCGGCGGACAAGATCTCCGCCAAGTGCTCGGTTCCCGTGCTATATCGTTTCGAACTCATGGGGACGTCGGAGGACGTCACCCGTGTACGCCAAGGATTGGAAGAGTTTTGGACACCACAGTCGCAGAGCCAACCGTGAAGACAGATACCAAGGAGGTCCCCGAGGCCTTCCAGGGGTTGGGCTACCACGAGCTCAACGCCATGCTGAACCTCTATGACAAGGACGGGAAGATCCAGTTCGCCGCGGATCGTGCGGCGGCGCGGCAGTACTTCCTGCAGCACGTGAACAACAACACGGTCTTCTTCCACGACCTGGACGAGAAGCTCGAGTACCTCGTGAAGCACGAGTACTACGAGCGCGAGACCATCGACCAGTACACGATGAACTTCGTGCGTGGTCTCTACGCGCATGCCTATAAGAAGAAGTTCCGCTTCGAGACCTTCCTGGGCGCCTTCAAGTTCTATACCTCCTACACGCTGAAGACGTTCGACGGGAACCGTTTCCTGGAGCGTTACGAGGACCGCGTGTGCATGGTCGCCCTGCACCTGGCCCGCGGCAACGAACAGCTCGCCACCCAGCTGGTCGACGAGATCATGGATGGCCGCTTCCAGCCGGCCACCCCCACCTTCCTGAACGCCGGCAAGGCCCAGCGCGGCGAGCTGGTTTCCTGCTTCCTGCTGCGCGTCGAAGACAACATGGAGTCCATTGCCCGTGGCATCAACTCCTCGCTCCAGCTCTCCAAGCGCGGGGGCGGGGTGGCCCTGTCGCTGACGAACATCCGCGAGCACGGTGCCCCGATCAAGCAGATCGAGAACCAGTCCTCCGGCGTCATTCCGGTGATGAAGCTCCTTGAAGACAGCTTCTCCTACGCGAACCAGCTCGGGGCCCGCCAGGGGGCAGGCGCCGTCTACCTGCACGCCCACCACCCGGACATCTACCGCTTCCTCGACACCAAGCGGGAGAACGCCGATGAGAAGGTCCGCATCAAGACCCTCTCGCTGGGCGTGGTCGTCCCGGACATCACCTTCCAGCTGGCCCAGACGAACGAGGACATGTACCTCTTCTCGCCCTACGACGTCGAGCGCGTCTACGGCATCCCCTTCTCCGACGTCTCCGTCACGGAGAAGTACTACGAGATGGTCGACGATTCCCGGATCAAGAAGACCAAGATCAACGCCCGCGAGTTCTTCCAGACCCTCGCGGAGATCCAGTTCGAATCGGGCTACCCGTACGTGATGTTCGAAGACACGGTGAACCGGGCCAACCCGATCAAGGGCAAGGTCATCATGAGCAACCTCTGCTCGGAGATCCTGCAGGTTTCCTCGCCGTCGGTGTACAAGGAGGACCTCGGCTACGAGGAGATCGGCAAGGACATCTCCTGCAACCTGGGCTCGTTGAACATCGCCAAGGCGATGGATTCCCCCGACTTGGGTGCCACGGTGGAGACCGCCATCCGCGCGTTGTCCGCCGTATCGGATATGTCCTACATCGGTTCGGTTCCTTCGATCGCCGAGGGGAACAAGGCCTCGCACGCCATCGGCCTGGGTCAGATGAACCTGCACGGCTACCTGGCACGGGAGCACGTCCACTACGGCTCCGAAGAGGGCTTGGACTTCACCAACATCTACTTCTACACGGTGCTCTTCCACGCGTTGAGCTCCTCGAATAAGTTGGCCATGGAAACGGGTGAGACCTTCGGTGGGTTCGAGGATTCGAAGTACGCCTCGGGCGAGTTCTTCGATAAGTACACCCAGGCCGAATGGGTTCCGCAGACCGAAAAGGTCCGCGAGCTCTTCGCCAACGTGCACATCCCGACCCAGCAGGACTGGGAGCAGCTGAAGGCCTCGGTCATGGAGCACGGTATCTACAACCAGAACCTGCAGGCCGTCCCGCCGACGGGCTCGATCTCCTACATCAACAACTCGACCTCCTCGATCCACCCGGTGGCCGCGAAGATCGAGATCCGCAAGGAAGGCAAGCTGGGCCGTGTCTACTACCCGGCTCCGTACCTGACCAACGAGAACCTGGACTACTACCAGGATGCCTACGAAATCGGTTACGAAAAGATCGTCGACACGTACGCGGCCGCGACCCAGCACGTCGACCAGGGCTTGTCGCTGACGCTGTTCTTCAAGGACACCGCCACGACCCGCGACATCAACCGGGCGCAGATCTACGCCTGGCGCAAGGGCATCAAGACGCTCTACTACATCCGTCTTCGCCAGCTCGCGCTGGAAGGCACGGAGGTTGAGGGCTGCGTGTCCTGCGCCCTGTAGCAGCAGGCGCTGAATCACCCTCGTCCCACCATCGGGATGCCGGAGGCCGGCATCCGGGACACACCGGACCGGGACGACGGCGGGTAAACCCAGCCGTCGTCCCGGCCACCGATCACATAGGCAACCCGCATCAGAAAGTCAGGGGATGAAATGACCGACCAGGTCAAGCTGCAGCATCACGTCGAGGCCATCAACTGGAACCGCATCCAGGACGAGAAGGACGTCGAGGTGTGGAACCGCCTCGTGAACAACTTCTGGCTGCCGGAGAAGATCCCGCTGTCCAACGACGTCCAGTCCTGGAACACGCTCACCGAGGACGAGAAGCTGCTCACCATGCGCGTCTTCACGGGGCTGACCCTGCTGGACACGCTGCAGGGCACGGTCGGGGCCGTCTCGCTGATCCCGGATGCGCTCACGCCGCACGAGGAAGCCGTCTACACGAACATCGCGTTCATGGAGTCGGTCCACGCCAAGAGCTACTCCTCGATCTTCTCCACACTGGCCTCGACCAAGGAGATCGACGAGGCGTTCCGCTGGTCCCTCGAGAACGTGAACCTGCAGAAGAAGGCCTCGATCATCGAGGCCTACTACTACGGTGAGGATCCGCTTAAGCGCAAGATCGCCTCGACGCTCTTGGAGTCCTTCCTGTTCTACTCGGGCTTCTACCTGCCGATGTACTGGTCCTCACGGGCCAAGCTGACCAACACGGCCGACCTGATCCGTCTGATCATCCGTGACGAAGCCGTCCACGGCTACTACATCGGCTATAAGTTCCAGAAGAACCTGGAAGGCCTGAGTGAAGAGCGCAAGACCGAGTTGAAGGACTACACCTTCGAGCTGCTCTACGAACTGTATGAAAACGAGGTGCAGTACACCCACGATCTGTACGACAGCGTGGGCCTGAGCGAGGACGTCAAGAAGTTCCTGCACTACAACGCCAACAAGGCGCTGATGAACCTGGGTTACGAAGCGATGTTCCCGTCCTCGGTGACGGACGTGAACCCGGCCATCCTCTCGGCCTTGAGCCCCAACGCGGACGAGAACCACGACTTCTTCTCCGGCTCGGGATCCTCCTACGTGATCGGCAAGGCCGTGAACACCGAAGACGAGGACTGGGACTTCTAACCACATCGGCAGATGCTGCACGAACTGTTCGAAGGGCTCCGGCGCCACTGCGCCGGAGCCCTTCGACGTTACCGATCCGATCCGGGCGGGGCTCATCGGCTCCGGGCGGGGATATCGTGCCGGGATGGCCGAGGGGGCCGCGTCCCACACCGTAGGAGGCAATCCACGGCAAGGGCCAGCAGCGCACCCACCACATAGGCGGGTGGATCGGTCAGTGAGAAGGTCGTCCCCAACACCAGACGCATCGGTGGGACGATGGCGGAGAGGGCCCCGGGAAGCCCGGTCAACTGGAGCAGCTCGACGGCGCAGCTGATGGCTAAGGCGATGGCCGCCAGGCGGACAGGACGCCAGCCGGGCCGCAGGAGGCCCACCAACAGGTAGACCAGGACCGTGTACAAGACGCCGCCGGCGGCGTCGGCGAATCCCCCGTGGAGCAGGAAACGGGCCGCCAGACCGGCCGCGATGACGCAGGCCGCGGCCACGCCCAGGGTCAGGCGGCGTGGCCCGAAGGTCGGAGCAGGACCGGGCAAAGACATGGAGGAAGTCTATCTCCGGGCCGGCGACGGTAGGCTCGAAGCATGAGTACAGCACTGCAGCGATCCGTTGTTCTCGAGAACGGGTTCGCCCGGAATTTCCCCGAGCTCTCCATCCCCTGGACAGCGGAGGAACCCCCGGCGCCGGAACTACTGGTCCTGAATGAACGCCTGGCCCGGGAGCTCGGGCTGGACCCCGAATACCTACGCAGCGCCGAGGGGATCTCCGTGTTGACCGGGGCCCATCCACCCGAGGGGGCGACACCTGTCGCCCAGGGATACGCAGGACACCAGTTCGGTTCCTACTCCCCGCGCCTTGGAGACGGCCGGGCCCTGTTGCTGGGCGAATTGCGTGACGCCGAGGGGAACCTCCGTGATCTGCACCTGAAGGGCTCGGGCCGGACCCCCTTCTCCCGGGGTGGTGACGGCTTCGGGGCCGTGGGGCCCATGCTGCGCGAATACATCCTCAGCGAGTCCCTGCACGCGTTGGGGATCCCCACCACGCTCTCACTTGCGGTCACCGCCACCGGTCATGACGTGCTGCGCGAGAGCCGGCTGCCCGGCGCCGTGCTGACCCGCGTCGCCTCCAGCCATCTGAGGGTCGGCTCCTTCCAATATGCCAGGGCCTTGGGGGACCCGGATCTGCTGCACCGGCTGGCCGAAGTTGCCATGGCCCGCCACCATCCGGAGGCGGCCGACGCCGAGCGGCCCCATCTGGCCTTGTTCGACGCGGTCGTTGCCGACCAGGCCGCGTTGATCGCGCAATGGATGCTGGTGGGCTTCGTCCACGGGGTGATGAACAGCGACAACATGACCATCTCGGGGGAAACCATCGACTATGGCCCCTGCGCGTTCATCGATGCCTTCGATCCCGCCGCGGTCTTCAGCTCCATCGACGGGCAGGGGCGCTATGCGTACCGCAACCAACCGGTCATGGCCGAATGGAACCTGGCGCGCCTGGCCGAGGCCATGCTGCCGCTCTTCGATGACGACGAGGACCAGGCCGTTGAACTGGCCATGGAATCGTTGCGCACCTTCAGGACCCGCTACAGCGAGGCCTGGTCGGCGGGCATGTTCGAAAAGCTCGGCCTGCCCCCGGCCACCGGGGTGGAGCGCGAGGACCAACCGGCCCACGACGTCGTACACGCCACGACCGAACTACTCACGACCAGCGGAGCCGACTACACCTTGTTCTTTCGCGCGTTGGCGGGGGTGGCCCGGGGCGACCGGGAACCCGCTCGGGCCTTGTTCACCGACCCGGCACCCTTTGATGCCTGGGCCGAGACCTGGCTGGCCTTGGGGCCCGATGCGACGGGAATGGACCTGATCAACCCCGCCTACATCCCGCGCAACCATCTGGTGGAAGAAGCGCTCGACGCCGCCACCGACGGGGACCTGGGGCCGCTGAACAGGCTTCTGGAAGCCGTATCGGCCCCTTATGAGGTGCGTCCGGGCCTGGAACGTCTTGCCGTCGGTGCCCCCACGGACTCCGGGCCGTACGTCACCTTCTGCGGTACCTGAGACCCACGGCTGAGGGGCCGCCGGTGCCGGTACGGCGTCGCGAGGGTCGACCGATAGGGTGGAACGGTGAGCGCTGACCTCCGAGGCGCTGAAAGGATCCCTTCATGACTGCTTCGACCATCGGCCACCAGGACCGCCCGGATGCTTCCGGAACCCATCTGCTCGAAATGCCGGACGGTTCCCGGCCTTCCAGCTTCTATGTTCCGCTGGGCCAGGGCCGCTACCGTTCCACCATCCACACCCAGGGTGCCTGGAACGAACATGAGCAGCATATGGCCCCGGCCACCGGCCTCCTGGTGCGTGAACTCGAACTATTCCAGCCCCGCGAGGACATGCGCATGGCCCGCGTCAGCCTGGATATCCTAGGGATCATCCATGGTGGAGACGTGGAGATCACCACCACCATGATCAGGCCCGGCAAGACCATCGAACTGGTCGAGGCGCAAATGGTCTGCCAAGGCAGGACCGCCATCGTGGCCCGGGGCTGGAGGCTGAAGACCCACGATTCGACTCAGGTCGCCGGCGTGGAGGATCCCGAGGTCTCCCATCCCGAGGAACTGCCCGTCTGGGACGGAATGGCCATGTGGCCCGGCGGCTACATCGAGCAGTTGGAGCTGCGGGTCGAACCCGGACACCGGTTGGGCAAGGGGGTCGTCTGGCTGCGGAACCCGCAACAGATGGTCGACGGCTTCGAGACCCCCGATATGGTGCGGTTGCTGGGCATGGTCGATACGGCCAACGGGGTCGCACCGAGGGTGGCCCCGGGACCGGAATCGTGGATGTTCCCCAACGTGGACCTGCAGATCCACATGTATCGCCGTCCGGTGGGTCAATGGCTGGGCATCCAGTCGCAGCAGACCTACGGTGCCGACGGCATCGGCCTGACGTCGGCGGTGCTGCACGATGTCGAGGGGCCCTTCGGCCGCAGCGAGCAGATCCTGACCGTACGCCCGATGCCCAGCCGCTGATCCGGGGGGCAGCTCAGGCGGCAGCAAGCATCGAACGGATCCTGGGTTTGGGGGTCGGAATGAATCCGGCCTCCAGATAGCGACGGCGTATCCAGCCCTCGGCCCGGTACAACGCCCAGCCCCGACGCAGCAGGAACGGCAGTGGCTTACGACGTTCCCGGACATCGCGCACCAACCGGCGTACCGCCGTCGTGATCGGGGAGACGTCGATGTAGTAGGCCCGGACGTCCACCCCGTGGTCGATCAGCGGGGCACGGATCTCATCGACGAAGATCCCTTCGGCCACGACGGGACCGCCGGCCATGGTCACGGTGGAATAGCCGGAGTAGCTGGATGTGGAAATCGAATAATGCGGGACTTCCATGCTGCCGGTGCGTAGCAGACGCAGGACGGAATCGACCGCGGCGTCGCAGTTCCAGGTTCCGGGATGGTCCCAGTCGACCTCGCCGTAGGCGGTGTGGGGCAGCGGGCTGTGCGGGGAATCCTCGGCCAGCTCACGGTAGAAGTTATCCAACTCGATATGCGGGCGGCCATAGCGCTCGGCGAGGTAGGACTTCCCGGATCCGGAGGAGCCGCCCAGGAGGATCAATGTCAGGGTTGGTTCAGGCACGACCCCCATTATTCATGCGGACCGCCCACAACTAGAATCGACACCATGACTTCCTGGAATCCCACCGCGCATCAGCCCCTGACCGTGTGGCGTTCCGAGGCGGTCGGGGACCCCGAATCCGACCTGCTCGAAGGAATCCGGCTTCTTGAACGGGTCCGTGACGGGGAGAGCGGGCCGACCCTGCGTCTCTACCGACCCGAACCCACCGTGGCCTTCGGCCAACGGGACATCAGGCTTCCCGGATATGGGCAGGCCACCGCTTCGGCTCGTCGTCTGGGCTTCGCCCCCGTGGTACGCAAGGCGGGCGGCCGGGCCGCGGCCTACCACCAGGGCACGTTGATCGTCGATCATGTGGAACCCGCGGGGGAAGCGATGCTCGGTCATCAGGACCGTTTCAGGATCCTGGGGGAGCTCTACGCCCGGGCACTGGGGGACCTGGGCATCGAGGCCGAGGTGGGGGAGATCCCCGGGGAATACTGTCCCGGGGAATTCAGCGTCCATGGCCGGCCGGGCCCCGGCTCCCGGACGACCTCCCCGGTCAAACTCGTGGGCACCGCCCAACGCGTGGTCTCCGGTGCCTGGTTGTTCGCCAGTGTGTTCGTCGTCGAGGACTCCGCCCCGCTGCGCGCCGTCCTGGAGTCCGTCTACGCGGATATGGGATTGGATTTCGACCCGACGACGGCTGGAGCCGCTGAGGACCTGGTTCCTGGAACCACGGTGGAAGCCGTTGAACAGGCGCTGCTGCAGGCCTACGCCCGGCACACCACCGTGGTTGATCCGCAGCAGCCACTGGTCGGTTAGGCCTTCCCCCCGACTCGGCCCCCACAAGCGCGCCCCGGCCTCCGTTGTACACAACAGGGCACGACGCTTCCGCGGACCGGGACCGCTCCTTCGATGCTGGTGTCCAGGCACCGGTGCTCCGACGGGGAGACCGGTGTCGCAAGGAGGCATCATGTGCAGGAGCTGCAGCATTACGGCCAGGGGGCTCGACGGAACCGGGGCGCCTCGGCCGGGGGACTGGTTCATTGAACACGCCATCGGACGCCGCGGGGTCCCGGTGGCCTACACGGTGGGGTTGACCGGGATCCAGCAACCGGAGCTGATCATCCGCGAGATGGGATTTTCGCTCGGACACCGGATCCTGCATGAACTGATCGCCACCGTCCTGGCCGGTTCCCTCCGACTGGAACCGGGGTCGACGAGCTTGGGCGAAGGCCAGGGCCTGCTGCTGCGCCGCTATGCCCACAGCATCGAACTGACCGAAGCCATCCTGCGATACGAGGGAATCATCAACGTGCTCCAGGTCGTGCCGGTCCCGTTCAGGGCCTCCTCCGCCCGATCGATGCGTCCGGCTTCGGCGGCTGCCGGGCCGGAAGGGGAAGTGGTTCCGCTGGGGAGCGTGGCCCGCCGACACCGGTTACTGCGGCGTCAAACAGGAGCCTAGGACCAGGGCGACCGGTGAAAAAGCGCGTGGCGGGAACCCCTGGGGATTCCCGCCACGCGCTGTCTTCGTCGGCGGGCCTGCCGGCCTGCCGTTGTTGGTTATTCCTCGATCTGGTCCAGCCACTCCTGCAACTGCGGGGCTTCGGCGGCGACGCTGGTGGCGTCGCCGTGCCCGGTGTTCACGATGGTGTTCGGCGGCAGCACCAGCAGCCGGTCGCGGATGGATTCCACGATCGTCTTGTAACTGGAATAGCTGCGACCGGTGGCCCCGGGCCCGCCGCTGAACAGCGTGTCCCCGGAGAAGAGCGTGTCCAGCTCCTCGGCGTAGAAGCAGGTGGAACCGGGGGAGTGGCCGGGGGTATGGATGGCCCGCAACGTGGTGCCGGCGATGTCGAAGGTATCGCCATCGGCAATGCGTTCATCCGGCGTCGTCCCCGGGAACACGTCTTCCCAGAGCATCTGGTCCTCGGGATTCATGTAGATCGGGGCGTTGACCATTTCGGCGAAATCGCGGGCATAGCGGATGTGGTCGTCGTGCCCATGGGTGAGCAGCACGGCGGTGACCTTGCGGCCACCGACTGCTTCAACGATCGCTGCCGGCTTATGCGCCGGATCGATCACGAGGACTTCGGCTTCATCACCGATGATCCATACGTTGTTGTCCACATCCCAGGTCCCGCCGTCGAGGCTGAACGTTCCGGAGGTCACCAGGTTTTCGATCTGTGCCGGCATTAGAGCTCCACCACCGAACGCAGCACGGTGCCGTCATGCATCTTCTCGAAGGCAGCCTCGATGTCCCCCAGACCGATGCGTTCGGTGACGAACGCATCCAGATCCAGTCGTCCGAGCTTGTATTGTTCGACCAACATGGGGAAGTCGCGGGAGGGCAGGCAATCGCCGTACCAGGAGGACTTCAGTGAACCGCCACCGCCGAAGACATCGGCCAGCGGCAACTCGAGTTTCATCTCCGGCGTCGGAACGCCGACCAGAACCACGCGGCCGGCCAGGTCACGGGCGTAGAAGGCCTGCCGATAGGTTTCCGGACGCCCGACGGCCTCGATGACGAGATCGGCGCCGAAGCCACCGGTCAGTGCCTTGATGGCTTCTACCGGGTCCTTCTCCTTGGAGTTGATCCCGTGCGTGGCTCCGAGCTCGACGGCCATGTCGACCTTGGACTGATCGATGTCCACGGCGATGATCGTGGTGGCACCGGCCAGCTTCGCGCCGGCGATGGCGGCGATGCCGACCCCTCCGCACCCGATGACCGCGACGGATTCGCCGCGCTTGACCTCCCCGGTGTTGATCGCCGCACCAATACCGGCCATGATGCCGCAGCCCAGCAGGCCCACGGCAGCTGGATCGACGTCGTCATCGACCTTGGTGCATTGGCCGGCGGCAACCAGGGTCTTCTCCGCGAAGGCCCCGATGCCCAGCGCGGGGGAGAGCTCCGTGCCATCTTCGAGGGTCATCGGCTGATCGGCGTTGGCTGTATCGAAGCAGTACTGCGGCTGGCCCTTGGCGCAGGCCCGGCATTCGCCGCAGACGGCCCGCCAGTTCAAGACGACGCGATCGCCGACCTCGACGTTGGTCACGCCTTCCCCGAGCTGGCTCACGACGCCTGTGGCCTCGTGTCCGAGCAGGTACGGATACTCGTCGCCGATGCCGCCGAGCTTATAGTGCAGGTCGGTGTGACAGACCCCGCAGGTGAGGATGTCCACGACCGCTTCGCCGGGACCGGGATCCGGAACGACGATCGTCTCGATTTCCACCGGTGCGTCCTTGGCCTTGACGACTACAGCCTTGACCTTTTGTGCCATGGTTTCCATCCTCTCGGCCGTGTCCAGCACGGCCCATCCAATTCAGAAAAAAGGTGCCCACGCGGAAAAACCGCGGGCACCTTTCATCCTGTCATAGAGCCGCTAGAGACGCTCGCGCACCTGTTCAATTCGGGGGTTCGTGACGGCCGAACCATCGGAGAAGATCAAGGTGGGGACCGTCTGGTTACCGCCGTTGAACTCCTCGACGATCTCGGCGGTTCCCGCGACGTCCTCGATGTTGACCTCCCGGTAGGAGATGCCAT
Organism: Micrococcaceae bacterium; assembly: GCA_030452125.1. Classification (GTDB taxonomy): domain Bacteria; phylum Actinomycetota; class Actinomycetes; order Actinomycetales; family Micrococcaceae; genus Arthrobacter_H. The sequence continues at coordinate 16,489 of JAKDMV010000058.1, forward strand.
CGGCGTCCATGGCCTTCTTCAGGTTCCTGCAGTATCCGCACCAGGAGGTGGTGAACATGGTGACGGCCCCGGCTTCGGGGATGTATTCCTCGGTCTTCAAATCAGTCATATCCAGCACAACCGGCACTATGAGATCCTTATTCCATGTGCGGACGATACGTAATGGCCCGGGCCATCGGCGATCTGGTGGCCGAAGCCGAAGCGGAAGCAGATGACGCGCTGCAACTGCGCAAATCATGGAACGTCGCCCCGACCACCGATGTGCCGATCGTCTTGGAGCGACTCCTGGACGATGAAGTCGTCCGGCAGGTGCATGTGGCTAAATGGGGTCTGGTCCCCAGCTGGGCCAAGGACCCCTCGGTGGGGGTCAGGGCCTTCAACGCCCGCAGCGAAACGGTCCTGGAGAAACCCACCTTCCGCGCCGCCATCAAGGCCCGCCGCTGTGCCGTCCCCGTCGAGGGATACTACGAGTGGAAGAAGTCCGGGACGGGCAAGACCGCTTCCAAGCGTCCGTATTTCGTGCACCGGGAAGACGACTCGCTGATCTTCTTCGCCGGCATCTACGAATGGTGGAAGGATCCCACGAAGGCGGAGGACGATCCGGAACGTTGGCTGCTCAGCTGCAGCATCCTCACGATGGCCTCACCCGAGGAAACGGGCGAATCCGAAGTACTCGACGAGCTGCACGGCCTGCACGACCGGCTGCCCATTCCCCTGGACCGGGCGGCGATGTCCGAATGGTTGAACCCCGGCGACCGGGAAGCCGGCCCACTGGTCGAACAGGTCAGGGACGAAGCCCATGAGGTCGCCGGTGGCTGGTCCCTCCGTGAAGTCGGCTCCGCCGTGGGCAACGTGCGGAACAACGGCCCCGAACTCATCGAGCCGGTCGAGGATCTTTTCGCGGAGTAATCCGGGGTGGGAACGGACCAACCATCAGTGGCCGATTGCTCAAAAGCGGGGTCCCCTATGATGTTCACCATGACTTTGGCGTGGAACGAAACACCCCCGATCCTGAGGGGCTCGACGGACGGCGGGGAAGGGATCATCTTGCGTCCCTGGAGCCGCGGGGATACGGAATCGATTCACCGGGCGTGCCAGGACCCCGAAATCATCCGCTGGACGACCGTGCCGCATCCATACACGCAGGAGCACGCGGCCTCATTTGCGGATCACTCCGCAATGACCTGGAACGAACGGACCGGAGCACCTTTTGCCGTGGTCGATGAAACGACGGATGCCGTACTCGCCTCTTGTGGACTGGTTGATGTCGATCCGGCCAACTCCACGGTGGAAGTGGGGTATTGGGTGGCCCCATGGGCGCGCGGTCGCGGGGTGGCCACTGCCGCAGCCAGGGCAGTGACCCGGTGGGCAATAGAAGAGCTGGGCGCCCAACGGGTGAGCCTCGAGGCCGCATCGGCAAACATCGGCTCCCAAAAGGTGGCACTCAATGCCGGGTTCACCCGCGAAGGGCTCCAACGCTCCAAAACGGCACGATCCGGCGAACGCCATGACATGGTGCTGTTCTCGCTCCTGCCTGGAGAAGGAAGGCCCTGACGCGGCTGCCTGCCTGGTGAACAGCAGGTTCCTCCCGAATCATCTGGACGACGTTGCTGTGCCCTTTTTCGGGGGCCTGTTGCCTGCTGCGCGCACTAGCTTCGGCATGCAGGAGGTTCCCCGGACCGGTTCGAGACGGCCCTGCGAGTGGGCTTGAACCTCGGGGGCAGCAGCCTTCGATCAGCACCACCAACGGATACCTCCACCCACGAGACCCAAAGTGTCGTACATACTTTCTAGTCTGATCTTGCTTAGAACAAAGATTCGAAT
>JAKDMV010000059.1 GCA_030452125.1 Micrococcaceae bacterium
TCCGGCGGCCCCGGCACCGGCAGGTGCTGCCACGCCCGCGGCCCCCGCCCCCACCGATCCGGTGACCCCAGCAGCCCCGGCACCGGCTGGCTTCGGGGCACCAGTGGCCCCGGCTCCCGGGGCCGTCCCCCCGCCTTCGGCCCCTGCCGTGCCCGAACGGGAGGCTCCGCAGCCCGTTTCCGATAAGCCGATGAGCCGGTACCAGCAGCTGTTGAACCAGGCCCGGATGAAGGACCAGTCCGCCCCGTCCGCCCCAGGAATGGCCTCCGGCGGCGGGGCAACACCCCCGGAGCCCCGGACGGACGTAGAATCGACGTACGTTGAGGACATTCCCAGCGACGATGACATCTCCATCGAGGAATCCGGGATGGTCGGCCGTCCGGCGATCGAACGCCTGCTCAACGGCCGCCTGATCGAGGAGCGCAACCACGACGGCACCCCGATCATCTAGGTTCCCCCGGAGCCGTCATCCGACTTTGCAGTGTGAGGTTTCGTGTACGAAGGTGCAGTCCAAGAGCTGATCGACGAGTTCGGTCGGCTGCCCGGCATCGGGCCCAAATCCGCCCAACGCATCGCCTTCCACGTCCTGGAAGCCGATCGGGAGGACATGAACCGGCTCGCTGATGCCATCCGTGCGGTCAAGGACAAGGTGAAGTTCTGCACGGTCTGCTTCAACGTCACCGAATCCGAGACCTGCAGCATCTGTCGTGATCCGCGCCGTGAGGACACCGTGTTGTGCGTGGTCGAGGAGTCCAAGGACGTCATGGCGGTCGAACGCACGCGCTCCTTCCGCGGTCGCTACCACGTGCTCGGCGGCTCCATCAACCCGATCGCGGGGATCGGGCCGGACCAGCTGCACATCCGCGAACTGCTCGGACGGTTGCACGACGACAAGATCACCGAGGTCATCATCGCCACCGACCCGAACCTCGAAGGCGAAGCAACGGCCACCTACCTGGCCCGCATGCTCTCCACCATCGGCATCAAGATTTCCCGTCTGGCCTCCGGGCTTCCCGTGGGCGGGGATCTGGAATACGCCGACGAGGTCACCCTGGGTCGGGCCTTCGAAGGCCGCCGCGTCATGTCCTGACCTGCCCGGTCCCGGCTACCCCCTGGACCGATTGGTCGGTTCCTGCCACGGGGGCCGGATCCCCGGCAGCGGTTCCGGCGCGGCTCGGCATGGGTTTCCTGCATAGGTGCCCGGTGGTACCGGCTCCACCCGTGGAAGCGCTCAGGTCGCGATGGGTCCCAACTGCTGGCCCTTTCCGGGCTGTTCGACGGCGGCCGTGGCCACCGTCGCAGCTGCCCGCCCGGTCAGCCGGTCCAGGGTGTCCCGGAAGTGTTCGCTGAGCTGCTCCACCGCGGCGTCCCCCCGCCCCGAAAGCACCAGCTCCAGACGCTGTCGATGCACCTCCCCCACGTCGGTGCGCACGATATAGCCCCTCGGGTGTCCCAGGCTGGCGATCCGGGTCTCCATGACCAATGACGTCATGTAGTGGGCCATCCGTAGATTCCCGGCGGCCCGTACTGTTTCAAAATGCAAATCCAGGTCCGTGTCCCCGATGGCGCGCGGGGACCCGGGAACCTCCTTCCCGGCTTCCCAATGTTCCAGCCGTTCCAGCAGCGCCATGACGGTAGCCAGGCGCCCCCTTCTGGCATCGCGGCCCGCAAGCCCGGCCAGGGTGCGTAGAGCGGCCCCTTCGATGACCAGACGGGCCGCGTAGAGGGACTCCAGATCGTCGACGCCGACCGTGGCCACCTTCAGCCCCTGTCCCGGGCGGGCGATCAGCAGCCCGTCCTGGACCAGTCGTTGGGCGGATTCACGCAGGGATCCCCTGCTCACGCCCAGTTGTTGGGCAACGATCGACTCATGGAGTTGGCTTCCCGGCAGAAGTAGTCCTTCATAGATCGCATTGCGCAGCTCGGTGGTGATCAGGTCGACCGTGGAAGACCGTTGCACCCGTGCCATGTTCGGTGCCGTTGAGTGGTGCCCCATGGGCATTGGAAGTTCCCTCTCTGCCGCCCTCGGAGTGCGACGACTGGTCCCTGTGAGGGGCATGCCACCGCATTCGCGGGTGTTCGATCGTAACTTAATCGTGATTGTGGAGTACTTCACGGACTTTTTCTTGAGCTGAAGGACCCAAATTCCGCGGGATTCCGCGGTTTAGGCATCATCGAACCTTGATTGTTGACAATCCAACGTCTGGAAAATCGGATTGTCAATTGACTATTTCATGACTAGCGTGATTCACACCACTCAGTACCAACCGGTCGGGTCCGCCCGACGTCGGTCCGTTCTCCTAGGGGGAGGCTGGACCGTCGCCTTCCGGTCAATGCATCCCTGAAAGAGGTACACCATGATCCGCAGTATCCGTCGCAGGTCCCTGCTGGCCACCGGCGCCGTCCTTGCTTCCGCTTCCCTCGCCCTGAGCGGTTGTGGCGGTTCCACGACCACCGACAGCGAAGCAGGCGGCGAAAGCGGCGCCGTGGAGGCCGGGTCCGGCCACCTGCAGGAGCTGAAGGACCAGGGCTCCATCACCGTTGCCATCGCCGGCGAGGTCCCCTATTCCTATGAAGAGAACGGCAAGCCCACCGGCGCAACCATCGCGCTGGCCGAGAAGATCTTCGGCGACATGGGCATCGACAAGGTCGATTCCAAGCTCGTGGACTGGAATTCACTGATTCCCGGTCTGAAGGCCGGACGCTTCGACGCCGTCAGTGCCGGCATGTCGATCCTGCCCGAGCGTTGCGCCGAGGCCGACTTCGCCGATCCGGAAATCATGTACACCACGGCCGTGATGACCCAGAAGGACAACCCGAAGGGTCTCGACGACCTCGACACGATCAAGTCCAAGATGGACAACGGTGAGAAGGTCAAGCTCGCCGTGCTCGCTGGCGGCATCGAAGCCGGCTACGCGAAGTCGCTGGGTCTGAAGGTCCAGTCCGTTCCCGACGCACAGACGGGCATGGACACCGTGGACAACGGTCGCGCCGATGCCTTCGCCATGACCGCGATCTCGCTGACCACCATGGCCAAGGACAACCCGGATGCCAACATCTCCGTCGGCGACCCGTTCGTCCAGGAGATCGACGGCGTCAAGCAGCTCGGTGCCGGCTCGACCGTCTTCGCCAAGGGCGACGACGAACTGCGCGAGGCCTACAACGAGGGCCTGGCCAAGGTCACCGAATCCGAGGACTCCTACCTGGATGTCGTCGGTGAATTCGGCTTCACGGCAGAGAACCTGCCGCCGAAGGACATGACCACCGAACAGCTCTGTGAGGGTGCTCCCGACGACGAGTAATAGCAACATCTCGCTGCGGCCGGCCTTTCGGTCGGCCGCAGCGCTGCTAGCCCGTCCCCCGCACCAGAAGGAGCCCATCCCTCGTGGACGAGAAATTTGCCGCGATCGGCGAGGCCATGCCCCGCCTGCTCGACGGTCTCGTAGTCACCATTGAGCTGACGATCTTCGGCGCCATCGCCGCCTTCATCCTCGCCGTGATCCTGGGTCTGGCAGCAGCCAGCCCCGCCAAGGGATTCCGCATCCCCGCCCGCGTCGTCATCGAGTTCTTCCGCGGGACCTCCCTCGTGGTCCAGGTCTTCTGGCTCTTCTTCGTCCTGCCTCTGCTGGGCATTGACCTCCACCCGATGCTGGTCGGGGTGATGGCCCTGGGCCTGAACTACGGCGCGTACTCCGCCGAAGTCGTCCGCGGCTCGATCCAGGCAGTACCCACGGGGCAGTGGGAGGCCACCACCGCGCTGAGCCTCGGTCCCATCCAACGCATGCGCCGGATCATCTTCCCCCAGGCCTGGGCCCTGATGATCCCCTCGTTATCCAGCCTGCTGGTCCACCTGATGAAAGGCACCGCCATCGTGGGATTCATCACGTTGGCCGATCTCACCTACCAGCTCGAACAGGTCAAACGCACGGCAGGAACCCTCTTCACCTACGGAGTGGTCGGCATCCTGAGTTACTTCGTCTTCGCCCTGGTCCTCATGTACTTCATGAACGCGCTGGAGCATCAGGCCAAGCACAAGCTCGGCCAGGGCAAGTCGCTCTGGCGGATACTCTCCCCGGCGCCCCCGGCAAGCACCCCGGCAGGAGGTGCCTCATGATTGGCATTTCCGCCGCCTTCGAATGGCACTGGAGCGCTGCCGCGGAAGTCCTGCCCACGCTGCTGACGCAGTTCGTGAAGGTGACCCTGTTGGTCACCGTCCTGGGCACCGTGATCGCCTCGATCCTGGGGCTGGTGATCGCCATGGCGATCCGGGTTCTGCCCCGTCCGCTGTCCGAGGCGGTGAAGTGGATCGCGAACGTCATCCGGATGACCCCGATCATCATCCAGTTGCTCTTCGCCTCCTACGCCTTCCTGTCCTTGGATCTGATCACGATCGGTGTGATCGTCTACGGGATCCACTACGCGACCTACATGTCCGAGGTCTACCGGGCCGGCATTGATTCGGTACCCAAGGGGCAGTGGGAAGCCACCACCGCCCTGTCGATGTCGACGCTACGGACCTGGACCGCGATCATCATCCCGCAGGCCCTGCGCGCGACCATCCCCGCCTTGGGCAACTACGCGATCTCGATGTTCAAGGACACCCCGTATCTGCTGGTCATCGGCGTCGTCGACATGGTCAACGCCGCCAGGATCTACGGTGGTGACACCTACCGGTACACCGAAGCGTTCACCCTGGTGGGCATCATCTTCCTGCTGGCCAGCTACCCGACCTCACTTCTCATTGGCAGATTGGAAAAGCGCCTTGCCTACAAAACCTGAGTCAACAGCCACCCAGACGGCAGGTGCCGGCGGCGCTGGCTCCCCCGTGATCGACTTCCGCGATGTCGAGAAGGCCTTCGGCGACAACGTGGTGCTGCACGACCTGAACTTCAGTGTCCAGAAAGGCGACAGGGTCACCCTCATCGGTCCCTCGGGTTCCGGCAAGACCACGATCCTGCGTCTGGTCATGACGTTGGAGGAGCTCACCGGCGGATACATCTTCGTCGGTGGTGAGCCGCTGACGCACGAGGAACGCGGTGGCAAGCGGGTCCCCGTCAGCAAGAGGAACCAGAAGCGCATCCGCCAACGGATCGGCATGGTCTTCCAGCAGTTCAACCTCTTCCCCAACATGACCGTGGTGGAGAACATCATCGAAGCCCCGGTGCATGTGCTCGGACAGTCCAAGCGCGAGGCCACGCTGAAGGCCAAGGAGTTGTTGGAACGGGTCGGTCTCTCCGATAAGGCCGGCGCCCACCCGACGTCGCTCTCCGGTGGACAGCAGCAGCGCGTGGCCATTGCCCGGGCCCTGGCCATGGACCCGGAGATCCTGCTGTTGGACGAAGTCACCAGTGCCCTGGACCCGGAGATCGTCGGCGATGTGCTGGGCATCCTGCGCAATATCGCCGAAACCACCGATATCACCATGCTCATCGTCACCCACGAGATGCAGTTCGCCCGTGATGTCTCCAACCGGGTGCTGATGTTCGATGGTGGAAAGATCGTTGAAGAGGCCTCGCCTTCGGTCATGTTCAGCGATCCGAAGCACCAGCGCACGAAGGACTTCCTGCACGCCGTGCTCGGCGACGGCGAAGACACCATCGGCACCCGCTAGTCGCGCGGGTGTTCCCGGGGGGATGGGAACACCCGCGTCCATACCACCGCCCACGCGGCAGCATTGCGGCCGGGCCCCTCACGGGGCCCGGCCGTTCTCATGCCAGCCGGCTCCCCCGCGCGAGCTTCTTCACCGGAGTACGCAGCCGGCGACGGCCCGACTCCAGCAACCCCGCGGCCAGCACGACCTGGACTCCCAGACCCAGCGGCCAAAGCGGGGCGGTACCGGCCAGGTCGGTCTCATCAACCACCGGCTGTTTCACCCCGTCGAGGCAAGGGTCCATCGCCGCGGCGCCGCGCTGTGATTGACGGACGATGGAACTGACGGCCTCCATCGGCCCTTCCCCGTAATAATCGTCGGCTGCTGCCCGGGGCTTCACCGGGGCCGCGTCGGCGACCACCACGAAGGGGTTGGCCGCCAGCAGCCACGTGTTCCGTTCGGTGTGGTAGACGGTGATCCGGGACAGTGACTTGCCACAGGTGAAGTCCTGTCCGTCGTAGTTCATCACCGCCTTCTCCTCGATCTCGGCGAAGTAGGCTTCCTGGTCCTCGATGACCTCCCCGTGGGCGTCCACCGCTTCGCCTTGGTCGTTGTACTGGACGTCATCCCAGGGGTCGTCGGGCCAGATCTGTTCGGAGGCCATGGCCGTTCCCTTGACCAGTTGGAAGCTCAACCCGTAGATGATCACCGTTCCCAGCCCCAGCAGGGCCACCACCAGATAGCTGGCGACGATCGCGAACAGCGGCCGTGCCGAGCGGGCGGAAATACCCACCCCGATCGCGCAGGCGATGCCCAGTTCCACCGCGGTCAGCAGCACCAGCACCGGAACGGCGGGAAGGTAGACGTCCCCATAGGTCATCGCCCAGATGATCATCGGGACCGAGACCAGCAGGAAGGCCAGCGAGGAAACCCAGGCCGCCAGCCATTTTCCACAGAGGATCTGCCCCGGGGTGAGCAGGGTGTTCTGCAGGATGGCCAGGGTCCCGCCGGCGCGGTCGCCGGTGATCGTATTGGCCGACAGTGCCGGGGCCACCAGCAGACCGAAGAACAGCACGAACCCGATGACCAGCTCGAACATGACCTGCCCGAAACCCTCTTCGGATCCGGCGGTCCACGCGGCCAGCCCGGCGACCAGTGCCGTGACGACGAACCAGACGGCCAGCATCACGTACCAGCCGCGTGAGCGCATCCGCTGCCGGCTTTCCAGTTGGAAGACGGTGCCGGCTCCCGCCCAGAAGCCCAGTGCGGATCCACTGCGCCGTTCTCCGCCCCGGCCCTCGTCGTCGGGGCGGCGCGTGGTCGTCGAGGTACTCATGGCCGGGGCTCCTCTGCTGGTGTTGGACGGGTGGAAGGATCCGAGGAGGTGGTCACGGCGCGCAGATAGGACTCCTCCAGGATCCCCGCGGCGGGCGCGAAGGCCACTACGGCCACCCCGGCGGCGACGAGTTGGCGCAACAGGGCCGCGGCTTCCGCCTCCGACCCGAGGAGGACCACGGCCGCTGCCCGCCGGGTTCCTGCCGGAAGGGTGAATTCGATCCCGGCGTGCTCCAGGGCGTCGGTCAGCGCTTCGCGGTCCAGGGCTTCGATGGCATAGCGGCGCCCTCTGGTCCCCGCATCGTCGACGCGTTGTTCGCTGACGGTCCGGCCGGCCGCAACGAAGACCGCCCGGTCGGCCATCTCGTCGAGTTCGGCCAGCACATGGGAGCTCACCACCACGGTGCGTCCCCGCCCGGCCAGCTCACGCAGCAGGGTGCGCAGTTCGATCCTGGCTCCCGGGTCCAGCCCGGAGGCGGGTTCGTCCAGCAGCAGGACCTGTGGATCATTGACCAACGCCCTGGCCAGGGAAAGTTTCTGCTGTTGTCCCCGGGAGAGGACGCGGGCCGGTCGGGAGGCGAATTCGTCAAGCTTCACCAGCTTCAACAACTCATGGGCCCGGGCGGCGGCATCGGCCTTGGACGCTCCGTAGAGCCGGCCCATCATCGCCAGGATCTCGTGGACGGTCAGCTCCTCCCAGACACCCAGGGTGTCCGGCATCCAGCCGAGCCGGGCCCTGGCCGCCCGCGGATCATCGACCGGATTGATGCCGCAGATGCTGATGCTCCCGGAATCGGGGGCCAGCAGCGAGGAAAGCATGAGCAGCAAAGTGGTCTTGCCCGAACCGTTGGGGCCGATCAATGCGGTGACTTCCCCGGGCCGCGCCGTGAAATCCATGGCCTCGACCGCGCGGACGGTTCCGAAGGAGCGGGCCAAGCCGATGGCAACCACCCCCGTTCCGGCCTCCGGTGTCCGTGCCGGAGCACCGCCGTCGTACTGGGTTTCCTGGATGCCCATCACCCCTCCTGACAGACTGCGCCACGGTGGCTTCTGCCCCGTGATCGTGCCGATCATCCTACGTTGGTTCGTGGCAGGGGCAGTCACCCCACGGGATGATCCCGGGGCGAATCATGACGGTTCACAGTCACTCGAACACGGCACCACGCCGCAGCCTCGTTACACTGGTTAAGAATGTGCCCGGCCGGCTCGGCGGCCGGCCGTCTTGTCCCCAACACCGTGGAGTGTGCAAACGCATGAGCCTGATTGTCCAAAAGTTCGGCGGTTCGTCGGTCGCTGATGCCGAAGGCATCAAACGCGTCGCGGCCCGGATCCTCGCCACCAAGGAGGCCGGGAACGACGTCGTCGCCGTGGTTTCGGCCATGGGTGACACCACCGATGAGCTGCTTGATCTGTCCAATCAGCTCACCGATTCACCCCCCGCCCGCGAAATGGACATGCTCTTGTCCGCCGGTGAGCGCATCTCCATGGCCCTGCTGGCCATGGCGATCAACTCCTCCGGCAGCCAGGCGGTGTCCTTCACCGGCAGCCAGGCCGGCATGATCACCGATGCGGTGCACGGCAAGGCCCGCATCATCGATGTCTCCCCGCATCGCGTGCGCCAGGCCATCGACCGCGGCTACATCTCCATCGTGGCCGGGTTCCAGGGCATGAGCCGCGAATCCAACAACATCACCACGATGGGCCGCGGCGGCTCCGACACCACCGCGGTGGCCCTGGCCGCCGCCCTCGGTGCCGATTCCTGTGAGATCTACACGGATGTCGACGGGATCTACACCTCGGATCCGCGGATCGTGCATGCCGCCCAGAAGATCGATGTGATCTCCAGCGAGGAGATGTTGGAGATGGCGGCCAACGGAGCCAAGATCCTGCATCTGCGCTGCGTCGAGTACGCCCGCCGTTTCGGGGTGCCACTGCACGTGCGCTCATCCTTCAATGACCATGAGGGAACCTGGGTGCTGCCCAGCCCCGAAGACAACATCAAGCTCCAAGAGGGAGACACCATGGAACAGCCCATCATCTCCGGCGTGGCCCACGACCGTTCAGAAGCCAAGATCACTGTGGTCGGCGTCCCCGACGTCCCCGGCTCCGCTGCTGAGATCTTCGGCGTGATCGCCGGCGCCAACGTCAACATCGACATGATCGTGCAGAACATCTCCAAGGCCGAAACCGGCAAGACGGATATCTCCTTCACCCTGCCCAGCGCCGAGGGCGCCGAAGCCATGGCCGCTCTGGAAGCGGCCCGAGCCGATATCGGCTTCGAGGAGATCTCCTATAACGACCAGGTCGGCAAGCTCTCGCTGATCGGTGCCGGCATGCGGTCGAACCCCGGCGTCTCCTACCGCTTCTTCGAGGCCCTGCACCAGGCCGGAGTGAACGTGGACATGATCTCCACCTCGGAGATCCGTATTTCCGTGGTCACCGACGCCGAGCTGCTCGATACCGCGGTGCGCGCCGTCCACGGGGCCTTCGAACTCGATGGTGAGACCGAGGCAACGGTCCACGGCGGTTCCGGCCGCTAAAGCCTCCCGCAGGTCACGGGCCCGGCCTCCCCCCCTCACGAGGGAGGCCGGGCCTTTCCTGTTAGGTTGGCGGCATGGACGCGAATACTTCTGCTGGCAACCACCGCGGCACCGGAACCAATGACCCCGGGCTGGATGAGACCGCCCGTGGCCATCTGCGCCGCTGCGTGGAGCTGGCCCGTGAGGCGCTGGACGACGGCGACCACCCCTTCGGCTCGGTCCTGGTCGACGCGGCAGGCACCGTCCGTTTCGAGGACCGCAACCGGGTGAAGGACGGCGACGACACCCGCCACCCCGAGATCGCCATCGCCCGGTGGGCAGCAAATCACCTCAGCCCGGCCGAACGCCGTGAGGCGGTGGTCTACACCTCGGGCGAACACTGCGCGATGTGCAGCGCAGCCCACGCCTGGGTGGGGTTGGGGACCATCGTGCTGGCTTCCAGTTCCGAACAACTCACCGCCTGGCATCGCGCATGGGGCATGCCCGCCGGCCCGGTCGCCCCACTGCCGATCAATGCCGTCGCCCCCGGCGTTGAAGTGATCGGCCCGGTCCCCGAGTTCACCGCGGAGATCCGCTCCCTGCAGGCGCGGCTGGTTGGTATCGCCGAGTAACGATTCCCCCGGTCCTCCGCTACGGCCGCCCACACACCAAGAGATCGGCACCATCACCGGAAGACTCGAGTTCGAGCCAGGAACATCGCCCTGGGAACCGCACTGGCCCTGACCATGACCGGGTGCGTCGGCGGCTCGGCGAAACAGGATTTGGCATCCACTGAGGTCGACAACCTCGGGTAATCCACGTTCGTGGTCTCTCTCAGCCGATAGAGCACGGATCTTGGAGGAACCCACGGCGTGGACCTGGGGCACCTCTTCTGGAACGGCCCAGTGCGACGAAATCGTCTATGGGGCCAGCCGCGCCACCGCCCCCTGTTCACCCACCGGGGACCCTGAAACCGAGCCCATGATCCTCGCGCAGTTACCGGGAACGAAGGACCACACCGAGCACGGAGCAGGTACCAGCAACATCGCCAACGAGAACGCAGTGGCCGCTGATGCACCCTGCGTGGACGGCGACGTCTACTTCATCTCCAACGTCGGTTCAGCTGCCCTGGGGGGAACCGAAACCGGTGCTATCCAGTGGGGATGCGAAGACCGGAGAGTATCAGCAGACACTCCTGGAGAACGCCCTACTCTCCACCGACCTGGAAACCGGAGAAACGACGCGCCGTTTCGACGTAGAGGGGAAAAGCACTGACTCGGCCTCGTCCACGGTGGTGTTCACCCCCACGGAAGTCGTCCAACTGGTGGATAACAACGATGGCTCCGAATTCCGCATCATCGGCTACGACCGGGACACTGGACAAGAGAAGTCCAGGACCGTCCTGACAGGCCTGGCCGACGAGCTGCCCCGCGACCTCATCCCCCACGGCTTCGCAGTGCGCCGCGAGCCGAGCTCCTTCCCCGGCCCCGCTCGCGGACTAGCCGGAACTCTTCTTGGCCCAGTGGGCGCTGCTATGGGTCACAGGATCGCTCCTGGCTGCCGTTAGGACGACGCCGGCGCGGTGGATACGTAGCCCCGGTCCTTATCCACCACGTTCGCCAAGTCCCTGCCGGCGATAAAGGCATCGAGGTTGGCCAGGAACTGGTCCGCCAGTTCATCGCGCCATCCGTGCACGTCCCCACTCATATGAGCCGAGATGTGCACGTGGTCCATGTCCCAGAACGGGTGGTCCACCGGCATCGGCTCCACGGCGACGACGTCCAGGGACGCGGCGGCGATTTCCCCGGCCCGGAGTGCCTCGATCAGTGCCGGTTCGTCCACCAAAGCCCCGCGTCCGATGTTCACCAGATGGGCGCCGGGTTTCATCGCGGCCAACACCTCGGCGTTGACGATACCCCGGGTGGCCTCGGTCAGCGGTGCGGCCATGACCAGATGATCGGCCTCCCCCACCCGGTCCGCCAGCTGGTCGCTGGTGTACACGGTGCCGAAGTCGGGGTCGTTGTCCCGTGGTCTGCGTCCGGCCCCTTCGACCTGTAGTCCCACGGCCCGCAGCAACCGCGCGGTGGCCCGCCCGATGCCCCCGGTGCCCACCACAATGGCCCGGGACCCTGCGGTGCGGGTGAGTTCACGGTGTTTCCAGGTCCGTTCGCGCTGCAGGGCCTTGCTGCGGTGCAACTGCTTATCGTGGGCGAGCACTGACGCCAGCACGAACTCGGCGATTGGCTGGGAGAACGTCCCGTGGGCGTTGGTCAGCGTCACCGGGGCCTTCCGCAGCCCGTCGAAGAGCATGGCGTCCACGCCCGCTGCGGCGACATGCACCCAGTCCACCGTGCCGGCGGCATGCCAGGCGTCGCTGAGGGCGGAGGAGAAGAAGTCCCAGAGCAGGACGGCATCGGCGCCTTCGAGCGCCGCTGCCAGGCCATCGGCGTCGGTGACGACGACGTCGGCGCGCTCCCGGATCTCTGCCAGATTATGGGGTTCGGGAACGCCGGCGGCAGTGAGCAGTGCCAGGCGGGGACGGGGGGAATCATCGTGTTTCACGTCACCTACGCTACCGGCCCGAAAGATTGTTGACAATCTACCGAGGGGGCCTCCACGATGAGCATATGACCTCACTGAGCCCCCTGTTGAAGCAAGCGACCCCCGTAGTGGTCGACCACGCCCTCGGTTCCTGGATCTACGGCACGGACGGGAACGAGTACCTGGATTTCACCACCGGCATCGGGGTGGCCAGCACCGGCCACTGCCACCCGCGCGTGGTGGCCGCCGCCCAGGAACAGTGCGGCAAGATCATCCACGCCCAGAACACCACGGTCATGCATCAGCCATTATTGGAACTGACCGAAAAACTCGGCGAAAAGCTGCCGACCGGACTGGACTCGGTGTTCTACGCGAACTCCGGCGCCGAAGCGGTCGAGGCCTCGCTCCGCCTGGCCCGCATGGCCACCGCTCGGCCGAACATCGTCTCCTTCCAGGGCGGCTTCCACGGACGCACCGTGGCCGCGGCCTCGCTGACGAGCGCCGGCACCCGGTTCTCCGCGGGCTTCGCCCCGCTGATGGCGGGGGTCCACATGGCCCCCTTCCCGTATGCCTACCGCTACGGTTGGGATGTGGACACCGCCGTCGACTTCGCCCTGCAGGAACTGGATTACCTGCTGGCCACCCGTACCGCGCCCAACGACACCGCGGCCTTCATCATCGAACCGGCGCTGGGCGACGGCGGCTATCTGCCCACCCCGCCGCGCTTCCTTGAGGGTCTGCGCGCCCGGGCCGACCAGCACGGCATCCTGCTGATCATCGACGAGGTGCAGGCCGGCGTCGGACGCACCGGAAAGTTCTGGGGCCACCAGCACTCCACCGCGACCCCTGACATCCTGATCACCGCCAAGGGCATCGCCTCGGGCTTCCCGATCTCCGCCATCGCCGCCTCCACCGAGCTGATGTCCAAGGGCTGGCCCGGTTCCCAGGGCGGAACCTACGGCGGCAACGCGGTCTCCGCCGCTGCCGGGGTCGCGACCCTGGCCGTGGTCGAGGACGAGTCGCTCGTGGAGAACTCCCGGATCCGCGGGGACCAGCTGCAGGCCGGATTGAAGGATCTGCAGGCCCGGTTCCCGGCGATCGGCGACGTGCGCGGACTGGGTCTGATGCAGGGCATCGAATTCAGCACCGCCGACCGTGCCCCCGACGCGGCGACGGCGGCGGCCCTGCAGCAGGAGACCACCGCACACGGTCTGCTCACGCTGACTTGTGGCCCGCACGGAAACGTCGTGCGGCTGATCCCGGCCCTCGTCGCCACCGCCGAGGAGATCACCCTCGGACTGGAACGCTTCGAGGCAGCACTTTCCGCCGTAACCGAACGCTCCCTAAGCCGGACGTAGACAGGAATCCACCCCCCGTGACCCAGATCGCACCACCGAGCCCCCCGGCCGTGACGGCCATCCTGCACGAGGCGGGAATCGAGGTCGACACCTCGCCGAGGCGTTTGTCCGAATACTCCTATGACGCCTCCAACTACCGGGTGGAGCCGATCGGCGTCGTGTTCCCGCACGACGCCGATCAGGTGGCCGCGATCGTCCAGGCCTGCCACGGGACCGGCACTCCGCTCACAGGGCGGGGCGGCGGCACCTCGATGGCCGGCAACGCGGTGGGCCCGGGTCTGGTGCTGGACACCACGCCCTACTTCAACGACCTACTGGCCATCGACGAGGAGAACCTGTGGGTCGACGTGGAACCGGGGATGGTGCTGGCCACGCTCTCGACCCGCATTGAGGCCCACACCTCCGGCCGGCTGACCTTCGCCCCCGACCCGTCCTCGAAGAATCGGGCCACCGTCGGCGGTGCCATCGGCAACGACGCCTGCGGGAACCACTCGGTGCGTTACGGGCGCACCAGCGACCACGTCGTGGAGATCGATCTGGTCACCGTCGAGGGAATCCGGCTCACGGCCACCGCCACCGGGATCCGCGCCACGAACGCGGACGACGTCGCCGCGGTGCGTCGCGCTGCGGGGATGACCGAAGCACTGGAGGGTCTGGCGCAGGAGAACCTTGCCGGGTTCCGCACCGATCTGGGACGGATCCAGCGCCAGGTCTCCGGCTACCACCTGGAGCACCTGTTGCCGGAGAAGGGCTTCAACATCGCCCGGGCCTTCGTCGGGTCGGAAGGCACCTGCGCCCTGGTCGTCCGCGCCCGGATGGCCCTGGTGCCGAAACCGGCGAGCGCGCTGCTGCTCTGTGTCGGCTATCCGGACGTCGTCGAGGCGGCCCGGGACATCGAAACGATCCTGGAGTTCTCCCCGGCGGCCGTCGAGGGCATCGACGACGCCATCGTGGCCACCATGAAGTCACGGCGCGGGGAGGACTCCGTCACGGGGCTGCCCGAGGGCAAAGCCTGGCTCTACATCGATCTGGACGGCACCGACCCCGCCTCGGTCCAGGCCCAGGCCGACGAACTGCTCGAAAGGCTGCGCGGCATCGGGCGGATGGTCGACGGCCGGGTCGTCCCCGACACCACCGAACGCGCCTCGCTCTGGCGGGTCCGTGAGGACGGGGCCGGGCTCTCGGCCCGGCTGTCCACCGGCGGGGAATCCTGGCCCGGCTGGGAGGACTCCGCCGTCGCCCCCGAACGCCTGGCAGACTACCTCTCCGACTTCCGTGATCTGTTGGCCGAGCACGGGCTCCAGGGGGTCATGTATGGGCACTTCGGCGCCGGATGCATGCACGTGCGCATCACCTACGATCTGCGCAGCGACGCCGGCCGGAAGGTCTTCCGCGAATTCACCGCGGCCGCCGCGGCGCTGGTGGTCTCCCATGGTGGTTCGCTCTCCGGCGAGCACGGTGACGGGCGGGCCCGCTCGGAGTTCCTGCCGTTGATGTACTCCCCGGCAATGCTCACCGCCTTCGAGGACTTCCGGGCCATCTGGGATCCGACGGGGCTGCTGAACCCCGGGGTGATGACCAGTCCCGACGCCTTCGACGAGAATCTGCTGCTGGCCGGGGTGCCCGCACGCCAGTGGCGGACCAGCTTCGATCTGACCCCCGCCTCGGGCGCCACCGGGGACGGACTCGATCCGTTCGTCCACGCGGTCCAGGGGTGCATCGGGATCGGGCGCTGCCGTTCGGCCACCGGCGGGGTGATGTGCCCCAGCTACCGGGCCACCGGGGATGAAAAGGACTCCACCCGCGGCCGTTCCCGCGTGCTGCAGGACATGGTCCGCGGCGCGAAGACCGTCGAGGAGGGCTGGAAGTCCAAGGAGGTCCGCGAGGTCCTGGACCTGTGTCTGTCCTGCAAGGCCTGCTCCACCGACTGCCCGACCGGGGTGGACATGGCCACCTATAAATCCGAGTTCTTCTCCCACTACTACGCCGGGCGGATGCGCCCGCTCTCGCACTTCTCGCTGGGCTGGCTGCCGCGGTGGCTCAAGATCACCGGACGGGTCGCCCCGCTGGTCAACGCCGTCATGGGCTCCCCGCTGGGCAAGCTCGTCTCCGCCGCCGGCGGGCTGACGACCAAGCGGGCGCTGCCGCGTTTCGCCTCCGGGGCGGCCTGGCGCCGCGAGGTCGACGCCGCCCTGGCCGCCGGACCGCGCCGGCGCATCGGCCCGCCCCGCACGCTCTCCGGTTCCGGATCCCCGGGATCCCGGGTCGCGGCGGGGAACGACGCCGGGGCCGGGCAGGGCACCGCGGGTGCCGTCTTGTTCGTGGACACCTTCACCCGTGGCTTCCGCCCCGAGGTCGCCGGGGCCGCGGCCCGCGTGATGGTCGGCACCGGGGAGCCGGTGACCTGCTCGGCGGAGGCCTGCTGTGGGTTGACCTATATCTCCACCGGCCAGCTGGGCACCGCCCGCCGCCTGTTGAGCAAAGCGGCCCGCGTCCTGGATGACGGCACCGAACGCCCGATCGTCGTCATCGAGCCCAGCTGCGCCGCCGCCTTGTCCAAGGACCTGCCCGAACTCGTCCACACCGAGGCGGCCCGCCGGGTCGCGGCCCGGATCCGGAGCTTCGCCGGACATGTCGCCGCCCTGGCCGCCGACGGGTGGACCCCCGAGCCGGCGGCCCCCGTCCCGGCCTCGGTGGTCCTGCAAACCCACTGCCACGAATACTCGGTCTTCGGCGCCGCCGTCCAACGCCGGGCCCTGGCCGCCCTGGGCGTCGCCGAGGTCACCGATGCCACCGGCTGTTGCGGGGTCGCCGGGAACTTCGGCTTCGAGGCCGACCACTACGAGGTCAGCATGAAGGTCGCCGATCTGGCCTTGGCCCCTGCCATGGCCGACAGCACGGCGGAGGTCCCGGTCCTGGCCGACGGCTTCTCCTGCACCATGCAGGTCGCCCAGCTCGACGCCGGCCGCCGCGGCCTGCATCTGGCCGAACTGCTCGACCCCGCCCCACCCACCGACCATGCACGTACCACCACCCACCCGAAGGAGCACCCATGACCACCGAGACCTCCAGCTCATCCGTCGCCGAGTCAGCCCGTCGTGCCGTCTCGGGCATCAGCACCGACCTGTTCATCAACGGTGAATGGGTCGAATCCTCCTCCGGGCGGCGCTTCGACGTGGTGAACCCGGCCACCGAGGAAGTCATCACCACCGTGGCCAACGGCAACGCCGATGACGCCCGGCGGGCCATCGAGGCCGCCGGCGCCGCCCAGAAGGACTGGGCCGCCACACCCCCGCGGGTGCGCAGCGAGATCCTGCGCCGGGCCTACGACCTGATCATGGCCCGGCAGGACGAGCTGGCCCTGGTGATGACCACCGAGATGGGCAAGCCGTTGGCCGAAGCCCGCGGCGAGGTCGCCTACGCCGCCGAGTTCTTCCGCTGGTTCTCCGAGGAGGCCGTGCGCATCGGCGGGGACCAGATGGTCACCGGGGACGGGGCCAACCGGATCATGGTCTCCAAGGAACCGGTCGGGCCCTGCGTGCTGGTCACCCCCTGGAACTTCCCGTTGGCGATGGGCACCCGCAAGATCGGTCCAGCCATCGCCGCCGGCTGCACCATGGTCTTCAAACCAGCCAATCTGACCCCGTTGTCCTCGCTGGCCCTGGTGGACATCCTGATCGAAGCGGGTCTGCCCGCCGGGGTGCTGAACGTGGTGTGCACCAAATCCGCCTCCGAGGTCGTGACCCCGTGGATGGAATCGGGGATCGCCCGCAAGGTCAGTTTCACCGGTTCCACCGGGGTCGGCATCCGGCTGCTGGAACAGGCAGCCCGGAACGTCATGCGCTCGTCGATGGAACTGGGCGGAAACGCACCACTCATCGTCTTCGAGGACGCCGATCTGGACCGTGCGGTGGAAGGGGCGTTCGCCGCGAAGATGCGCAACATGGGCGAAGCCTGCACCGCAGCGAACCGGATCTTCGTGCAGTCCTCCGTCGCCGAGGAATTCGCCGACAAGCTCGCACGGCGTTTGGGGGCCCTCACCGTCGGCAACGGTGCCCTTGACGGCACCGACGTCGGCCCGCTGGTCGAGCCCAAGGCACTGACCAAGGTCCAGGAACTGGTGGACGACGCGGTGGCCAAGGGCGCCCGCGTGGTCTGCGGCGGTTCCCGCCCCGAGGGGGCCGGCTACTTCTACTCCCCCACCGTGCTCACCGGCGTGGACCCCTCGGCCCACCTGATGACCGAGGAGATCTTCGGACCCGTGGCCCCGCTGATCCCCTTCCAGACCGAGGAGGAGGTCGTGGCGATGGCCAACGACACCCCCTGGGGGCTGGCCGGATACCTCTTCACCCAGGACCTGGATCGGGCCTTCCGCGTCGGGGATGCCCTCGAAGTGGGAATGGTCGGACTGAACACGGGCATCGTCTCCAATCCGGCGGCACCCTTCGGCGGCATCAAGGCCTCGGGACTCGGACGCGAGGGCGGCCGGGTCGGGATCGAGGAGTTCCTTGAAACCAAGTACATGGCCATGCCACGCCGCTAGG
>JAKDMV010000171.1 GCA_030452125.1 Micrococcaceae bacterium
TTCAGCGAGCATCCGCTATATGACGCAACACATGTGGGTGGAAACGACGTCTGCCATCAGGCGTCCGTCTAGATCGGGCGAATGATCCGCAGGTGGCGCGCGCCGCCGTCGTCCCCGGAAAGCGGGGACGACGGCGGCACAGGCCTACAACTGGGTCAAACTAGACGCGGCGACGCTTCGACGGGCGGCAACCGTTGTGGGCGCTCGGGGAAACATCCTGGATGGATCCCACTTCGAGGCCCGTGGCCTGCAGGGAGCGGATGGCGGTTTCGCGACCCGAACCCGGTCCCTTCACGAACACGTCGACCTTCTTCATGCCGTGTTCCTGGGCACGCTTGGCGGCCGACTCGGCTGCCATCTGCGCGGCGTACGGGGTCGACTTGCGGGAGCCCTTGAATCCGACCTCGCCGGCCGAGGCCCACGAGATGACGGCACCGGTCGGGTCCGTGATGGACACGATGGTGTTGTTGAAGGTGCTCTTGATGTGCGCCTGACCAAGCGCGATGTTCTTTTTGTCCTTGCGACGCGGCTTGCGGACCGCTCCACGAGTCTTTGGGGGCATTGCTAACTCCTACGAAGTATTTGGCTGGGACCGCTATTTAGCGGGTCTTCTTCTTACCGGCGACGGTGCGCTTCGGACCCTTGCGGGTGCGAGCGTTGGTCTTGGTGCGCTGCCCGCGGACCGGCAGGCCCTTGCGGTGGCGAATGCCCTCGTAGGAGCCGATCTCGACCTTCCGGCGGATGTCGGCTGAGACTTCGCGGCGGAGATCGCCCTCGACCTTGAAGTTGGCCTCGACGTAGTCGCGCAGCTGCAACAGCTGGTCGTCGCTGAGGTCCTTCACACGAGTTTCCGGGGTGATCCCGGTCTCGGCAATAGTTTGTTCTGCACGGGTCCTACCCACGCCGTAGATGTATGTCAGCGCAATGACAACGCGCTTTTCGCGCGGGATGTCTACGCCTGCAAGACGAGCCATATTGGTGTCTTCCTTACATGATGTGCGGAGGTCTGGAGGCAGTACATCCCGTTTCCAGGTCCCCGGCCTCCGTGCCCGGGGGTATGCGCCCTGCGTAATGGACGCCGTACTACCGATATTCGATTACTACGCGCAGGTTGAGGTTCCCGAAGGAGACTTAACCCTGACGCTGCTTATGGCGTGGATTTGCGCAGATCACCATGACCCGCCCGTTACGGCGGATCACCTTGCACTGCTCGCAGATCGGCTTCACGCTAGGGTGAACCTTCACGGTGTTTCCTTTGCGGTTGCGGTTTCAGTGGAACTGTAATGACCTTCGTTCCCCCGGAAGTCCAGGAGAACGGAAGTCCCTACTTGTAGCGGTAGACGATGCGTCCGCGATTGAGGTCGTACGGGCTGAGTTCCACCACTACGCGGTCCTCAGGAAGGATCCGAATGTAGTGCTGACGCATCTTTCCCGAGATAGTGGCAAGTACCACGTGTCCATTCGGCAGCTCAACGCGGAACATCGCGTTGGGCAGTGCTTCTGACACGGCGCCTTCTACCTCGATGACACCCTCTTTCTTGGCCATATCCTCCGCTAACGTTTGTGCCGGTCGCTGACGCTTCCGACGTGTATGTTCGTGGCTGACGAGCGCCGGTGCCCGACAGCAGCTTGGGACTGCGTGTTTTTTGGGCACAAACGTAGAGACAACCAACAAATAATCTTACGCTCTGGATCCCATTAAACGAAATCCCCAGGTTTGGGCGCCGCTTCGAGCCGGAAGGGTGGTAACGCACCCGACAGGACTGTTTTCGCGGTCCGCTCGGCTAGTCCTTCAGCGGCGACGGGGTGATCCCGAACGGTGCAAGGCCGGCGGCACCGCCGTCGTGCGCCGAGAGCACCCAGATGCCTCCGAGATGCACCGCCACCGTATGTTCCCACTGCGAGGCCCGCGACCCGTCGGTGGTCACCACGGTCCAGTCGTCCTCCAGGGTGCGGGTTTCGATTCCACCCCGGACCAGCATGGGTTCGATGGCCAGGCACATCCCCGGCTTCACCCGGGCGCCGCGGTCCCCGGACCGGTAGTTGAGGACGTCGGGGGCCTGATGCATCTCGGTGCCGATGCCGTGGCCGACGTAATCCTCCAGGATCCCCAACGGTTCGCCCTCGACCGAACTGACGTAGTCGTCGATGGCCTCGCCGATGGCTCCGACGAACCGCGCCGTGGCCAGGGCTGCGATCCCCCGCCACATGGCTTGTTCGGTGACATCGGAAAGGCGCTGGTCCGCAGGATCGGGGGTGCCGACCAGAATGGTCCGGGCGGAATCGGAATGCCAGCCATCAATGATGGCCCCACCGTCGATCTTCAGCACGTCGCCCTCGGCGAGGACGTAGTCGGAAGGGAACCCGTGGACGACCTGGTCGTTGACCGAAGCGCAGATCGTGGCGGGGAAACCGTAGTAGCCCTTGAAGTTCGACGTCGCCCCGTGGCGCTCCAGCACCCCTTCGAAAAGGGCATCCAGCTCGGCGGTGGTGGTGCCGACGCGCGCGGCGTCGACCACCGTATCCAGGGCTTCGGCCAGCACGAGTCCGGCTTCCCTCATCTTACGGATCTGGGCGTTGGACTTGTACTCGATCTTGGGCTGGCCGAATGCCATGCGGGGGTTCCTTCGTTTCGTTGTAGATGGGCGGGGTGTTCCCGATGGGCACCCCTGGAATGCCGCGACGGCCGCCCCACGCTGGAGAACAGGTGGTGACGGCCGTCGTGCAAGGCGGGCAGGTCGCTAGGAGGCGTCGCCCTCGAGGGCGGCCATCACGCGCTGGGTGACCTCATCGATATCACCCAAACCGTCGACGTGGCGCACGATGCCCCGTTCCAGGTACCGGTCGACCACGACCTGGGTCTGCTTCTCGTAGACGTCCAGGCGGTGGCGGATCA
>JAKDMV010000060.1 GCA_030452125.1 Micrococcaceae bacterium
GTGACGGAATCCGGGCTGGTCTGTTCCGGGGTGGGGATCAGCGAGCCGGGCAGCGAGGTGGCTGCCGCCCCGTAGGCCACGGCCCAGCGCAGGCAGTCGGTGGCTGCTGCGCCGCGGTCGTGGGCGATGAGGTAGCCGGCGAGGGACGAGTCCCCGGCGCCGACGGTACTGCGGGCCTTCACCGGCGGATGTGTGGCCCACCAGGAGCCTGAGCCGGTGACGAGGACCGCTCCCCGGGCGCCCAGGGTGGCCAGGACCGCCCCGGTGCCCCGCTCGACCAGTCGCTGCGCCGCCGCGGCAGCCGACTCCGGGCACGCCTCCAGTTCCGCCGCGCTGTGGCTCCCGGCCAGGCTGGCCAGTTCCTCGGCATTGGGTTTGATCAGATCGGGGAGCGGGCCGGCTCCTGCATACAATTCGGTCAGCGGGGCCTCGGAGGTGTCGACGGCGATCAGCGGGCAGTTCCCTCCGAGGGAGTCGTGCAGGTGGTTGATGATTCCCGCGTAGTAGCCGGTCGGCAGGCCCGGGGGCAGCGAGCCGGCCAGGACGACCCAGGACGATCCGTTGGCGGCCCGGACCAGTGCCTCGGTGATGACTGCCTGGTGGGCGGCGTCGATGGTGGGGCCCGGCTCGTTGACCTTCGTGGTGGTGCCGTCGGGTTCGGTGACCGTGACGTTGCTGCGCAGTGGTTGCCCGATCGGCAGGGCCCGATGAGGCAGATGGTCGATGCCGAGGCCGATCACCACGGGATCCGTGGCGTCCCCGGGCAGCACGGCCAGTGTCGGGACCCCCGCGGCGACCAGCCCCCGGGTGACGTTGACCCCTTTTCCTGCGGCCTGGGCGTCGGCGCGGAGGGCACGCTGCACGGCGCCCCGGACCAGGGTGGCCCCCAGGTCGATGGTGCGGTCCATGCTGGGATTGGCGGTGAAGGTGGTGATCATGCGAGCGTCACCTCCACGTCGGCCCGGTCCAGCGCCGCCGCCAGTTCGGGGCCCGGCGCCGTGTCGGTGACCAGGGTGTCGATCTGCTCCAGGGCGGCGAAGCGGATGAGGGTCTGTTCCCCGAGCTTGCTGGAGTCGGCCAGTACGACGACGCGGCGCGCGCAGGCGACGATCGCCGATTTCACCGCGGCCTCCAACGGATCGGGGGTGCTCAGCCCGAAATCGGCGTCGACGCCGTTGGCGCCGATGAAGGCGATATCCGGGCGCAGGGCACGGAACTGGTCGATGGTCGAGGCCCCGGTCGCTGCGCTGGTCAGGGCGCGGACGCGACCGCCGATGACCTCGAGTTGGAAGGAACCGCTGGCGGCGACCCGGTAGGCGACCGGGACGGAATGCGTGAGCACCAACAGGTCCGCGGCCCGGGAAGCGCCCAGGCTGGAGGCCATCTGCTGGGCGAACAGTTCCGTCGTCGTTCCGGCATCGAGCACCACCGAGGTGGCTCCGGCCGGCAGCAGGTCAACGGCCGAAGCGGCGATACGGGACTTCTGTTCGTGGTTCAACGAGGTCCTGACGCTGAGGCTTTCCTCCACGGTGCTGGTGGTCCGCCCGGCGACTGCTCCGCCGTGGACGCGGCGCAGGACCCCCTCCTGCTCCAGCTGGGCCAGATCCCGGCGGACGGTTTCGCGGGTGATATCCAGTTGCCGCGCCAACTCGGCGACGGTGACCCGACCTTGGTCGGCGACGCGGTCGCCGATCAAACGGTGCCGTTCCTCGGCAAACATGGCGTTGTCCCTTCGGTGGTCTCCATCACAATGAATCTGTGTTTCGTTGACTTTAGATGGTCCTTGAAGTGCAAGTCAACAGAAAAACAGAAATACACACATAAACGGGCTTTTGTGGGGAAGGGTCCCGTCTGCCCACATGGTGTCCTTCATCGATGGCTTGCCCCGGCGCCCGCGCTGCGGTTTGCTAGGGGGATGGCCTCTTTGATCGAAGACTACGCACTTCTTTCCGACCAGCGCACCGGTGCGCTGGTGTCCGAATCCGGCAGTGTCGACTGGCTCTGTTTCCCCCGCTTCGATTCCGATGCGGCATTCACCGCCCTGCTGGGCGATTCCGAGCACGGTCGCTGGCTGCTGGCCCCCGCCGGCGCGGCCGACGACTGCGAATCGGACCACCCTGCCCGACGCTCCGAGCGGATCAAGGCGGCCCGGGCCGCAGGGATCGAGGACGCCGAGTCGGCCGGCGGCCCGGCCGATGACGGACGCCCCGTCGTCGTCCAGCGCACCTACATCGACTCCACCTTCGTGCTCAGGACCCTCTGGAAGACCTCCGAAGGCCAGGTGCTGGTCACCGATCTGATGCCGGTCGGCGCTCGGAGGGCATCGATCGTACGCCGGGTCGAAGGACTCGTGGGCAGCGTGACCATGCACCAGGAGATCAGCTTCCGTTTCGGCTACGGGTCGGTGATCCCCTGGGTCCGCCGCCATGAAGACGCCTCCACCGGGGTGAGCTCGATCGTCGCGATGGCCGGGCCCGACGCCATGGTGCTCCACGGCGACCGGCTGCCCCACGGGGAGGGCCACCGCCACCTCGGGGACTTCATCGTCTCGGCCGGCGAAGCCGTCGATTTCGAGCTGAGCTGGTTCCCCTCGCACCGCAAGGTCCCCTCACGCATCGATCCCGGGTCGAGCATCCAGGAGACCATCTCCTACTGGCAGCGCTGGTCCCGGGACATTCCGGCCCAGGAGTCCTACCACGAGGTCGTCAAGCGCTCGCTGCTGGTGCTGCGGGCGCTGACCCACGAAACCACCGGCGGGATCGTCGCGGCGCCGACGACCTCGCTTCCGGAGGACTTCGGCGGGGAACGGAACTGGGACTACCGCTTCTGCTGGCTGCGTGACGCCGCCCTGACGCTCGAGGCGATGATGACCCACGGCTACGAGAAGGAGGCGCTCAACTGGCGCGACTGGCTCCTGCGCGCCGTGGCCGGGGACCCCGAGGACCTGCAGATCATGTATGGGTTGGCCGGGGAGCGGCGGCTGCCCGAACGCGACCTGGACCACCTGCCCGGGTACGAGGGCTCGCTGCCGGTGCGCGTGGGGAACGGAGCCGTGGACCAGTACCAGGGCGATGTCGTCGGCGAGGTGCTCGTGGCGCTGGAGAAGCTGCGGAACATCGGGGGCGTGGAGGACCACTTCTCCTGGCCCCTGCAGAAGACCCTGCTCGGGTACGTGGAGCGGCACTTCGACCATAAGGACCACGGCATCTGGGAGATGCGCGGGGACCTGCAGTACTTCACCCACTCGCGGGTGATGATGTGGGCCGCGTTCGACCGTGGCGTGCGGGCGGTGCGTGAACACGGGCTCGACGGTGACGACGCCTCCTGGGCACAGCTGCGCGACCGCCTCCACGCGGAGATCATGGAGCACGGCTTCAACACCGGGGAGAACTGCTTCACCCAGACCTACGGTGACACCGAGGTCGACGCCTCGCTGCTGGTGCTGCCCCAGGTCGGGTTCATCGATTACGACGATCCGAAGATGCTCGGAACGGTGGAACGCCTCGAACGCGATCTGATGGACGAGTCGGGATTGCTCCTGCGGTACAGGACCTCCGCGGGACATGACGGCCTGGCCGGTGACGAGCATCCCTTCATGGCCTGCTCGTTCTGGCTGGTGGAGCAGTATGCCCGCACGGGGCGCATCGACGATGCCAGGTCCCTGATGGACCAGCTCGTGGGGTATTCCAACGGACTGGGGCTGCTGGCCGAGGAATACGACACCGTCAGCGGGCGGATGGCCGGGAACTTCCCGCAGGCCTTCTCGCATCTGACCCTCATTCGTGCGGCGGATGCGATCAACGGATACTCCCTGCGCAACCGCTGACCCGCCGCCGGGGGAGTGACGAACTGGTTACTCATGGGTAACATGAGGGCATGCACATGATCTTCCGCCTCCTGCTCATGCTCCTGCAGGCCCGACGCCGGCCGAAACTCGACCTTTTCGACGTCGATTCGATGCCGATGCGTGCCCTGCTCACCGACATCGACGTGGCCGGGCACATCAACAACGGCATGTACTTCTCGATCTTCGACCTGGGACGGTTCGATCTGATGGTCCGCGCCGGGGCGTGGGACACGATGAAGCGCCGCCGTTGGACCCCGGTGGTCCAGGCGGAGACCATCACGTTCAGGAAATCGGTGGTCTTCAACCAGAAGTTCAGCGTGGAAACACGGATCGCCGGCATGGACGAACGCAGCATCTACTTCGAGCAGCGGATCGTCTCCGGCGGCGAGATCTATGTCAGCGCACTGATCTGCACCCGCCTGTTGGGGCGCCAGGGGCCGCTGACCAATGAGGAGATCCTCACGGCTTTCGGTGCCGAAGTCCCCGAGGACCTGCAGCTGCCCGAGTGGGCGACGCAGTGGCGCGAATCGACGGCGCTTCCCGGGGCGCGCAAACCGGCCCCGCACACGTGGGGGCGGCGGGTCCGCAGCTAGACGGGTCCCGCAGCGTGGACAGGCCCGCCGGGTCGGTGCAAAAATCGGGACATGACCGATGCTCCGGCCACGGGCCCCGCCGCGCGCGTGCTGCGCGACTTTGCCGCCGATGATGCGGCATTCGTCGCGACGCTGGCCGGCGATCCCCGGGTGACCCGCTATGTCGGCAACGGAGAGCCCTGGAGCCCCGGATACACCGGCCGGCGCGTCCGCGACGCCCTCGGTGGCCTCCCGGGCGGGGACCCGGGCGCCGTGCGATGGTTCATCGGCCTCGAAGACGGCCATCGCGTGGGTCTGTTCGTCTCCTCGCGCCGTGGTCCCGCCGTGGAAATCGGGTACTGGGTCCACCCCGGGTCCTGGGGGCGGGGGATCGCCGGCTGGATGCTCGGTGCCGCCCTGGATCCGATCCGTTCGGTCTTCGGCGGGCGGGCCCTGCTGGGACGGGTCCTTCCGGGGAACGAGGCCTCGATCCGGGTGCTGGAATCCCACGGTTTCCGGCCCGAGCCCGCCGAGGGGGCCGAACTTCGCTTCGTCCGCCCGGCCGCCGCGTCCGGCCCCTAGGTCCCGATACGCCTAGGCCTCGAGGGCGAAGTCCGCGAGTTGTTCGCGGATGCCATCGAAGTGGCGATGCATCAATCGTGCGGCGGCGTCCTTGTCCTTGGACTGGACCGCCCCGAGGATGTCGCGGTGGATCTGGGCCGTCTCGGGCAGGGTGGTCCCGGAGGTGTTGCCCCCGAGGCCGTCGATGGCTTCGTGGATGGTGCGGTAGACCTGCCAGAAGACTCCCAGCAGGTTGGTCAGCAACTCGTTCTCCAGGCGGGAGAACAGGAGCCGGTGGAACTCCTGGTCGACCTCGACGAAGGTCCGCCCGTCGGCGGCCAGGACCTCCATCCGGGCGACCAGGGCCTCGAGCTCGTCCAGATGGGCGTCATCGAGGGAGTCGATCGCGGAACCGATCAGGCCGGACTCCAGGGCCTGCCTGACTTCGACGAGTTCATGGGCCTCATGACCCTTATGGCGCAAGGACATCCGTCCGCGGAACGTCAGGCTGTCGGCCAGGGCGACCAGGTTGTTGGCGGCGACGAAGGTGCCGAAGCCGTGGCGGATCTCCACCACCCCGAGGGCCTGCAGGACCTTGATGGCCTCGCGCAGGGTGTTGCGGCCCACGCCGAGCTCCGCGGTCAGGACGGCCTCGGTGGGTAGTGCGTCACCGGCCCTGAGTCCGCGATCGATGATGAGGTCCATGAGATCCGTGGTCAGGGCGCGCAGGCGTTCCTGGGCGCCGAGTCGGATATGACGTGCGGGAGCGCTCAAGGCGGGCTTCCTTCCTCGGGGGAGGGGCCGGGGTGATCGGTCCCTTGACGGATGACTCTTTCGAATGTGGGCAACACCACTTGACCATCATCTGTGATGACGCTTACAGTCTACATGAATACGTCGGACATCCTACGTCCGACTTCTCATCGTACAGAAGAGGTAAACCGTGCCCCTCAATAACCTGGTGGCCAAAGAAGGCAGCCGACGCAACTTCCTCAAGGTCTCCGGACTGATGGGGGCCGCCGCAGCATTCTCGGCCGGTATCGCGGCGTGCAGCAGCACCGATTCGGCAGGGGCCGGCGCAGCGTCCGGGGCGGCCGGCACGGGGACGATCGAGGCCGGCATCTCCTATGCCTTGTCGACGGGATTCGACCCGATGACCTCCTCGGGGGCCACCCCGTTCGCCGCGAACATGCACATCTTCGAAGGGTTGGTCGATCTGCACCCGGCCACCCGTGAGCCCTACCTGGCGCTGGCCGCCGCGGAGCCGAAGGAAGTGGATGAGACCACGTGGGAGGTCAAGCTCCGCTCCGACTCGACGTTCCACAACGGCGATGACGTCACCGTGGACGACGTCGTCTACTCCTTCGAGCGCGTGATCGATCCCAAGAACGCCTCGTTGTTCGCCCAATTCGTGCCATTCATCAAATCGGTCAAGGCCAAGGGCGAGGACACGGTGGTCTTCAAGCTCAAGTACGCCTTCCCGCTGTTCGCCACCCGCATCTCCGTGGTCAAGATCGTTCCGGAGAAGGTGGCCTCCAAGGACCAGGCAGGCTTCGACGCCAAGCCGATCGGCTCGGGCCCGTACCAGCTAGTCTCGGCCACCAAGGACGACAAGATCGTCTTCAAGAAGTTCGAGGACTACAACGGCGACTACCCCGCCGGCGCCGCGGACATGACCTGGTACCTGCTCTCCGACGCCGCCGCCCGGGTCACGGCCGCTGAATCCGGTCGCGTTGCCGCCATCGAGGACGTCCCCTACCTGGATATGGACCGGTTGGATTCGAAGATCAACGTCGAATCGGTCCAGTCCTTCGGTCTGTTGTTCCTGATGTTCAACTGCACCAAGGCCCCCTTCGACAAGAAGGAGGTCCGCCAGGCGCTGCACTATGGCATGGACACCGAGTCGATCATCAAGACCGCGCTGCTGGGCAACGCCAAACCGGCCACCTCCTACGTCCAGGACACCCACCCGCAGTACGTGGAGGCCGATACGGTCTACACCTACGACCAGTCCAAGGCCGAGTCGCTGCTCAAGGAAGCCGGCGTCACCTCGCTGGAGTTCGAGCTGCTGACCACCGACACCTCCTGGGTCAAGGACGTCGCCCCGCTGATCCTGGAATCCTGGAACAAGATCCCCGGCGTCAAGGTCACCCTACGGAGCCTGCAGTCCGGGGCCCTGTACGACGAGAACGTCGACTCCGGCAAGTTCTCGGTCGTGGCGGCCCCCGGTGACCCCTCGGTCTTCGGCAACGACATGGACCTGCTGCTGAGCTGGTTCTATCGCGGCGATGTGTGGCCCAAGAACCGCTTCCGCTGGAACAAGACCGCCGAGTACAAGACGGTCCAGAAGAAGCTCGACGAGGCCGCGACGGCCCAGGACGAATCGACGGCGAACGAGGCCTGGAGCGAGATCATCAACATCCTCGCCGAGGAGGCACCGCTCTACCCGATCTTCCACCGCCAGCTGCCCACCGCCTGGGACGAGGACAAGCTGGAGGGGTTCAAGCCGCTGCCCACCACCGGTGTGTCCTTCATGGGAGTCACCCCCACGGCCTAGCGCCGACCCGGTACGGGGTGGCGCCGGACCTCCGTCCGCGCCACCCCGTACCGGACTTCTTCGAGCACATCCTTCCCCGACACATGGGAGTTCAACCGTGGGAACCCTCCTGCGACTCTTGCTACGCCGCCTTGCCGCGCTTCCGCTCATGATCCTGGGCGTCACGTTCCTGGTGTTCGTGATCCTCAAACTCTCCCCCGGGGACGAGGCCACCCAGGCCCTCGGTGAGGGCGCCAGCAGCGAAGCCAAGGAAGCCTACCGCGCCGAACGCGGTCTGAACCTGTCACTGCCCGTGCAGTACATCGCCTTCCTGGGCCGCTTGCTGACGCTGGACTTCGGGGTCACCACCCCTCCATCGCGCCCGGTGGCCGGCATGATCGCCCAGGCCTTCCCGCTGACCTTGCAACTCACCGCCTTCGGCGTGCTGATCGCCGTGGTGATCTCCCTGGTCTTCGGCGTGCTCGGTGCGCTCTACCGGGACCGGCTGCCCGACCAGCTGATCCGCGTCTTCTCCATCGCCGCGGTGGCCACGCCGTCGTTCTGGCTGGGCATCCTGCTCATCCAGTGGCTGGCCCTGGGCAAGAACCCGCTCTTCCCCTCCGGCGGCATGGCGGGACCGGGAGAGGGGCTGGGCGGCTGGCTGGCGCATATGACCCTTCCTGCCTTCGCCCTGGCGATCCCCGTGTCGGCCTCACTGATCCGCGTGGTGCGGACCTCCATGGTGGAGGAACTGGACAAGGACTACGTCCGCACGGCCATCGGCAACGGCGTACCGCGCAACGAGGTGATCAGCCGCAACGTCCTGCGCAATGCGCTGGTCACCCCGGTCACCGTGCTGGGCCTGCGGATCGGCTATCTGCTCGGCGGCGCCGTCGTGATCGAAATGATCTTCTCCCTGCCGGGCATGGGTCAGCTGATCCTCAACGGCATCACCGCCCACGACACCAATCTGGTCCAGGGGGTGGTGCTGGCCATCGCCGTGACGTTCGTGCTGGTCAACATCCTGGTGGACCTCGTATACCTCTTGATCAACCCCCGCATTAGGACGGTGTAACCGATGGCTCCCTTGGCACCACGCAATGCCCTGGTGGCGCGCCTGAGTTCCGGCGCCACCCGCTTCACCTCACTGACCACCGGTTCGAAGATCGCGCTGGGCTTCCTGGTGGTCATCATCCTGGCCGCGGTCTTCGCCCCGGTCCTCGCCCCGCACGACCCGCTGCTCTCCGGGATGCCTGCGCAGAAGCCCAGTGCCGAGAACCTCTTCGGCACCGACCGGCTCGGTCGCGACATCTTCTCCCGCTTGCTTTACGGCGCCCGTTCCTCGCTGGTCATCGGCCTGGGCTCGGTGGCGTTGGCCCTGCTGGCCGGCGGGCTGCTGGGTTCGCTGGCGGCCACGAGCAGCAAGGCCACCAACGAAGTCATCATGCGCATCATGGACATGCTCATGGCCTTCCCCGGCATCGCGCTGGCCGCCGCACTGCTGGCCTCCCTGGGGAACTCCATTCCGGTGATCATCATCGCGATCGCGATCATCTACACCCCGCAGATCGCCCGGGTGGTCCGCGCCAACGTGCTCTCCCAGTGGGACGAGGACTACTCCCGCGCGGAACGCGTCATCGGTGCCGGTCGCTTCCACATCCTGATCAAGCACATCATGCGCAATACCGCGGCCCCGGTCCTGGTCTTCGCCACGGTCATGGTGGCCGACGCGATCATCCTCGAGGCCTCGCTGTCCTTCCTCGGTGCCGGCGTCCAGGACCCCGACCCGTCCTGGGGCAACGTGATCTCCTACGGGCGCACCCTCGTGCTCAACGGCGCCTGGTGGGCCACCACCTTCGCCGGCCTGGTCATCCTGCTGACCGTCCTGGCGTTGAACATCCTCGCCGAAGGGATGACCGACGCCCTGGTGAACCCGAAGCTGCGTGGCAAGTCCAAGGGCTCCGATACCGCCAGTGTCGAGGTCGAAGCCGCCGGTGACTCCACCGTCCGCCGTGTCACGGAGGAACTGACCGTCCCCGACGCCGAGGATGACGGTTCCGACGTGCATGACCTCGAGGCCGGCAGCAGCCGTCCGGGGGACCTCTCGGCAGCCGTCGGCGCCGGAAGCTCCCCCCGTGGGGATGCCGAGGCCGACCGCCGACGCCTGGCCCGGGAACTGGACCGGCTGGCGTCGGTGGAATCCGCCCGCACCGACCGGCTGCAGCTGGCCGGCGGCGGGACCGATGCCGGCACGGTGCTCGAGGTCAGCAACCTCTCGATCCGCTTCCCGGAACGCTATGGCCGGACCCGCATCGTGGACAACGTCTCCTTCACCGTCCACGAGGGCGAAACCATGGGCCTGGTCGGGGAATCGGGTTGCGGCAAGTCCATCACCTCGTTGGCGATCATGGGCCTGCTGCCGGACAACGCCCGGATCACCGGATCCATCCGCTTCGGCGACCGCGAGCTGCTGCCGGACGACGGAAGGGGTGGAACCCTGGCCGGGGATGCCACGGTCTACAAGGGGCTGCGCGGTTCACAGATCGCCATGGTCTACCAGGACGCGTTGTCCTCGCTGAACCCCGCCATGCTCATCAAGGACCAGCTCGGACAGCTCACCCGCCGCGGCGGCCGGAAGACCCCCGCGGAATTGCTGGAACTGGTCAAGCTGGATCCCTCGCGCACGCTGAAGTCCTATCCGCACGAGCTCTCCGGAGGCCAGCGCCAACGGGTGCTCATCGCCATGGCACTGTCCCGTTCGCCCAAGCTCGTGGTCTGCGACGAGCCGACGACGGCGCTGGACGTGACCGTGCAGAAACAGGTCGTCGATCTGCTCAACGAACTCCGTGAACAGTTGGGGTTCGCCATGGTGTTCGTCAGCCACGACCTGGCCTTGGTGGCCTCGTTGGCCCACCGGGTCACGGTCATGTATGCCGGCCAGGTGGTCGAATCGGGCCCGGTCAACGCGCTGTTGACGAACCCGACGCACGAATACACCCGGGGCCTGCTCGGGGCCGTGCTGTCCATCGAATCGGGGGCCGAACGACTCCACCAGATCCCCGGGACCGTGCCGTCCCCGAACGACTTCGGCGAGGGGGACCGGTTCGCCGACCGCTCCACGCTGCCGGGGGCCGATTCGTCCCGTCAACTGGTCCTGACACCGGTCGGCGGCAACGAGAGCCACCTCTGGGCCAGCCCGCAGGACAGGGCGCCGGACCCGGCCGCAGGAACCATCACGAAGGGAGTACGGCCATGAGCCAGACGGCATCGGAACAGCAGGCCACCCCGGTCATCGAACTGAAGGACCTGCACGTCCATCACCGGGCCCGTTCCGGCAAGGCGTTCAAACCCTTGATCGTCAAGGCGGTGAACGGCGTGGACTTCACCATCGGCCGCGGTGAGACCGTGGGCATCGTCGGGGAATCCGGCTGCGGGAAGTCGACACTGGCCAACGTCCTGGTGGGGTTGCAGCCGCCGACCTCCGGGGAGGTGCTTTTCCGTGGGAAGCCGGCACTGAAACGCAACGCCGCCCTGCGCAAGGAATTCGGGCGCAGCGTCTCGGTCGTCTTCCAGGACCCCTCCACGGCACTGAATGCGCGCATGCAGGTCCGCGACATCCTGATGGACCCGCTGACCGTGCATGGGATCGGGAGCCTGGCCAGCCGCGGCCGGAAGGCCGCCGAGCTGCTCGAACTGGTGGGCCTGCCGGCCTCCGCCGGGGCCGCCGTGCCGAACCAACTCTCCGGCGGACAGCGACAGCGGGTGGCCATTGCCCGGGCACTGGCCCTGGACCCGGATGTCATCGTGGCCGACGAGCCGACCTCGGCCCTGGACGTCTCGGTGCGGGCCCAGGTGCTGAACCTGCTCTCGGACCTGAAGACCGAACTGAACCTGGGCATGGTGTTCATCTCCCATGACATCCAAACCGTCCGCTACGTCTCCGACCGGATCTGTGTCATGAATGCCGGGGAGATCGTCGAGCAGGGGCCCGCGGCCCGGGTCTTCGACGCCCCGACGAACGACTACACCCGCAAACTGCTCGGCGCGGCCCCCTCGCTGCTCCACGCAGGCTAGCCGGGCCCGTTCCCGCCAGCCGAGACCGGCGGCCGGTTCCGGCCGCCACCGATAAATTTCCCTCCAGTATCAAGCAGAACAGGAAACGCATTCCGTGACCGCAACATCGTCAGCACCCACCCGCACCTACTCCGGGGTCATCCCGCCGGTCGTCACCCCGCGCACCTCGGACGGGGCGATCGACACGGCCTCCCTGGAACGGGTCGTGGACCACCTGATCGACGGCGGGGTCTCCGGTCTGTTCGTCCTGGGCTCCTCCGGGGAGGTCCCGTACCTGACCAATGACGAGCGTGAGCTGGTCATGACCACCATTTCCGCCCGCAACAACGGACGGGTTCCACTGCTGGCCGGTGCCAGCGAACAGACCACCAACCGTGTCATCAACGAAGGCCTGCGCATGATCGAACTCGGGGCCGACGCCCTGGTCGTCACGACGCCGTTCTACGCGTTGTCCAACGCCGCCGAGATCGAAGACCACTTCCGTGCGGTGAAGAAGGCGACCGGGGTGGATCTCTTCGCCTACGACGTGCCGGTGCGCACCCACGCCAAGCTACCCCTGGACGTGGCGATCCGCCTGGCCGAGGACGGGGTCATCGTCGGGGTGAAGGATTCCTCCGGTGACGACGTGGCCTGCCGCCGCCTGCTGCTGGCCACCGCCCATATCGAAGGGTTCTGTGTCTTCACCGGACACGAGGTGGTGGTCGACGGGGCCTTGCTCGGCGGCGCCCACGGCGTCGTGCCCGGACTGGGCAACGTTGATCCGGCCGGATACCGGCGGATGTTCGATGCCGCCACGGCCGGGGACTGGTCGGCGGTCCGCGCCGAGCAGGACCGCCTGGCGAACCTGTTTGAGATCGCCTTCACCCCCGACTCCACCCGTGTCTCGGGCGGGGCCTCCGGACTGGGCTCCTTCAAGACCGCGCTGGTCCTGCTCGGGATCATCGAATCCAACACCATGAGCGTGCCCATGGCTTCGTTGAACGACGACGAAAGCCAGGCCATCGCCGCAATCCTGCGCCGGGCCGGATTGCTCTGATCCGCAGCCGGCGGATATCCGCCGGTTCATGCACCGGCCGGAGGACCCGCCGGGTTCCCGTCCGCATCCCCAGCGTGGAAGAATGCGGACGGGACCGGCAGGCCCCGCAGTCGTCGCCCCGAAGCACCTCCGCACAGAAGGACCGCAGCATGTCGCCCGAAGATTTCCTCTCCACCGTCCACGGGCGCCTGATCGTCTCCGCCCAGGCCTATCCCGGCGAACCGCTGCGCAACCCCCAGGCCATGGCACAGATGGCGGCCTCGGCGGTCGCCGGCGGGGCCGCGGCCGTGAGGGTCCAGGGCCTGGCCGACATCCAATTCACCCGGTCCGCCGTCGAGGTCCCGGTCATCGGCTTGTGGAAGGACGGGACCACAGGGGTCTTCATCACCCCCACGGCCCACCACGCCCTGGCGGTGGCCTCCGCCGGAGCCCACGTCGTGGCCCTCGACGGGACCCGCCGCCCCCGCCCCGACGGACTGACATTGGCACAGACCATCGCCCGGGTGCATGCGGAGACCCCGGCCCTGGTCATGGCCGACTGCGGGTCCTTGGACGATGCCCGAGCCGCCGTCGAGGCGGGGGCCGACCTCATCGGCACCACCCTGGCCGGCTATACGGACGAACGCCCGAAGACCGACGGACCCGAC
Source organism: Micrococcaceae bacterium (assembly GCA_030452125.1). Taxonomy (GTDB): domain Bacteria; phylum Actinomycetota; class Actinomycetes; order Actinomycetales; family Micrococcaceae; genus Arthrobacter_H. Next base: position 13,274 of record JAKDMV010000060.1, read on the forward strand.
CTGCAGCTGCTGGCCGCGATCGCCGACGCAGGACTCGGGGCGCCGTTGGTGGCCGAGGGGCGCATCCACACCCCGGCGCAGGCCCGGGCGGCCCTCGACACGGGGGCCCACGCCGTCGTGGTGGGAACGGCCATCACCCATCCGACCAGCATCACCGGCTGGTTCGACGCCGCCCTTCCCCCAAACGGACCCCGATCATGAGCCCCACCGCAGCAGAAGGAGACCACATGGCCAGCAGCCTCAAGCATCCGAACGCACGCATCCTCATCGGGGAGGACGCCGAGGAAACCGGCCGTCTGGCCGCCCAGGTGCTTCTGGATGTGGTCACCACCGACCCGGCGGCAGTGATCGGCCTGGCCACGGGGTCCTCCCCCTTGCCGCTCTATTCCGCCCTGGCGGCCTCCGGCGCCGATTTCTCGGCGGTCTCGGGGTTCGCCCTCGACGAGTATCTCGGGTTGCCCGAGGGGCATCCGCAGTCCTATGCGGAAGTGGTGCGCACCGAGGTCACCGAACCATTGGGACTGGATCCGGCGCTGGTGCACACTCCGGATCCGCAGGGCGAGGACCACGCGGCCCGCGCGGCGGCCTACGACGCGGCCATCGCGGCGGCCGGAGGGATCGACGTGCAGATCCTGGGCATTGGATCAAATGGCCATATCGGATTCAACGAGCCCGGGTCCGCCTTCGACTCGCGGACCCGTGTGGTGCCGCTGGCCGAGAGGACCCGGCAGGATAATGCCCGCTTCTTCGGATCGTTGGCGGAAGTCCCGGACCAATGCGTCACCCAGGGGATCGGCACGATCTTCGAGGCCCGGCATCTGCTGCTGATCGCCCACGGCGCGCATAAGGCCGACGCCGTCCGACTGGCCCTGGAAGGACCGGTGGGCGAGCAGTTCCCGGCCTCGGTGATCCAGCGCCATCCCCAGGTCACCGTGGTACTGGATCGGGAAGCCGCGGCCCGACTGGGGCAGCGGGCAAGCGACTAGACGCGGACGGCCCGTCCGGCCTGGGGGCCGGACGGGGTCCTCCTAGCGGCCCAGGTGCCGGCGTGCCCGCAGGAGCAGGACGGCGGGGATCGCCAAGAGCAACAGCGGGAGCAACAGCAACAGGCCCTTCGGTGAGGTGACGATCGAGTCGGCGGAAACCGCGTTGGTGGATCCACGCAACTCCTCAGTCCCGCCGGCCAGTTCGGTCGAGCCGGAGAACAGTTCCGCGGTGCCGTCGGAGAGCTTCGTGTTGCCGTCGGCCAATTCGCCGGCCCCGTCATCGACCTTGCCGATGCCGGCCTGCAGGGTCTTCGACCCGGTATCGAGCTTGCCCAGGCCATCGCCGAGCTGGCCGGTGCCGGCCACCAGGCGTTCGGCCCCGGCATCGAGCTTGCCGGCCCCTGCGGCGAGCTTGCCGTTGCCCACGGCCAGTTCCCCGGCCCCATCACGGATCTTCACCGACCCTGCGGCGGCCTCCTCGGCACCGCTCACCAGATCGGGGGTCTTGCGGGCCAACTCGCTGGTCCCCTTATGGAGCTTGATGGAACCGGCGCCGAGTGCCTGGTTGCCCTCGGCGAGCTCCGAGGCCCCGGCCGCGACCCGGACGGACCCGGCGGAGAGCTTGTCGGCCCCCTTGGCGAGTTCCCCGGCGCCGGTAGCCAGTGCGGCATTGCCGGTGTCCAGTTTTTTGGCGCCCTTGTTGAGCTTGCCGGCACCGGTGGCCAGGGCGGCGTTGCCCTTGGCCAGCTTGGCGGCCCCCTGGTTGAGCTTGCCGGCACCGGTGGCCAAGGCGGCATTGCCCTTGGCCAATTCGGCGGCACCGTCGTTCAGCCGGTTGGCGCCGTTGTCGATCTCGCTCAGTCCCGCATACAGGCGGGCCGTCCCGTCCTTGAGCTCATCGGTTCCTGCGGCGAGTTCGCCATTGCCGGCAGCGATTTTCTGGGCCCCGTCATTGAGTTCCTTCAGCTGCGCCTTCAGCAGCCCCAGCGGGACCGCGCCCTGCGGTCCGTTGGCGGCATCGAGAAGTTTCTGCGTCCCGGCAGCCAGTTCAGCCGAACCATCGGCCAACTCGTGGGCGCCGGGGGCGGCCTCGGCCGTGCCTTCCTTCAACTGGGCGCTGCCGGCGAGGGCTTCCCCGGTGCCGGCGGTGAGCTTCTTGGCCCCTGCCGAGAGTTCATTGGCTCCGGTCGAGGCCTTCTGGGCGCCGGTGTTCAGTTCCTTGGTGCCCGCGGAGAGTTCATTGGCGCCGGTCGAGGCCTTCTGGGCGCCGGTATGCAGTTCCTTGGTGCCCGCAGAGAGCTCGGTGGAACCGGCGGCGGCCTTCTTGGCGCCGGCCTTCAGCTCCTGGGCCCCGTCGCCGAGCTTCTGGCCCCCGTCGCCGAGCTTAGTGGCCCCGGCGTCGAGTTCGTCCGCGCCGGCGGCGGCCTTCTTGGTGCCGTCGACCAGCTTCACGGCGCCGTCGTCGAGCTTCTTGGCCGCGCGGTCGGCGCGGCCGGCACCGGCGGCGACCTTCTGGGATCCGACGGCCAGGCGTTTGCCGCCGTCGGAGAGCTTCGTGGCCCCCTGGGCGGCCGTTCCTGCCCCCGTGGCCAGTTCGCCGGTGCCCGAGTGCAGTTCCTTGGCCCCGTCGTCCAGCTCCCCGGCGCCGTTGGAGGCGGTGCTGATGCCCTTGGAGAGCTTTGCTGCGCCGTCGTCGAGCTCCCCGGTGCCGTCGTGGAGCTTGATGGCACCGCTGGCAGCACGGGTGGCCCCGTTGTTCAGTTCGCTGATGCCGGATTGGGCCTGGCCCATTCCGTTGTCCAGTTTGGAGGCCCCGGTGGCCACCTGGCTCGAATAGATGACGTAGAACGCCAGGACGGCCACCAGGAACAGGCCCAGCAGGACGGTGATGATGGTGTGCATCAGCGAATGCTGCTTGGCAGCGTGATGAGCATGCATGCGTCTCCTCGAAGAGGTCGGATCGGGCTGGCCGGCCCAGCACCGTTCGGCATGGTGCCGCTGCGTGCTGGCCGGATCCAGTAACCGGATGGATTGGTCCGCGATGCCTCACCGGGTGGAAGGCGATCGCGGTGGCCCGAGCGGTGGATTTACGCAGCGGACAAACGTCGTTGGTTGTGACCTGCCTTACATTGAACCTACTGTCCGGTAGCTTTTCAAGGGGTTCGTGGAAAAAATCTACGAATCAGTAACAAAGTGCTGCCGCGAGCTCGACGCCGTAGCCTTCCGCCTCGCCGGGGTGCGCCTACACTGGTGATCATGTCCGATACCCATGCCCCCGCAGACGGCGTCCCCGCCGATCGCCACGATCTGATCAGGGTCCGCGGAGCCCGGGAAAACAACCTGCAGGACCTCTGCCTCGACCTGCCGAAACGGCGGATCACCGTTTTCACGGGGGTCTCGGGATCGGGGAAGAGTTCGCTGGTCTTCGGGACCATCGCCGCCGAATCCCAGCGGATGATCAACGAAACCTACAGTGCCTTCGTCCAGGGCTTCATGCCCACGCTGGCCCGCCCCGACGCCGACGTCCTGGAGGGGCTGACCACGGCGATCATCGTCGACCAGGAGCGCATGGGCTCGAACCCGCGCTCGACCGTGGGCACCGCAACGGACGCCAATGCCTTGTTGCGCATCATCTTCAGCCGACTCGCCGAACCACGGATCGGTTCTCCGCAGGCCTACTCCTTCAACGTCGCCTCGATCAGTGGTGCCGGGGCGGTGACCATGGAACGCGGGGGCAGGAAGGTCAAGGAGCGCCGGGAATTCTCCGTCACCGGCGGGATGTGCCAGCTCTGCGAAGGATCCGGCACCGTCTCGGACTTCGATCTCACCCAGTTGTACGACGCCGACAGATCCCTCAACGAGGGGGCGCTGACGATTCCCGGCTACTCGATGCAGGGGTGGCACGGGCGCATCCTGCGGGGCTGCGGATGGTTCGACCCGGATCGGCCGATCCGTGAATTCACCGAGCAGGAACTCGAGGACCTGCTCCATCGGGAAGCCACCAGGATCAAGGTCGAAGGCATCAACCTCACCTATCTGGGTTTGATCCCACAAATCCGCAAATCCATGCTCTCCAAGGGCCTGGACGCCATGCAACCGCATATCCGTGCCTTCGTGGAGCGTGCCGTCACACTGACCGACTGCCCCGACTGCGGGGGAACCCGGTTGAGCCAGGCGGCCCGCTCCTCACGGATCCGGGGCCTGTCCATCGCCGAGGCCTGCGCGATGCAGATCAGTGATCTCGCCGACTGGGTCGGCACCCTGGACGAACCCTCGGTGGCACCGCTGCTGGATTCATTGGCTGGGCTGCTGGCCTCGTTCGTGGAGATCGGGTTGGGCTATCTCTGCCTGGATCGGCCCAGCGGAACCCTCTCGGGAGGCGAGGCCCAACGAACGAAGATGATCCGCCACCTGGGATCGGCGTTGACCGATGTCACCTATGTCTTCGACGAGCCCACCGTGGGCCTGCATCCCCACGACATCGCGCGCATGAACCAGCTGCTGATGCGCTTGCGGGACAAGGGCAACACCGTCCTGGTGGTGGAGCACAAACCGGAAATGATCGCCATCGCCGACCATGTGGTGGATCTGGGGCCGGGGGCA
>JAKDMV010000061.1 GCA_030452125.1 Micrococcaceae bacterium
CGGAATCCCGCCGGCTCCCGGGGGCTTCGAACCACCGGCGGCGCCCGGCTGGCACAACCCCCCGCCGCAGGGGTGGGGGGCCCCCCCGGGCCAGGGCTGGGGCCACCCGGCCCCCGGCTCCTGGGGAGGACCACCGGGCCCCGGCGGAGGGATGCCGCCTCCCGGCCAGGGCTTCCCCCCGGCGGGCCCCTACGGATATGCCCCGCCGCCGAAGCCCGGGGTCGTCCCGTTGCGTCCACTCGGTCTCGGGGACATGCTCGACGGCGCCTTCCAGGCGGTCCGCCGCAATGCCGGTTCCACGCTGGGCCTGTCGGTGATCGTCCAGCTCTTCATCGGAACCATCAGCGCCCTGCTGGCCATCCCGTTGCTCTCCGTCATCGCCGACCCCGGCTTCGCCGACGGTGCCGAACCGGATTTCAGCGCCCTGGCCGGATCCTTGATCACCATGGTCGCGGGCAGCCTGGCGGCCGGGCTGGCCTCGGTGTTCCTGATGATCATCGTCCAGGGGGCCATCACCATCCCCGTGCTGCGGGCGACGCTGAACCGCAAGACCCGCTTCGGGCAGGCCCTGCGGATCCTGCGCCCCTCGATCGGCAGGCTCCTGCTGGTCGCGTTGCTGTACCTGATCGCCGGGATCGCGGCGCTGGCCATCTGCGCAGGCATCGTGACCCTCGTGGCCTTCAACGCCGATACGGCCGCCACCTTCACCACGGCGGCCATCGTCGTGGTGCTGGCCATCCCCACCACGCTCTGGATCTCGATCAAACTGACGTTCACCGTCCACGCCGTCGTGGCGGAGAACCTGCCACCGCTGGCGGCCATGGCCCGATCCTTCGCCCTGGTGAAGTCCTCCTGGTGGCGGTGCTTCGGGATCCTGCTGCTGACCGGCATCATCGTCGCGATCATCACCAGCCTGATCACTTCCCCGCTGAGCATGATCTCCGGGTTGCTGGGCGGGATGCTGGCCCCCGAGGATCCGGCGGCCCTGGCCGGCCTCCTGGTCAAGATCGGCTTCGTCAGCACGATCCTCGGCGGTATCGCCGCGGGACTGGGCTTCGCCTACGAATGCTCGGTCACCACGCTGCTCTACACCGATCTGCGGTTCCGTCGCGACGGTTTCGACATGACCCTGCTGCGTGAATTCGACAGCGGCATCGATGCCCCGATCCCGGGCCTGCCGACCGTCCCCCCGGCGGGCAACTCCCCCGGCTACCCGGCGGGCCGCTGACCCGATGCCCTCCGCGCTGCCCCTCCTCCTGCAGGCCCCGCACTATCTTCCCGACCGGGACGAAGCCACCGGTGAGCTGACGCGGGAACTGGCCCGGCAGGAGTATGCCCAGGCGATGCCCAACCCCATCGTGGTCTTCCTGAAACAGGTCTGGGCCGATTTCGTCCAGTGGGTGGATTCCTTGAATGCGCTGGCCCCGAACCTGGGCTGGCTCGTGGTCCTGCTGGCCCTGGCCATCCTCATCACCCTGGTCGTCCTCTTCGCGCGCCCCCGGTTGCAGCGCCGGGCCCGCACGGCGCAGGAGGCCGGGGCCGAGGTGGACCTGGATGCCACCCTCGGCGCCGAGGACTACCGTCGACGGGCCGACCGCGCCTTCCTGGCGGCCGACTATGCCACCGCCGTCCTGGAGCGGTTCAGGGCCTTGCTGGCCCGGGCCGAGGAACGCACCCTGCTGGAGCCCCGGCCCGGACGGACCGCCACCGAAGTCTCCACCGCGCTCGGGCAGGCCTTCGCCGGCGAATCCCCGGCACTGCGGGAGGCGGCCAGGCTCTTCAACGCGGTGCATTACGGTCATCACGAGCCCAGCGCCGAGGACGCCCGCAACCTGACCACGCTGGAGGACCGCCTCTCCACGGCCACCCCCTCAGCCGCCCGGGCGGACCCGGCAGTGGTGGTGCCCAGATGAGTCGGATCAAGGATGGCGATCGCCTGCTGGCGGCCCCGCGTCCGGCCTCGGCCCGTTCGGTCTGGGCCGGCCGCTGGCGGGCCTGGCGGTTGTGGATCATCATCGCCGTGGTGGCCGTGCTCGCCGCCGTCTACTACGCCCTGGCCAACGGCCCCCACGACACCCGGGTCCTGAGCCCGCAGAACCCCGGCCCCGAGGGCGGGAAGGCGGTGGCACGGGTCCTGGCGGACCACGACATCTCCGTGGAACAACCCGACGGACTCGACGCCGCCCTGGCTGCCCTGCGGGCCGACGGCGGGACCACGCTGCTGCTCCACGACCAGGGCGGCTACCTGAACCAGGACCAACTCACCGAACTGGACGAGGCCGCCGGCCGGACCGTACTGGTGGAGCCGGGCTTCGATGAGCTCCGGGTCTTCGCCCCCTCCACCCGCCCGGCCGGCGTCGTCCCCGAGGAGGCCGACTCCCCGGTGGCTGCCGACTGCCCGGTTCCCGCCGTCGCCGAAACGCGTGAGGCCGCCGCCGGCGGGAAGAAGTACCGCGCCGCGAGGGGATGCTTCAACTACGGGGCCCGGGACCACGAGGCCTACGGCTACGTCGTGGAGGGGACGACGACGGTGCTGGGCAACCCGGCCTACCTCGACAACGGCCATGTCCTGGACTTCGACCATGCCCCGTTGGCCTTGCGCACCCTGGGGGCCGAACCAACGCTCGTCTGGTACCAGCCCACCGTGGCGGACCACGAGTTCACCGGCCCCGCGGCGAACCCCTTCGAACTGCTCCCGGATTGGGTTTCCCCGGCCACCGGCTGGCTGCTGCTCCTGGGGGTCATCGCGATCCTCTGGCGGGCCCGCCGGGACGGCCCGTTGGTGAGCGAACCGCTTCCCGTCGTCGTCCCCGCCTCGGAGACCGCCGAGGGCCGGGCCCGCCTGTACCGTGACGCCCAGGCCATCGACGCGGCCGTCGCCGCCCTGCGGTCGGCGTCATTGGACCGCCTCGCCGTCCGCCTCCGGCTCGGGCACGGCAGCCGGGCCGATGACATCGTAGCCACTGCGGCCAAGGAGTCGGGCCTGCCCGGTTCCCGCCTGCGCCGCCTCTATTTCCCCGAAAAGATCACCGGCGAGGCCGGACTGGTCGAATGGGCCCAGGAATTGCATACCGTCGAAAAGGAGATCGGGATCCCGTGAGCGAACAAGTCAAAGAGGCCGATACGGTCCGCCAGGCGCTATTGGACGTGCGCCATGAGGTGTCCAAGGCCGTCGTCGGGCAGGATGCCACGGTCACCGGGCTCCTCATCGCCCTGCTGGCCCAGGGACACGTGCTGCTCGAGGGCGTGCCCGGGGTCGCGAAGACGCTGATGGTGCGCACCCTGTCGGCGGCTTTGGACCTGGATACCAAGCGGGTCCAGTTCACCCCCGACCTGATGCCCGGCGACGTGACCGGTTCGTTGGTCTACGACGCGAACACCGCCGATTTCAGTTTCCGTGAGGGCCCGGTGTTCACCAACATCATGCTGGCGGACGAAATCAACCGGACCCCGCCCAAGACGCAGGCCTCGCTCCTGGAGGCCATGGAGGAACGTCAGGTCAGCGTGGACGGGATCAGCCGGCTGCTGCCCGAACCCTTCATCGTGGCCGCGACGCAGAACCCCGTGGAATACGAAGGCACCTACCCGCTGCCCGAAGCCCAGCTGGACCGGTTCCTGCTCAAACTGACCATGGAGCTTCCCGAACGCGAGGACGAGATCGAGATCATCCGCCGCCACGGCGCAGGGTTCGATCCCCGCGACCTGGCAGCGGCGGGGGTCCGGGCGGTGGCCAGCGCCGATGACCTGGCGGCAGCCCGCCGGGCGGTGGCCGCGGTGACGGTGTCACCGGAGGTCATCGGCTACATCGTCGACATCGCGCGGGCGACCCGCAATGCCCCCAGCTTCCAGCTGGGCGTCTCCCCCCGCGGGGCGACCGCCTTGCTGAACACCTCCCGGGCCTGGGCGTGGCTCTCCGGCCGCGACTTCGTGGCCCCCGACGACGTCAAGGTCCTCACCCTGCCGTGCCTGCGCCACCGGGTATCCCTGCGGCCCGAGGCACAGATGGATGGGGTCGGGGCCGACGACGTCCTGCAGTCCATCCTGGCCACCGTGCCGGTCCCCCGCTAGGGCCCGGCATGGCCCTGTACCGCCGTTTCGTCTGGCTGGCCCTGCTCGGGCTCGTGCCGGTCGTCCTCTGGCCCGGCGTGCCCACGATCCTCATCGCCCTGGGCGTGCTGTCCGCCCTGGCGGGACTCGATGTCGCCCTGGCCGCCTCCCCCCGGGTGGTGGTCATCGAACGGGCCATCCCGCGCAGTGTGCGCCTGGGGGAACCGGCCACGGCCCAGCTGTATCTGCATAATCCAGGAACCCGCAGGTTGCGGGGTTCCGTCCGGGACGGCTGGCAGCCCTCGACGGGAGCCCGGAACACCCGTTTTCCCATTGACCTGCCCGCCGGCGAGCGCCGGGTCTTCGCGATCAACCTGCAACCGGTCCGGCGCGGGGACCTATCGGTGCACCACACCACCGTGAGGTCCTCGGGTCCAATGGGTCTGGCGGCCCGTCAACTCACCCATGCCAGCGCAGGCACCCTGCGGGTGCTTCCCCCCTTCCACGCCAAACGCCATCTGCCCTCCAAGCTCCAGCGTCTGCGCGAATTGGACGGCCGGGCCGCGATCCAGGTCAGGGGCGCGGGCACCGAATTCGATTCACTTCGAGACTACGTCCGCGGTGACGACGTGCGCTCCATCGACTGGCGGGCCACCGCCCGCCGACAGAACGTCGTCGTGCGGACCTGGCGGCCCGAACGCGACCGTCGGGTGGTCATCGTCCTGGATACCTCCCGCACCTCGGCGGCCCGGGTGGCCGACGAACCCCGGCTCGATACCGGGATCGAAGCCTCCCTGCTGTTGGCGGTGCTGGCCGAACGCGGCGGGGACCGGGTCGATTTCCTGGCTTACGACCGCAGGCCACGGGCCCGGGTCGAATCGGCGTCCAAGGCCGTCATGCTCACCCAGCTGGTCGAAGCGATGGCCCCGTTGGAGCCCGAACTCATCGAGGCGGACTTCTCCGGCCTCCCGGCACAGGTGCGGGCCATCTCCACGCACCGTTCCCTGCTGGTGCTGCTCACCGCCCTGGACTCCGGCGCCGTGGAAGAGGGGCTGCTGCCCATCCTGCCGGCGCTCACCTCCCAGCATGTGGTGGTCATCGCCGCGGTGCGGGACCCGGAGCTGGACGAACGGGCCGCCGATGTCTCCGATGCCGCGGCCGTGTACCGGGCGGCTGCCGCGGCCAGGACGTTGCAGCAGCGGGAGGCGTTGAAGACCCAACTGCGGGCCGTCGGCGCCGAGATCGTCGACGCCGCCCCGTTGGAGCTGCCTCCGCTACTGGCCGACACCTACATCCGGTTGAAGGCCACCGGGCGGCTCTAGGACACCCTGGAGTCCCCGTCCCCGTCCCCCGGGTCAGTGGGAGCCGAGGAAGGCCAGGACCCTGGCCAGCATCGTGTCCGTCGCCCCGGCGTCGTATTCGGCGGTGGAGGAGTCCGCGAACAGGTGGCCCGACCCCGGGTAGAGGAACAACTCGGCGGCCGGCGCCTCGGCGACCAGGGCGCGGGCGGCGTCGGCATCTCCTTCGTCCATGAAATAGGGATCCTCTTCCGCGGCGTGGATCTGCACGGGGACCCCGGCCGGCCAGGAGGGCGAGAATTCGGTGACCGGGACGCAGGAGGAGAAGAACAGGGCGCCGGCGGCCCCGGGACGGGTCTGCGCCAGCTTCTGGGCCGGCATCACGCCCAGGGAGAATCCTGCGTAGACCAGTTCCGGGCCCAGATCCTCCACGGCCCGGGTGCCGCGGCCCACCAGCTCCCCGAAACCGATCTTCGAGGCGTGGGCCACCCCCTCGTCCAGGGTCTCGAAGCAGTGCGCATCGAACAGGTCGGGAGTGTGCACCGTATGTCCTCCGGCCCTCAGGAGCTCGGCGAACCCCTCGATCCCGGGGGTCAGGCCCAGTGCGTGGTGGAATAGGACGACGTCGGCCATGGTGGTGCCTCTCCAGTGGTGCGTGCTCTGTCGGCGGGCCCGTGGACCCGATCCCAGAATGGTGGACTGGATGACCAATGACAAGGCCTCCGGCCCCCTGGCGGACCGGCGCCCGGACCTTGACTACACTTCCACGGCCCGGCGCCCCCGGTGGCAGGACCTCCCCGAGGAGGTCAGGGAGCTGTTGACGCGTTGGGTCGGCGGACGCCTCGACGCCGTGGACCCCGCCGGGGGTGGCTTCACCCACGGGTTCGCCGCTGTCCTTCGCGGGCCCCGTCCGCTCTTCGTCAAGGCCATCCCGGCGGATGATCCATGGATCGCCCCCGCGTATGCCCGGGAGGTCGAAGTGCTGGGGGTCCTGCCCTCCGGCGCCCCGGTCCCGTCACTGCTGGAGCACGACATCCTCGCCGGGTGGCTGGTCTTCGCCACCACGGCACTGGACGGGTGGATGCCCGGCACCCCATGGACCCTGGCCGATGCCCGGGCCATCCACAACAGTTGCCTGCTCACCAACCAGGTCCTGGGCGACGCCTCCGCAAGCCTGCCCGCCACCGGACGCCTCGAACTCCAATGGGACACCCACCTCGCGGACCTCGACGGCGGACGGATGGTCCTGGAGTCCGGCCGGCGCCCCGACCATCTGCCCCCGTGGTTCATCGGTTCGGCGGGGGACGAATTGGCCGGGGACATCCTGCGGGCGGCCTCCCGCATCGACACCGCCCTGTCCGGGCCCGTGCCGCTGAACAACGACTTGCGGGCCGACAACGTGGTCATCTCCCGGGCCGCGTCCGGTGGATTCCCGGCCGGTACCGCCTGGATCTGCGATTGGAACTACCTGGCCACCGGTCCCGGCTGGGCCGATTGGGCGGTGCTCTGGCCTTCCCTGCTCGACGGCGGCCTCTCCCTCGAGGAGGTCTCCTCCTGGGAATTGACGGCCGGGGCCGCTGACGCGGATCTGGACACCTGGTTCTCCGCCCTGTTCATCTACTATGCGGAAGCCGGCAGCCGGGAACCACTGTCCACCAGCCCCGCCCTGCGCAGCCACCAGCAGCTCTGTGCCCTCCAACTGCTGGATCTGCTGGCCCTGCGCTTCGGAGCCCGCCGGGCGGTCTAGGGCAACTGGTACTTGAACCCGATATGCGAGCCCACGAACCCCAGCCGCGTGTAGAACCGGTGGGCCTCGACCCGGGAGGCATCCGAGGTCAACTGGACCAGGGAGGCTCCCAGGGCCGGGGCGGCGATCCCGGTGACCCAGCGCAGCATCGCAGATCCGAGACCGGCGGACCGGTGCCCGGTTCCGACGCGCACCGCTTCCACGAGCAGCCGGGTGCTGCCCCGGCGGCTCAACCCCGGGGTCCGGGTCAGCTGCAGCATCGCGATGGCGGTGCCGTCGGGGTCCTCGACGAGCAGCAGGTCGTTCCCCTGATCGTCCACCAGGTCCTGCAGCGCGAGCCGATAGGGTTCCGGATCGCTTCCGGGGCCATCACCGCGGGAGGCGCTGATCGAATCATCGGCCAGCAACCGCATCAGCCCCGGCAGATCCCCCTCCTGCGCCCGGCGCAGGGTCAACGGGCCGCCGCGCACCGTCAGGGTGGCGGGCAGGGGCAGGTTTTTCAGCATCGGGTCTCCAGGCCTTCCTCCACGGGGGGTGTCTCAGCCGCCCAGCCGGACCTGGTCCAGGGCGTCCGCCGTCCGGGTGAGCCGGCGCAGCACGCGGCGGGTGGTCTCTGGGGTCGTTGCTTCCAGTCCGGGGGCCGGCATGAGGGTCAGGGCCCCGAGCAGGGCATCGGGTAGTCCCATCCTGCGGAAGTGCCGGTGGACCGTCTCCACGGCGGCGGAGACCCCGGGGAGTTCCTGACCCGGGTCCAGGGTTTCGAGCCAGAGCCGTCCGCCCTGGTCCAGGAGTTCGGCGCAGCGTTCCCAGGCGGCGATATCGGCCCGCCCGTGAAGGCAGATGGTGTCGAACCCCACGGCCAGGGCCTCGGTGATGAGTTCGGGCCAGGAGGGGCCTCCCCCGGGGAATCCGGTCCCCGGGGCCAGGATCACGGTTTCCGCCCCGGCCTGGTGGAGTGCCTCGACCAGGACCTTCCAGTGCCTGCCTGCTTCCTGCCGGTCCACGGCCCGCAGGCTGCGGTATCCGCTGGCGGTGGGGACCGCACCGCCCAGGACCGCGGCGGCGCCGGGTTCCTCCACGACCACGGTCAGCGCGGACGCCCCGGTGACCCGACGGACGTCCTGCAGATGCCTCGCGGCCCCCTCGGCCAGGGAATCGGCCAGATCCCGGCGGGCCCCGGCATCAGAGAGGATCTTCTCCCCCTGGTGCAACGAGATCCCTGCCGCCAGGGACAGCGGCCCCCTCAGCTGGAGCTTCAGGGCCCCGGGGTCGGTTCCGGCGGCCCCGACGACGTCGGCCATCACCCCCAGGTCGGTGCCCAAGGCGGAAACGGCGCGGCGGTGATCCAGCCCGGGGCGGTCGGTCAGACGCCAACCGTGGGGTCGGACCTCGACATAGAGTTCGGTGAGCAGGGCGGCCGTACGGCCCACGGCATCGGAGCCGACGCCCCGATCGGGCAGCTGGACCAGATGCGGCAGATGGGGCTCGCCCAGCTCACCGCGGATGATGCGGGTCGATTCGAGCGGGTCGGTGCCGGGCAACGGCCCCTGACCGGTGACGCGGACGCTGCTCAGCGGTCCTCGCCTCCCTCGGGGGCGCGGGAGGCCGAAATGGCCTGATGATGGCGGATGACCTCGTCGATCACGAAGTTCAGGAACTTCTCGGCGAAGGCCGGGTCCAGATGTGCCTCGCCGGCCAGCCGGCGCAGTCGGGCGATCTGGGCGACTTCGCGGTTCGGATCCGCCGGGGGCAGCTGGTGTTCGGCCTTGAGATGGCCGACCTTCTGCGTGGCCTTGAACCGCTCGGCCAGCAGATAGATCAGGGTGGCGTCGATATTGTCGATGCTGCCGCGCACCGACAACAGTTCCTGCATGATTTCGGGGTCCACGCTCCCGGACAGGGAGGAGGCGGTGGGGTCGTAGTCCTCGCCCGGGGCGGGCTGGGCGTGCGGCTCGTTGCTCATGGGTCCCATCCTAGTTGGGAGTGGCCCGGGGCCCGACGGTGTTACGTGGTGCGTGCCCGCTTGACCGGCAGTTTCCACAGCAGCAGGACCGCCAGGACCAGTGGAAGGATCCACCCGGTCCAACCCAGCGGCGCCACGACGAGCAGGTCCAGATCCGAGGTGGCCGCGAACACCACATACAACCCCGCCGCGGCGTTGAAGGACCCGTGGGCCAGGGCGGCCGGCCAGACGCTCCCGGAGGCCATCCGCAACCAGGCGAATACGGCGCCGAAGCTGATCGTCATCCCGGTCATCGCCAGCAGGCTCAATCCTCCGGGGACCCCCGGGTAGTTGTACCCCAACAGGATCAGCGGGGCGTGCCATAGTCCCCAGATGATCCCCGAGATGAGGACGGTGGCAGTTTTTCCCCAGGGTTCCAGCCGGGGCACCAGCCACCCCCGCCAGCCGATCTCCTCGGCCAGCGCCGGAACCATGTTGATGATCGACCCGACCAGGATGCTCACTAGTTGCGTGCCCAGCAGTACTGCGGTGGGCATGGACATGATCTCCCGGGCGGCCTGAGGGGCCTGCTGGGCCATGAGGCCACGGAGTACCGGCAGGTGGGTGACATCGGCCGGATAGAGTCCCAGGAGGGCTCCCAGGAGCAGCCCACCGACCACCAGGAGCATCGGTAGCAGCCAGCCGGCGGCCAGGAAGGCGAGGAAGGGGCCCACGGGCTTCAGCGGCCAGAGGCCCAGGCTGCGGGCGATCCCCGGCCCTCCGGGACGCTGCGCCTTCGGTTCGGCGAAGCGGGTGACCAGCAGGGCCGCCGCCGTCGGGGTGAGCATCATGACCAGCGCATAGACCGTGAACAACGGATCGCCCAGGCCCTGGCCGCCGAGCCACAGCGGCAGTGCCACCAGCCAGGCCAGCACGTAGGCGATCACGATATAGAGGACGATCGGTTTCAGGCGGACGGATCGCATGCGCGAGCACCTCGGGGGTCGGGGAGGAAAGGTCCATTCCAGCGTAGTCCCGCGACGGGACGGCCGGGGCGGATGGCCTACAGTGGAGGGGCCATGATGAGTAGACGAGACGCCGCGATTGCCCTGGACATCCCCCTCGAGATGGCCACCCGACACGGGATCCCCAGCCGGCTGGAGGAATCCGAACTCGCCGAGCTGCAGGCCGATCCCCCACCATGGCTGATCCAGTCGATGCAGAACCGGCAGGGCAAACGACCGGTCTGGGTCCATCTGACCTGCACGGTCTGCGGCCGCTCCGAGGCCGCCCGGCCGAAGAAGTGGTGGCCGGACTTCGATTTCGTCTTCTGCGATACCCATTCCCCCCGCGAGCTACCGGCGGTTCCGGCCGGACGGGTGCGCTGTGAGTACGAGCAGGTCGCCGGACCGCTGACCGGTGTCGTCGACGAGGCCGCCCACTAGGATCCGGCCTCCACCTGCCGGTCTCCTAGGAGGAAACGCTGGCCGGATCCCAGGACAGGCTCCGGGCGGTGTCGATGGTGGCCTGCCCCAGCACCCGGGTGCCCTGGTAGATCACCATCGTCTGTCCCGGGGAGACCCCCTGGAGCGGATCGTCGACGTCGACCACGAGTTCGCGGTTGGTCCCACCGTCTTCCGCGGCGACCTCTTCCAGCCAGCCCACCGCCTCCACCGGATCGGCGTGGGCGCGGACCTGGACCATGCAGTCGAACCGTTCGCCGGCCATCGCTTCCTTCAGCGGCAAGCCGGCCCAGCTGACCTTGATGCCCCGCAACCGATCGACCGAGAGCAGTTCCTTGGGTCCGACCACGACCTGGTTGTCCTTGGGCCGGATCTCCAACACGAAGCGTGGTTTGCCGTCGGAGGCGGGACGGCCGATCTTCAGCCCCTTGCGCTGTCCGACGGTGAAGGCGTTGGCGCCGGGGTGGCTGCCCACGGAGTTGCCTTCGTGGTCCAGGATCTCCCCTTCGCTCAGTTCGATGCGCTCCTCGAGCCAGCCTCGGGTGTCCCCATCGGGAATGAAGCAGATGTCGTGGCTGTCCGGCTTCTTCGCGACCGACAAACCACGGCTTTCGGCTTCGGCCCGCACCTCGGCCTTGGACGGGGTTTCGGCCAAGGGGAACAGCGAATGGCCCAGTTGCTCGTGGGTCAGCACCCCGAGCACATAGGACTGGTCCTTCGCCCAATCGGCGGCACGGTGCAGTTCCGGGTTCCCCTCGGCATCGGTGATGACCTTGGCGTAGTGGCCGGTGCATACGGCGTCGAAGCCGAGGGCGAGCGCCTTTTCAAGCAGGGCCGCGAACTTGATGCGCTCATTGCAGCGCATGCAGGGGTTCGGGGTGCGTCCTGCGGCGTATTCGGCGATGAAGTCATCGACGACGTCTTCCTTGAAACGCTCGGAAAAGTCCCAGACGTAGTACGGGATGCCCAGTTTGTCGCAGGCCCGCCAGGCGTCGTTGGAATCCTCCACCGTGCAGCAGCCCCGGCTCCCGGTGCGCAGGGTCCCCGGCATCCGCGAAAGCGCCAAATGCACCCCGACGACGTCGTGCCCGGCATCCACGGCGCGCGCCGCCGCCACCGCGGAGTCGACCCCGCCGCTCATTGCTGCCAATACCTTCATACTCTTAATCCTGTTCCTGCTGTTTGGATGCTGCTTTTCCTGGCGGCCATACCTGCCTGTTTCGCCCGTTGGTGGGCTTCGGGCAAGGCCTCCACCAGGGCCTGGACGTCGGCTTCGGTGGTGGTGTGCCCGATCGTGAACCGCTGGGCCCCGCGGGCCGCCTCCTCGGTGCGTCCCATGGCCAACAACACGTGGCTGGGTCGTGGCACCCCTGCCGTGCAGGCGGACCCGGTGGAGGATTGCACCCCGAGCATGTCCAGCACGAAGAGCAAGGAGTCCCCCTCGCAGCCTGGAAAGGTGAAGTGGGCGTTGCCCGGCAGCCGTTCCCCCGAGGCTCCATCGGCGGCCGGCCCGCAGAGTTCGGCATCGGGAACCGCATGGCGGACGCCGGCGATCAGCCGATCGCGCAGCCCGGCCAGGCGCTCGGATTCGGCGGCCAGGCCGGCCACTGCCTCACCGGCGGCCGCGGCGAAGGAGGCAGCGGCTGCGGTGTTCAGGGTTCCCGAGCGGAGGGCCCGTTCGTGGCCACCACCGTGCTGGACGGCGGTCAGGACGATGTCCCGGCGCACCAGCAGGGCCCCGATGCCGACGGGCCCGCCGATCTTATGGGCGCTGATGGCCATCGTGGCCAGGCCCGACGCACGGAAGTCGACCTCGAGGGCGGTGAACGCCTGGACCGCGTCGGAATGCAGGGGGATGGAGTGGGCCGCCGCCAGCGTGGCCGCCTCGGCGACCGGTTGGACGGTACCGACCTCGTTATTGGCCCACATCAGGGTCACCAACGCGATCGATACGGGATCCCTGGCGATTTCGGCGGCGAGCTGGTCCAGGAGGATGCGTCCGGTGGAGTCCACGTCGATCCAGCTGATTTCGGCCCCTTCATGGGCGGCCAGCCATTCGACGGCATCCAGCACGGCATGGTGTTCCACGGTGCTGCACAGGATCCGGCGGCGGGCCGGGTCGGCGCCATTGCGCGCCCAGTAGAGGCCCTTGATCGCCAGGTTGTCCGATTCGGTCCCGCCGGAGGTGAAGATGACCTCGGAGGAGTGCGCCCCGGCGGCCGCGGCCAACTTCTCGCGGGCTTCCTCCACGACGGTATGGGCACGACGACCTGCACCGTGCAGGGACGACGGGTTCCCTGTACGGCTCAATTCCTGGGTCAGCACGGCGAGCGCGGACGCCGACATGGGCGTGGTCGCCGCGTGATCGAAATACACGGGCTGGGTGGCGGACACGTCACGATTCTACCGCCGGAGCCGCCGATGTCAGTACCCGTCGAGCTCCGGAACGGGGTTGATCCGGTCACCATCGGCCCCCAGATCGGTGTCCAGGGTGATGGCGCGGGCTTCGAGACGCCGGTCCCGGCAGAGCTCATCGATCAGCTCGGCCCCTCCCCCGATGATGGTCGAGTCCTCGAACAGTTCGGTGGAGAACATCCAGGAACGGTCGGCGCCCCAGGCCAGGTCCGGTGCCTGGCGTTCGGAAAAACCGGTCCCCGCCTTCCAGAGCGGCGAGGCCAGATCCTCCAGGCTGCCGGAGAAGAGGTAGTAGGAACGGTAGCCTTCGGGGCCGATCTCGAGCTTCGGGCCCTCGAGTACCCGGGCGGAGAAGGCGGGTCGTTTGAGTTCTTCCCGCAGCAGGGCCTCGCGTTGGGCCGTGGCGGGGTCGGCGGCTGCTTCGTCGGCTGCCAGGACCTCGACGGCATCGCCTCCCCGGATGAAGGCATACCCGTCCCACAACCCCAGATACACCTCGGGCCCCGCATGCCGGGAGATGATCTCCGCCACGGCGGCCAGATCGGTGGCCGGCAGGCCGTCACCGGCGGGCGCTTCACCATCCCAGGCGTCCTCGGTCCATGCCATCCCGGTGTCGTCGATGCCCGAGACGGCGGAGAACTGGGCCCCGGCATGCAGCACGGTCCCGCGTTCGAGGGCGATATCCGCCCAGCGCACGGGGTTTCCGTCCTCGTCGGAGGCCGGATGGAAGATGCGGGCATAGGCGTCGAACCCCGCGGGGATCTGCGCGGCCGCCGTGGTGGCCGGCGGTCGGGTCGCCAGGACCCTTTCGAGTGTTTGGGCGATCCACTGTCCGGGCCCTGCCCCGGCGAACGTCATGGCCATGCCTCCACCCTACAAGCCGCCGGGCTGGTAGAACTGAAGGGACCCGTCCCGAGGAGCCAGACCCCCCGTGAGCATGTATCTCCCCCCGCTCGTTCATCCGATCCACGACTTCGCGCATCGCCGCATCGATTTTTCGCAGCAGGTCGCGGTGATGGCGATCATCAACCGCACCCCCGACAGCTTCTACGACGGCGGGGCGACCTTTGCCCTGGACGCCGCGCTCGATGCCTCGCTGGCTGCCGTCCAGGCCGGCGCCGCGTGGCTGGACATCGGCGGGGTGCCGTTCGCACCGGGTCCTGAACTCCGGTGGCAGGAGGAAGCCGACCGGGTGGTCCCGGTGATCCGCTCCATCCGCGAGCAGACCGATGCCATCATCTCCGCCGACACCTTCCAGCCGCAGGTCGCCGAGGCGGCCATTGCCGCCGGCGCCGACGTCATCAACGACACCACCGGGATCTCCAACCCGGATCTGGCCCGGGTGGTGGCCGATGCCGGGGTGCATCTGGTGATCACGCATTCGCTGGCCAAACCCCGCACCGTCTACCCGCGCCCCGATTATGCGGATGTGGTCCAGGACGTCGCCGGCTTCCTGCAACGCAAGGTCGAACTGGCCCGGAGCCTGGGGATCGACGAGGGCAAGCTCATCATCGATCCCGGACACGACCTGAATAAGAACACCCGGCACACCCTGGAGGTGACCCGGAGGCTGGATGAGATCGCCGCACTGGGTCTTCCGGTGCTGGCCGCGGTGTCCAATAAGGACTTCATCGGCGAGACGTTGGACCAACCCAAATCCGAACGGCTCAGCGGGTCGTTGTCCGCCGCGGTGATCTGCCTGATGAACGGGGCCCGGATCCTGCGCATGCACAACATCCCCGAAGCCGTCTCGGCCGCACGGCTCTTCGAGTCCACGGCCGGATGGCGTGAACCCGCCTATTTGCGGCACAACATGTCCGACGTCAACGAGCCGGCCCGGCTGCCGGGACGATAGATTGGTCCCATGGTCCAGCAACTGATTCCACCGCGCCGCGATGACGGCTCCCCCGATCTGACCGATGAGCAGCTCCTGGAGCTCTATGCTCCGCAGGACCGCGCCCTGGTGCGCTTCAACTTCGTGGCTTCCGCCGACGGGGCGGCCACCACCGGCGGCACCTCCGGCGGGCTGGGAACCGACGCCGACCAGCGCCTCTTCGCCCTGCAGCGCCGCCATGCCGACGTGATCCTGGTCGGTGCCGGAACGATTCGTGCCGAGGGCTACGCCGGTAAGCTCCTCGACGCCGAGGCCCAGGCCTGGCGTCGCGACCGCGGCCTGCCCTCCCATCCGGCCATCGCCGTCGTCTCCGGATCCCTGGCCCTGGATCCGGAATCCGATTTCTTCACCTCCGCCCCGGTCCCCGTGCTCGTCTTCACGACCGGTCCCGCGGATCCGGCCCGCCGGGAGGCGATCTCCCGGGTGGCGGAGGTCATCACCGCAGGAGCGGACGACGTCGACCCGCGGCAGGTCCTGGCCGGGTTGGGCGGGCGCGGGCACCGGATGGTCCATGCCGAGGGCGGGCCGACCCTGTTCGCCTCGTTCCAGCGGGCCGACGCGGTGGATAGCCTCTGCCTGACCGTCTCCCCGGTGCTGGCCGGCGGGGAAGGCCAGCGCATCGCCACCGGGCCCACCTCCGGGAACCAGCCGGTCAGGCTGGCCCTGCTGCTCGAGGAAGCCGGCGCGTTGTTCACCGAATACCGCAGGGCCCCGGCCCACGACTCCGAGTAACACGCTGGTTCATCCGGAACCAGCTCCCGGTGCCGTTCGTTCGGCACAACAGATACACCCATCAGGCAGCCCTTCGGCGCCCACGGAAAGGTCAGGCGTGTCCCCGGCAAGAACCCATTACGAGGTCCTGGGCATCACCCGTGATGCCTCATTGGCCGAAGTGAAGACCGCCTACCGTCGGGCGGCCCGCACCACCCACCCCGACCAGGGCGGAGACGCGGCGGCGTTCCGGGTCGTCTCGCTGGCCTACCAGACCTTGCGGGACCCGGTCTCGCGGGCCGCCTATGACCGCAGCTACGGCACCTCCTCCGCCTACCAGGCCCCGGCCTCCGACGCCCGGGCGGCCGCACGGAGCACCCCCAGGACCGAGCCGGCCGGTGGGCGTCGACCGACCGCCACCGACTCCGTGCGCTATGTCCCGGCGTTCTCCAGCACCCCGACCCCGGTGCTCACCGAGACCGTCGCCTCCCGGCAGATCCACGGGGCTCCCCGGAAGCGCGGTCTGTTCACCCCGCAATCACGGTTGGCCCGCGAGGCCGGGACCGTCAGGTTGCTCTCGGGCCGGATCCTGCCCCACGTTCCTGCGGCCCGGCTGGTCAACGGCCTGCATTCACCGGCGGGCCGTGGATTCATCGACCATGTCGTGCTGTGCGGATACCGGTTGGCGCTGGTCAATTCCATGGTGTTGCCCCGCGGGGTCTACCGCTGGGACGGAACGACGTTGCACCAGGGGGGCAAGGCCATCGATCCCCCGCGGATGGCCTCCCTGGTCCGCGGGATGCAGGAGGCCTTCCCGGAGTTGAACGTCACCGGCTGGACGGTGGTCCATTCCCCCGATGACAACCTCCACGAACCGGTCATCGACTATGCCCGCGGCGCCGACCCGGCCTCCGCCTCGCTGACCCATGTGGTCAACGCCGCGAACCTGGTGCGTGAATTGAAGATGTTCCTGGGCACCGGCCCCAGCCCGAATGTCGTCGATGTCCCGCTCCTGTCCCGGTTGATCGGCGGAATGTACTGACCTGCACGCAGGGACCCCCGACCAGGCATAGGATCTAACGGTGTTCCGCATACTCTTCGTGACCCCCGAGATCCCCGGCAATACCGGCAATGCCATCCGATTGGCCGCCGTCACCGGCGCCGAGCTGCATCTGGTCGAGCCCTTGGGCTTCGATCTCTCCGATGCCAAGCTCCGTCGGGCGGGCCTGGACTACCACGATCTCGCCGACGTCCATATCCACCCCGATCTCGACTCCGCCTGGCAGGCGTTGGCTCCCGGCCGGATCTTCGCCTTCACGGCCGAAGGGGAAACGACGTACACCGATATCGGGTACCGGCCCTCCGACGTGTTGATGTTCGGCCGCGAATCGGTGGGGCTCTCCCCGGAGATCAAGACCGATCCCCGCCTCGAGGCCCGGGTCCGCCTGCCCATGCTGGCTTCGAGGCGTTCGCTGAACCTGGCCAACTCGGCATCGATCGTCGTCTACGAGGCGTGGCGCCAACAAGGCTTCGCCGGGGCCTGACGCGCCCTGCCGGCCTCGCCCTATCGGTCCCCGACCCCACCTGCCCTAAGCTGGGAGGGGAGAAAACGCCAGACCATCCAGGGATGAGGATCATGCACCACGAAGAGCCCGAGGATTTCCGTTACGGGACGCCCGAAGACGCCACGGATGATCTGGGTCTGGGCCTGGTCGACGATGCCTCGCAGGAAACGGTACGACGCCGGTCGGCCCCGGTGAAGAAATGGATGCTCGTGGTCGGCGCCGCGCTGGTGGTCGTCATCGGCATCACCGCCCTGGTGCTTGCCCTGATGCCACGCAACGTCGCCGGCGAGGTCGCCGATGCCCCGGATGTCACCGAGACGTCGGCCGGGGTCACCGGTGGAGGTCAGGCCGTGCTGCGCCTTTCGGAGTCCCTTGATGCCGGTTCGTTGGAACTGAGCGACCTGCCCGGAGCCCCCGACCAGCAGACCTACCAGGTGTGGGTCGAGTCCGTCGGCGGCGGAACGGTCAGTTCCGTGGAGGTCCTGGACCCCAAGGACACCAAGGACACGGTGGGTTTCAAATCCCTCGATGACATCGAATCCGTCCTGGTCACCACGGAACCGGTCGATGGTTCCAACGAGCCCAGCGATACCAAGGTCCTCGAGATCGACCTGCCGCACTGATCCGGCGGGCCCCCGGGGGGCGGGGGGGCGCCCCGGGGGCCGAAAAACCCGGGGGGATTGGGCCCCGGGGGCACCACAACCCCG
Source organism: Micrococcaceae bacterium (assembly GCA_030452125.1). GTDB lineage: Bacteria > Actinomycetota > Actinomycetes > Actinomycetales > Micrococcaceae > Arthrobacter_H. The sequence continues at coordinate 17,790 of JAKDMV010000061.1, forward strand.
GGACCCCCCCCCCGCACACCCAGGTG
>JAKDMV010000062.1 GCA_030452125.1 Micrococcaceae bacterium
ACTTTGTGTTTTTTGGGGCGGGGCATCTTTTGTTGGCCGGGGGTTAGCGGGCGCCGGGGGATCGCGTTTGGGTAAAATTGGGGGCCGGACCGTGCCGGGGGCCCGGGGGGGGCGAGGGTCCCTAGGCGGCTGCCGGGGAGAAGGTGACGCCGTGCTCTTCGGAGAGTACGCGATGGGTCTCTGCGCGTTCGCTGGCCACGCGTGTGGCGTCCCACCCCAGCACGGGGGCCAGGACCTCGGCGCATTCGTCGATGAGCGCGGTGGTGACCAGGCCGCGGAAGGCCAGCGAGGTCCTGCGGATGAACACGTCGACCAGCCGTCCGACCTGCTCGTGGCGGGCCATGTGGGCCAGTTCGTCGACGCTGAGTTCGTCGCAGCTCAGCAGCAGGGCGTCCTGCTCGCCGCTGGCCTCCAGGACCTCGTCGGCACGGGTACCGTAGCGTTCGAGCAGGACGGCCAGTCGGTCGCGGCTTGCCCGTGAAGTCCTGGCGGAGATCCACTGTTCGCGTTCGACGTCGTTGCGCGGGTAGTCCACGCCGCCGCCGATGGCCAGGGCGCTGGTATCCGGCCCGGAGGGGCGTCCCAGTGCCGTGAGCACTTCGCCTCCCAGGTGTTCGGCCAGGGCCCGGAAGGTGGTCCATTTGCCGCCGACCAGGCTGAGCATCGTGGACCCTTGGCCGCCCGATCGCTTTTCGATGCGGTAGTCACGCGAGACGAAGCCGGGCTGGGTGTCGTCGTGGCGGGGCAGCGGGCGGATGCCTGAGAAGCGGTAGACGATCTCCTGCCGCGAGACGGCGACCTCGGGGAAAACATGGTTGATCAGATCGAAGAAGTAGTCCACTTCCTCTTCGGTGCAGCGTGCCGGCTCGCCCGGGTCCGCGTCGATGTCGGTGGTGCCCACCAGGACCCGGTCCCCCATCGGGTAGATCAACACGATGCGTCCGTCGCTGTGCTCGAAGAAGATCTCCCGGCCGCCGCAGGCGGCGAGCAGTTCGGGGCTGTCCAGGACGATATGCGAGCCCTTGGTCCCTCCCATGAACCGGCTGTCCTGACCCAGGGCGTGGTTGGTCTCATCGACCCAGGCGCCGGTGGCGTTGACGATCACCGGGGCCGTGAACTCGAATTCCTCGCCGGTGAGTTCGTCGCGCAACGTCGCCACGCCGTCGTGCTCGTTGACCAGGGAGACGTAGTTGGAGGCCCGTGAGTCCGGGTTGGCGCGCAGGCCGTCCTGGAGCACATCGAGGGTGAGGCGTTCGGGGTTGTGCACGGAGGCGTCGAAGTAGGTGGCCGCGTACTTCACGTCCTGGCGCAGTGCCGGCAGATCGTGCAGGGCCCGGCGACGGCCGTGGAACCGGTGGCGTTCGGTCAGCCGTCCGGAGCCGGCGAAGGCGTCATACATCATCAGGCCGGCCTTGATCAGCAGGGCCCCGCGTTCCTGCGGCTTGCCGTTGCGGTGGGTCAGGAAGCGGGCCGGGGCGCTGAGGATCCCCGAGAAGGTGGAGAAGATCGGGATGGTGGTGCGCAGCGGCTTGACGTAGTGCGGGGCGATGGCCAGCAGCGTGTTGCGTTCCTGCACCGATTCGTGGACGAGGCGGAACTCGCCGTTTTCCAGGTACCGGATTCCGCCGTGGATCATATGCGAGGAGGCGCCGGAGGCCCCCTGGCAGTAGTCCCCGCGCTCCACCAGCGCGACGTCGATGCCCTGCAGGGCCAGGTAGCGGAAGGTGGCGACGCCATTGATTCCTCCTCCGACGATGAGGACCTGGGCACGGGGCCTCTCCGACAACCGGGAAACGGCAGGACGGGCTGCTTGCGTGGATGACACTTAGATCTGTCCTTTGCTGCGAAATGGAACTGTTGGCCCCTGAACGGGCAACCGCCCAGTAGTCTGTCCAGTGGAGAACGTTGCCGTCAATCGGAATGCACAAACGTGCAGGAAGCGGAGGAATCATGCCGTACGACCCGCTGGAGGAGGATCCGGAGAACGGATCCGGTGACCCGAACGTTCATGGCGTACGACACACGTCCGGTGACCGGCGCGAACGCGATGCGCTGCGGGCGGCCCAGCTGTACTACGTCCAGGAACTGACCATGGAGGCCATTGCCCGGGACCTGGGGGTCTCCCGGTCCACCGTGTCCCGCTTGCTGTCACTGGCCAAGCGCAATGGCCTGGTCAAGATCGAGTTGAATCCCCCGCGGGGCCGGGCCACGTCGTTGGTCAGGGCCCTGGAAACCAGATACGGGGTCAGGGCCCATGTGGTGCCCACCGACGGTTCTCTCAGTGAGGCCGAGGTCCTCGAACGCGTGGCCGCCCACGGGGCCCATGTGGTCCAACCGCTGATCTCTTCGGGAATGACCGTCGGGCTGGCCTGGGGGTCCACGCTGACCGCGTTGAGCCGGCACCTGGTGCATAAACCCACCCATGACACGGTCTTCGTCCAACTCAACGGCGCCGCCAACCCGCAGACCACGGGCATCTCCTATGCCAGCGAGATCCTCTTCAGGTTCGGGGCGGCCTTCACCGCCCGGGTGGAACAGTTCCCGGTCCCCGCCTTCTTCGACCGGGCCGAGACCCGGGCCGCCATGTGGCAGGAACGATCTGTCCGCCGCGTGCTGGACACCCAGTCAGAGTGCCGTTTGGCGGTCTTCGGGCTGGGCTCCATCGACGCCGCGGTCCCCAGCCAGATCTACCGCGGAGGCTATGTCAGCGCCCGGGAAGCCGCCGCCTTGCGTGAACAAGGGGTGGTCGGGGACGTGGCCACCGTCTTCTACCGTCGCGATGGCAGTGACGACTCGATCTCGATGAACGACCGCTCCACCGGTCCCCCGCTCGACGCCCTGCGCCGGGTTCCGCAACGGCTGGCGATCGTCGCCGGCCGGGGCAAGCTCGAAGCCGTCCGCGGCGCACTGGAGGGCCGACTGATGACCGATCTGGTGATCGACGAGGGGACCGCCTGGCGGTTGCTTAAATGAGCACCGGCGGCCGATAGGCTCATCCCATGGACATCCCTTCCGACTACCGCGCCCCCTGGGTCACCCGCCACCGACACCTGGGCTCGGACCTGGCGGTCAGGACCTACCCCTCCCGGGGCCCCTCGCAGGGGATCATCCTGGCGATCCATGGGTTCCGTGGGGACCACCACGGACTGGACCTGCTGGTGCGCAACCTTCCCGGCTACACCGTCATCGTTCCCGACCTGCCCGGGTTCGGTGATTCCACGGCCTACCCCGACGCCCGCCACGACGCGGCCACCCAGGCGGGGGTCATCGAAACCGTGCGCGCCGAGCTGGGGATCCCGGCCTCGGCCGTCCTGCTGGGGCACTCCTTCGGAACGATCGTCGCCTCCCGCTACCTGGCCGAACATCCCGGCAGGTTCGCCTCGCTGGTGCTGATCAACCCCATCTGCGAACCGGCGCTGGAGGGCAGCCAGGCCGTCTTCTCCCGGGTCGCGGCCGGCTACTACGCCGCCGGTCGGATGTTGCCCGAACGCCTGGGCCTGGCGGTGCTGCGCAACCGGCTGATCGTCGATGTCATGTCGGCCGCGATGGGCACCTCCGGGGATCCGCGGACCCAGGCCTATGTGGTGGACCAGCACCGGCGCTATTTCAGCCGCTTCGCCACCCGGGCCAGCCTGCAGGAGGCCTTCGCCTCCTCGATCACCGATACGGTCCGTGACGTCGCCGCCGAGGTGGAGGAGCCGACCCTGCTGATCGTCGGCGCCCTCGACGACCTCGGCTCCATCGAGGGGCAGTATTCCTTGGCGGCCAGGTTCCCGCAGGCCAGGGTCGAGGTCATCGCCGGGGTGGGGCACCTGATCCACTACGAACGCCCGCGGACCGCGGCCAGGATGATCACCGGTTTCCTGACCGGCAAGAACTAGAGCAGGCCCTGCGGGTCGACGCGTACCGCGACCACCGGATCGCGGTTGGCCGAGGACCTGGCCTTGACCCGGCGCAGTTCAGCGCAGAGCGGTCCGCCCTGGCCGTAGGAGAAGAACAGCAGCCACCGGTGGACCCCGTCCTCTTCGATCACCGGTCCGGTGAGCCTGACCGATTCGGGAAGCTCGAGTGCTTCGGCAAAGGCGTCGGCCGCCAGGGCGGGACCCGAGAGGGAGGCCGTGCGCACCGCGGGGGGCAGCTCCAGTTCACGCCGCAGGTTCAGCTCGCGTTCGGCATAGCCGGCGGCATCCCAGCGCACCAGGGCGCGGACCGGATCGGACTCCCCCGCCGCGATGACCACCACGCCACCATCCCGTGATGACCTGCCCAGGGAGGCGGCCGCGAGCCAGCGGTGGAGCACTTCCTCCCCGGTGCGCAGTTCATCGCGGGCGAGCATGCGGTCCCCGTCCAACAGCAGCACCGCGGCGTAGCCGCCCTCGGCCACCGGCTCGGCCCCCGGGGTGGCGACCACCAGCGACGGGGATCCCGGGACACGACGGCGGGGCAGGCCGCCGGTGGCGCTGACGACCGGGACCTTGGGGAAGGCCCGGCCCAGTTCCTCCGCCGTGCGGTCGGCCCCGATGGCCGCGGCCCGCAGACGCCGCCCCCCACAGGTGGGGCAGGTCCAGTTCGGGGCCTGTTCCCCGCACCACCGGCAGCCGGGGACGGCGGAGGAATGATCCAGACCCAGAGGGCCGGAACAGGCGGGGCACCGCACCGGTTCGCGGCAGCGTTCACAGCGCACGGCCGGCAGGAAGCCGGTCCGGGCCACCTGTACCAGCACCGGACCGTGCTCCAGCGCCTTCGACGCCGTCGACCAGGCCAGCTTCGGCAGCCGGGCGGCATGCAGGACCGGGTCACGTTCCTGCTCGAAGGAATCGGAGCTGGCCACCACCCGGGGCGCCTGGGCCCGCAACAGGGCCCGCGGGGCCGTCAGTTCGGCGGCCCACCCGGTCAACACGAGGCGCTGGGCCTCGGCGCTGCGCGAGGTCCCGGCCATCAGCAGGGCGCAGCCGGCCAGTTGGCACCGCAGCAGCAGGGTTTCGCGGGCGTGCTGGTAGGGGGCCCGTGGTTCGGCGTGGCTGGAATCCTGGTCCTCCCACAGCACCACCAGTCCCAGGTCGTGGACCGGGGCGTAGGCCGCCGACCGGGTCCCCACCGCCACCGATGCCTGGCCGCGGGAGATCCGCAGGAATTCCCGGTAGCGCGGGGTGGCCCCGTCCTCGGCGCTGAGCCGGGCGACGACCGCCGGGCCCAGCAGGGCGGTCAAGGTCTCGGCGGCCCGATCCAGGTCGCGGGCATCGGGGACGACGACCAGGGCCCCCCGCCCCGAATCCAGGCAGGCTCCCACCGCTTCGCCGAGCAGGGCAGGCCAGCCCCCCGGCTGGTTGGGCATCACGCTGAGCACGGCCCGGGGGGCGCCGCCGCCGGCCAGCGACTCCAGGAACCCTGCTCCACCGTCGTACTCCGGCACCGACGACGGCGTCACGCGCGGGCCCTCGTCGGTGGGGGCCGCCGGGAGTGCGGCCCGTGGGGCATCGGAGGCGTCGGCGGCACTGGTCTCGGTTTCGACGCGGGCCATCCGCGGGGGGATGGCGGAGCGGACGACATCGGGAAGGGTTCCGGCGTAGCGGTCCGCGACGGCCCGGCATAGCCGCAGGACCTCGGGGCGCAGGACGACCTCGTCGGAGACGATCTTCCCCAGTGGCTGCAAGCTCACCCCGGGGTCGGTTTCGGCCAGTCGTTCCACGAGATATCCGGTCAGTTCCTGCCCGCCGAAACGGGCCCGGATGCGTACCCCGGGGATGGCCCGGGCCTCCAGTTCCGCGGGCACCAGGTAGTCGTAGAGCCGGTCCAGATGCGGGACCTGGGTGTCGAGCAGGACCCGGGCCACGGGCAGCGAGGCCGCCGGGGTGACCCCGGTGGGCAGGGGCCGGCGCACGTCGAAGCCCTGCAGCAGCGTGGGCTGCTCGGGCTCTGCGGCTGACCGGTCCACGAGGCCCTCCTAGAGGTTGAAGTAGTGGCGCAGCGCCTCGACGCGGTTGGTCTGCTCCCAGGTGAACCCCGGTTCCTCGCGGCCGAAGTGGCCGTGGGCGGCGGTGCGCTGATAGACGGGACGCTTCAGATCCAGATCCTCGATGATCCCCAGCGGGCGCAGATCGAAGACCTCCTCGATGGCGCTGGCGATCTTCAGCGGATCCACGGTTTCGGTGCCGAAGGTCTCCACGTACAGCCCCACGGGCCGGGCCACGCCGATGGCGTAGGCGACCTGGATTTCCGCGCGGCGGGCCAGCCCGGCGGCCACCACGTTCTTGGCGATCCACCGCATCGCGTAGGCGGCCGAACGGTCGACCTTGGAGGGGTCCTTGCCGGAGAAGGCCCCGCCGCCGTGCCGGGCGAAGCCGCCGTAGGTATCGACGATGATCTTGCGTCCGGTCAGCCCGGCATCGCCGACCGGGCCACCGATGATGAATGGGCCGGAGGGGTTGAGGATGATCCGGGTGTTGGAGATGTCCAGATCGGTTCCGGCCAGCACCGGGCGCACCACCAGTTCGTGCAGATCGGTGCGCAGCGCCTCGAGTTCGAGTTCGCGGGCATGCTGGGAGGAGACGACGATGGTCTCCACCGAGACCGGGACGTCCCCGTCGTAGCCGATGGTGACCTGGGTCTTGCCGTCGGGACGCAGAAGCGGCTGGGCCCCGGTCTTGCGGACCTCGGTGAGTTTTTCGGATAGCCGTTGGGCCAGCCAGATGGGGGTGGGCATCAACACGGGGGTCTCGTCGGAGGCATAGCCGAACATGATGCCCTGGTCCCCGGCGCCCTGGGCGTCCCGGGGATCCTGGCCGGTGCCTTCGCGTTGTTCCCAGGAGTTGAACACGCCGTCGGCGATCTCCTGGGATTGCTGGCCGATGGAGACCGAGACGCCGCAGCGGGCCCCGTCGAATCCGTTGGCCGAGGAGTCGTAGCCGATGTCCAGGATGGTCTTGCGCACCAGATGCGGGATCTCGACGTATCCGGCCGTGGTGACTTCACCGGCGACGTGCACCAGACCGGTGGTGACCAGCGTTTCCACGGCGACGCGGGAATTCGGGTCCTGGGCGAGCATCTCATCGAGGATGGCATCGCTGATCTGGTCGCAGATCTTGTCTGGGTGGCCTTCAGTGACGGATTCGGAACTGAACAGGCGCAGGGAGGGGTTCTGGGAAGTCACCCGATCACTCTACCGGTTCAGGAGGGTCCCCACCGTCGCGATGAGTCCGCGGGCCACCTCGTCCTTGCTCCCGTCGATCCGGGTGGGTTCGGCGCCGTCGGAGGCCAGGATGGTGACCGTGTTGTCTTCGGTGCCGAAGCCCAACGTGGCGGAGACCTCATTGACGACCAGCAGGTCACAGCCCTTGCGCACGAGTTTGGCGTGGCCGTATTCCAGCACGGAGTTTTCGGTGTCGCCGGTTTCGGCGGCGAAGCCGACGATCAGGGCCGGGCCCTCCTCGGGGTGGTCCCGGCGGTGTTCGACCAGTGAGGCCAGGATGTCGGGGTTGCGCACCAGCGTCAGGCCGGGGGCCCCGTCCTCGCCGGTCTTCTTGATCTTGGTGCCGGCGTAGTCGGCGGGACGGAAATCGGCGACGGCGGCGGCCATGATGACCGCATCGGCCCCCTGGCAGGCCTCGGCGACGGCGTCCCGTAGTTCCAGCGCGGTGGAGGCGGTGGTCAGCTCGACGCCGGCGGGGACCTCGGTCTCCAGATGGGCGGCGACCAGTCGCACGGTGGCGCCGGCGGCCAGGGCGGCCCGGGCGATGGCCGTACCTTGCCTGCCGGAGGAGCGGTTGCCCAGGAAGCGGACGGGGTCCAGTGGTTCCCGGGTGCCCCCGGCGGTGACGACGACGGTGCGGCCCGCCAGGGGTCCCTCCCCCGTCGTCGGCTCCTCCATGGGGGTCCGTGGGCCCGTGGCCCCGGAGGGGATCAGGAAACGTTGGGCGACGTCGAAGATCTGCGACGCCTCGGGCAGGCGTCCGGCACCGGTGTCCTTGCCGGTCAAACGGCCCACGGCGGGGTCGATGACGGTGATCCCGCGCGAACGCAGGGTGGCGACATTGGTGGTGGTGGCGGGGTTCTCCCACATCCCGGTGTGCATGGCCGGGGCCACCACGATCGGGGCGGTGGAGGCCAGCACCGTATTGGTCAGCAGGTCGTTGGCCATCCCGGCGGCCAGGCGGGCCAGCAGATCGGCCGTCGCCGGGGCGATGACGATCAGATCGGCGTCCTGGCCGAGGAGGACATGGTTCACGTCCTCCACGGCCTCGAACACACTGGTGCGCACCGGGCGCCCCGAGAGGGCCTCCCACGTGGCCTTGCCGACGAACCGGAGCGAGGCTTCGGTGGGGACGACGTCGACCCGGTGGCCCGATTCCGTGAACAGGCGCAGCAGCCCCGCCACCTTATAGGCGGCGATCCCGCCGCCTACTCCGAGGACGATGCGCTGCTGGGCCTTCACGGGGTGGCGCTACTGCGCGTCGTCGGCGTCGAGCGGCTTGACCTGCAGCAGGCCCTCGTTGATTTCGCGCAGGGCGATGGAGAGCGGCTTTTCGTTCAACTGTGTGTCGACCAGCGGGCCGACGTACTCGAAGAGGCCCTCATGCAGCTGCGAGTAGTAGGCGTTGATCTGCCGGGCCCGCTTGGCCGAGTTGATCACCAAGGCGTACTTGGAATCCGTGGTGGTCAGCAGCTCGTCGATCGGCGGATTGATGATGCCTTCGGTGTTCGTAGACACGAAGCCTCCAAATTCTGTGTGGTGTTCGTCGGTGCCGGTCGGCCCCGACTACCGCTGGTGCGGAGTCAGGCCCATCTGGGAAACCAGCTCGTCGGCTGCACGCCGAATATCGTCGTTCACGATGGTGACGTCGAATTCGGATTCGGCAGCGAGTTCCAGTTTAGCGGTATCGAGCCGTCTTTGCTGTTCCTCCTCCGATTCGGTGCCGCGTCCGATGAGCCGGCGGACCAGTTCCTCCCAGCTGGGCGGGGCCAGGAACACGAATTTCGCCTCCGGCAACGACTCCTTCACCTGGCGGGCACCCTGCAGGTCTATCTCCAACAGGACCCGGCGTCCGGCGGCCACGGCTTCGGCGACCTTGGTGCGGATCGTCCCGTAGCGGTTGCGTCCGTGGACCACCGCCCATTCGAGCATGTCCCCGGCCCCGACCAGTTCGTCGAAGGCGTCCGGGCCCACGAAGAAATAGTGGATTCCATCCTGCTCCCCCGGCCGGGGGTCGCGTGTCGTCGCCGAAACGGAGAGCCACACCTCCGGGTAGTGGTCACGGATGTAGGTGGAAACGGTCCCCTTGCCCACTGCTGTGGGGCCGGCGAGGACGGTGACTGGCGGGTGGCTGGAAGCCGGCATGGTGTCCTTTGTTACTTTTTTGCGTGTGGCGGCGTGTCGTCGAAGTGGGACCGCAGCGCCGCCTGCTGTTTACGTCCCAGGCCGCGCAACCGGCGATTCGCCGAGATGCCGATGCGTTCCATCAGCGCCGCGGCCCTGACCGAACCGATCCCGGGAACCGACTCCAACAGATCCGCAACGCGGAGGCGTCCGACCGCCTCATCGCTGCGGGCCAGCTCGAGCAGCTCCGCAATGGGCAACTCGCCGCGGCCGAAGCTGTTCTTCACCTCGGCTCGGCGGGTCCGCGAGACCAGGGCCTTGGCCCTCGCCTTCGCACGGTCTTCCTCCGATAATGACTTCAAAACCATAGCGTAATCCCCTGCCGACTAGGAATCGGTCGTCACCGGGAACCGAACGTGCCTAGTGACGATGTGATCCGAACCTAGCGAACCCTGGGACCAGGCGCAATGGTCGCAGGCCTGCCGACTCAACCGCGCAAGGAGTCCTGGACGTCGATGGCGGCCCTGCGCAGCGTCGCGATATCGGGTCCATGGCGCAGGATGTCGCGGCTGGAGGTGGGCACCAGTTGGTCCCAGACCGCGCCGAACACCGCCCGCAAATCCTCCGGCGTGGCTCCTTGTGCCCCCAGCCCCGGGGCCAGGATCGGGGCCTGGCTGGCCGCCAGATCGATCCCCAGTTCCTCCAGGGCCGGGCCGACGGTCGCCCCGATCACCAACCCGGTGGAGCCCAGCTGCGCCCCCTGGTTCTCCCGGGCCGTGGCCTCGACGATCCCCCGCGCCACCGAGGCGGCCCCGCCGACATGCTGGACGCTGGCCCCCTCGGGGTTGGAGGTCAGCGCCAGGACGAAGACCCCGCGGCCGCTGGCGGCGGCGGCCTCCAGGGCCGGACGCAGCGACCCGAACCCCAGATAGGGGCTCAGCGTCACCGCATCAGCGGCCAGGGGGGACCCATCGCGCAGCCAGGCGTCCGCATAGGCGGCCATGGTGGAGCCGATATCCCCGCGTTTGGCATCGGCCAGGGACAGCAGCCCGGCCTGCGAACATGCAGCCAGGGTCCGTTCCAGGGCGGCCATTCCGGCCGACCCGTGGCGTTCGAACAGGGCGACCTGGGGTTTGACCATGGCGACTTCTCCGGCCAGGGCCTCCACCACCGAGAGGGCAAATCGTTCCACCCCGGCCGCATCGTCGGTCAACGCCCAGTCGGCCAGCAACCCCGGATGCGGGTCGATCCCCACGCAGAGCGGACCGTGCACGGCCATGGCCCGGGCCAGCCGGGAGCCGAAAGGCTCCCGGCCGGCGTCGTGCGGTGCACTCACGGCTCAGGCCCCCTGGCGGGAGTCGTTGAGCCGTTCGGCGTGCTCCTGCAGGGAGGTGACCGACCATTCGAACTGGCGCATCGCCTGGATCGCCTGGATGGCCGCCCCGAAGGAGGCCACCGTGGTGATCACCGGGGTGCCGACCGAGGTCGCGGCCGCCCGGATCTCGTACCCGTCTCCGCGGGCATCGCCTCCCGAGGGGGTGTTCAGGATCATGTCGATCTTGCCGTCGGTGATCAGATCCGCGATCGTGGCTTCCCCGTCCTCGGTGCCTTCGCGGACCTTGCGGACCACGGTGGCGGTGATGCCGTTGCGGCGCAGGACCTCGGCGGTCCCGCCGGTGGAGACGATCTCGAAGCCCAGATCGGCCAGGTGCTTCACCGGCAGCACGATGGAGCGCTTATCCCGGTTGGCCACCGAGACGAAGACCCGTCCGTGGGTGGGCAACGGCGAATTCGCGGCCGCCTGGCTCTTGGCGAAGGCGGTGTCGAAGTACTTGTCGATGCCCATGACCTCGCCGGTGGAGCGCATTTCCGGGCCCAGCAGCGAGTCGACGACCCGGCCTTCGGGGGTGCGGAAGCGGGCGAAGGGCAGTACGGCCTCCTTCACCGAGACCGGGGCGTCGTCGGGAAGATGCGATCCGTCGCCGCTGGCCGGCAGCAGGTGGTGGACCTCGCGCAGGTGCTTGATCGAGACCCCCGTCCCGATCAGGGCGGCCCCCTTGGCCAACTGCACCCCGGTGGCCTTGGAGACGAACGGCACCGTGCGGGAGGCCCGCGGGTTGGCTTCGATGACGTAGAGGACGTCGGAGGCCAGGGCGAACTGGATGTTGATCAGCCCCTGGACCCCCACCCCGCGGGCGATGGCCAGCGTGGCTTCGGCCACCCGGGCCTGGACCTCGGTGCCCAGGGTGATTGGGGGCAGCACGCAGGCGGAGTCACCGGAGTGGATGCCGGCCTCCTCCACGTGTTCCATGATGCCGCCCACGTAGATGTCGGTGCCGTCGTAGAGGGCGTCGACATCGATTTCGATGGCATCCTCCAGGAAACGGTCCACCAGCACCGGGTGGTCGATGGTGATCTCGGTGGCGTGTTCGATGTAGCGGGCGAGGTTCGGCTCGTCGTAGACGATTTCCATGCCGCGGCCGCCCAGCACGTAGGAGGGCCTGACCAGGACCGGGTAGCCGATCTCGTCGGCGATGCGCTTGGCGTCCTCGAAGGAGACTGCGGTGCCGTTCTTCGGGGCGATGAGCCCTCCGGCGTCCAGGACCTGCTGGAAGGCACCCCGGTGTTCGGCCAGGTCGATCGCCTCCGGCGAGGTGCCCAGGATCGGGACCCCGGCGTCGGCCAGTTCCTGGGCCAGCTTCAGCGGGGTCTGCCCGCCGAGCTGGACGAAGACGCCCAGCACCCCGCCGGTCGCCTCCTCGGCGTGGATGACCTCCAGCACGTCCTCCAGGGTCAGCGGCTCGAAGTACAGCCGCGTGGAGACGTCGTAGTCGGTGGAGACCGTTTCGGGGTTGCAGTTGATCATGACCGTCTCGTGTCCGGCCTCCCGCAACGCCATGGTGGCGTGGACGCAGGAGTAGTCGAACTCGATTCCCTGGCCGATCCGGTTCGGTCCCGAGCCCAGGATGATGATCGAGGGCTTCTCATGCACCTCGACCTCGGACTCCTCGTCGTAGGAGGAGTAGTGGTACGGGGTGTAGGCGGCGAATTCGGCAGCACAGGTATCGACCGTCTTATAGACGGGGCGCACGCCCAGGGCATGACGCACCCCGCGGACCACTGCCTCGGGGGTGTGGGTCAGCGCGCCGATCTGCTCATCGGAGAAACCGTGGCGTTTGGCCAGACGCAGCACGTCCTCGGTGAGGGAGCCGGCCTCCCGGATCCGTTCGGCGATCTCGTTGATGAGCACCAGCTGGTCCAGGTACCAGGGGTCGATCCCGGTGGCCTCGTAGGTCTCCTCGATGCTCGCCCCGCCCAGCAGTGCCTGCTGGACCATGGCCAGCCGGCCGGTGGTGCCGACCCGGCTGCGTTCGAGCAGGCCGGGCACGTCCATCGCGTTCGGTGTGGTGAACTGCAGCTGGGCGTCGCGCTGTTCCAGCGAACGCAGCGCCTTCTGCAGGGCCTCGGTGAAGTTGCGGCCGATGGCCATGGCCTCCCCGACGGACTTCATGGTGGTGGTCAGGGTCGGATCCGCCGCCGGGAACTTCTCGAAGGCGAACCGCGGGACCTTCACCACGACGTAGTCCAGCGCCGGTTCGAAGCTGGCCGGGGTCTTGCGGGTGATGTCGTTGGGGATCTCGTCCAGGGTGTAGCCCAGGGAGAGCTTGGTGGCGATCTTGGCGATCGCGAAACCGGTGGCCTTCGAGGCCAGCGCGGAGGAACGGGAGACGCGCGGGTTCATTTCGATGACGACCACCCGGCCGGTGTCGGGTTCGATCGCGAACTGGATGTTGCAGCCGCCGGTGTCCACCCCGACCTCGCGGATGACCGCGATCGAGATGGTGCGCAGCTTCTGGTATTCGCGATCGGTCAACGTCATGGCCGGGGCGACGGTGATGGAGTCACCGGTGTGCACCCCCACGGGGTCGAAGTTCTCGATGGAGCAGACGACCACGACGTTGTCGTTCGCGTCGCGCATCATTTCCAGCTCGTATTCCTTCCAGCCCAGGATGGACTCCTCCAGGAGCACCTCGGAGGTCGGGGAGTACTGGATGCCGGCCCCGGCGATGCGGCGCAGGTCCTGCGCGTTGTAGGCCATCCCCGAGCCGAGCCCGCCCATGGTGAAGGAGGGGCGGACGACGACGGGGTAGTTCAGTTCCTCCACGGCGGCGAAGGCCTCGTCCATGGAGTGCACGATGATCGACTTCGCGGATTCGGCCCCGCAGCGTTCGACGACGCCCTTGAACTTCTCGCGGTCCTCGCCGAGTTCGATGGCTTCGATGTTCGCGCCGATCAGTTCCACGTTATGGCGCTGCAGCGCCCCCGATTTGTCCAGGGCGATGGCCGTGTTCAGTGCGGTCTGTCCGCCCAGGGTCGGCAGGATAGCGTCGGGGCGTTCCTTGGCGATGATCTTCTCCACCACCTCGGGGGTGATGGGTTCGATGTAGGTCGCGTCGGCGAACTCCGGGTCGGTCATGATGGTGGCCGGGTTCGAGTTCACCAGGATGACCCGCAGGCCCTCCTCGCGCAGCACACGCAGCGCCTGCGTTCCCGAATAGTCGAATTCGGCGGCCTGTCCGATGACGATCGGGCCCGACCCGATGACCAGGACTGACTTGAGGTCTTCGCGCTTGGGCATTAGTTCTCTTCCTTGGAGTTCGTGGACTGGTCGCCGTGGGCGGCCATCATGTCGAAAAAGCGGTCAAAGAGGTAGGCGGAATCGTGGGGACCGGCGGCTGCCTCGGGGTGGTATTGGACGGAGAAGGCAGGAACGTCCAGGCAGTGCAGCCCTTCGACGACGTCGTCGTTCAGCGAGACGTGGGAGACCTCCACCCGCCCGAACTTCTGCTCGGGGGCCTGGAAGGCACCCCCGCGGGGGGCGTCGACGGCGAAGCCGTGGTTCTGGCTGGTGATCTCCACCTTCCCGGTGGACAGGTCCATGACCGGCTGGTTGATCCCGCGGTGCCCGTAGCGCAGCTTATAGGTGCCGAAGCCCAGGGCCCGGCCCAGGATCTGGTTGCCGAAGCAGATGCCGAAGTACGGGATCCGCGCCTCGAGCACCCGGCGCAGGGTGGCCACCTGGGCGGTGGCGGTGGCCGGGTCGCCGGGGCCGTTGGAGATGAACACGCCGTCGGGCTCCAGCGCGGTGAGGTCCTCGAACGTGCTGGTTGCCGGGACCACGTGCACCCGCAGTCCGCGCTCGGCCAAGCGCTCCGGCGTGGTGGATTTGATGCCCAGGTCGATGGCGGCAATGGTGAAGCGCGGTTCGCCCTGCCAGCCGTAGTCGGCCGGTTCCACCGTGTAGGCGGTTTTCACGCTGACCTCCTCGGCCAGTTGGGAGCCCTCCATCGATTCCTGCGCGGCGACCCGGGCGACGAGCTCGGCGTCGGGGGCCACGGCGTCGTCCCCGGAGAAGATCCCGGCCTTCATGGCCCCGCGTTCACGCAGGTGGCGGGTGATGGCCCGGGTGTCCACGCCCTGGATGCCCACGATGCCCTGACGGACCAGTTCCTCGTCCAGTGTCCCTTCGGAGCGCCAGTTGGAGGGACGGCGGGCCGCGTCGCGGACGACGTAGCCGGCGGCCCAGATGCGATCGGATTCGTTGTCCTGGACGTTGATGCCCGTGTTGCCGATATGCGGGGCCGTCTGGACGATCAGCTGGCGGGCATAGGAGGGATCGGTGAGGGTCTCCTGGTAGCCGGTCATGCCGGTGGTGAAGACCGCCTCTCCCAGGGTGGTGCCACCGGCTCCATAGGACTGGCCGCGGAAGATCCGGCCGTCCTCCAGGACCAGTACTGCCGGCTCGGGGGTGGTGTTGACGCTCATGGCTTGTCCTTCTTCGGTGCGGTGCGGTCGGGGTTGGGCGCTGCGGCGCCGGTTGCGGGGATGAGGGATTCGGCTGCTGCCACCAGAGGGGCCATGTCCTCGGCCCGTCGCGGTCGGAAACCGGTATCGAGGTGGTGTTCCCCCAATTGCCAGCCCAGGACCAGCAGGCCACCGGCTTCGACGTACTTGCCGGCCATGCCGGATTCCCGGCGCACCGATTCCAGGTCGGCGGCGGGGATGAACACATCGGGGGCCCCGGTGCGGGAGAACAGCACGCCATCGGTGTGCACGGAGAGGTCGGCATTGGACTTCATGCCCAGGCCGTGGACGCTGATGCGGTCCAACCAGTCCCCCGCCGTCGTCGTGCTCACGTATTGGCCCACGGCTTCCACCAGGGGCGCGCCCAGGGTGTCGGGGGTCGGGGCCGGGGCGGCGACGTCGGACTGGCGTCCCTGGCGATGACGCCAACCCACGCGCATCAGGATGATGACCACGGCGGCGATGACGACGATGCCGATGAGGTACGGGGTGTATTCGCTCATGCGCGGGCTCCGGTGTAGGGACGGGGGGTGGCCAGGGCGCCGTCGAGGACCGTGGGGTGACCGTGGAAGAACGTGGCCCTGACCGAGCCGGGCAGTTCCATGCCGGCGAACGGCGAGTTCCTGCCCTTGGTGGACATCATGGACGGGTCCACCGTCCAGCGGGCCGCGGGATCCACCAGGATCAGGTTGGCCGGTTCCCCGGCGGCCAACGGACGGCCCTGGTCGGTGAGCCGGCCGATCAGCGCCGGCGTGGTCGAGGTGATGCGCGCGACCCCTTCCCAGCTCATCAGGCCCGTGTCGACCAGGGTGTGCTGGACGACCGAGAGCGCTGTTTCCAGCCCGGTCATCCCCATGGCGGCCTGCGCCCATTCGCAGTCCTTGGCTTCGGAGGGATGCGGTGCATGATCGGTGCCGATGATGTCGATGGTCCCGTCGGCCAGTCCGGCGCGCAGGGCCATCACATCGGCTTCGCGGCGCAGCGGCGGATTGACCTTGTAGACGGGGTCGTAGCTGCGCACCATTTCGTCGGTGAGCAGCAGGTGGTGCGGGGTGGCTTCGGCGGTGACGTTGATGCCGAGGGATTTGGCCCAGCGGATGATCTCCACCGAGCCCGCGGTGGAGACATGGCAGACATGCAGCCGCGAGCCGACATGCTGGGCCAGCAGGACGTCCCGGGCGATGATCGATTCCTCGGCCACCGCCGGCCAGCCGGCCAGCCCCAGGACGGCGGAGACCTCGCCTTCGTTCATCTGGGCGCCCTCGGTCAACCGGGGTTCCTGGGCGTGCTGGGCGATGACCCCGTCGAAGGCCTTCACGTATTCCAGCGCCCGACGCATCAGCACCGGGTCCCAGACGCAGATCCCGTCGTCGGAGAAGACCCGGACCCGGGCCCGGGAGTCGGCCATCGCGCCGATCTCGGAGAGGCGCTCCCCGGCCAGGCCGACAGTCACTGCGCCGACGGGTCGGACGTCGACCCAGCCGCTGCGCTGACCCAGGTTGTGGACTTGTTCCACGACGCCTGCGGTATCGGCCACGGGGGTGGAATTGGCCATGGCATGCACGGCGGTGAATCCGCCGCGGGCCGCGGCCCGGGTCCCGGTTTCGACGGTTTCGGCGTCTTCGCGTCCGGGTTCGCGCAGGTGGGTGTGCAGGTCGACCAGACCCGGCAGGGCGATCAGCCCGGCGGCCTCGATGACTTCTGCGGTGGCCGCTGCTTCATGGGTTCGTGCGTCGGGGCCGACGGCGGCGATGAGGCCGTCGACCAGCAGCAGATCGGTCTCCTCGGCCCCGCCGAGGGTGGCGCCGCGGATGAGGTAGGTGGTGGTGCTCATGTGTTTCTCGATTCTCAGAGGGAGCCCGGTTGCTGTGGGTCCGCGGACAGCAGGAGGTACAAGACGGCCATGCGCACGGCGACGCCGTTGCTGACCTGTTCCAGCACGGTGGAGCGGGGGGAATCCGCGGCGGCCGAGGAGATTTCCAGCCCACGGTTCATCGGCCCGGGGTGCAGGATGATCGTCTCGCGGCCGGGCTGGGTGTCCAATGCGGCCAGCCGAGCGTCGTCGAAACCCCAGATCCGCGAATATTCGCGGGTGCTGGGGAAGAAGGAGGCATGTTGGCGTTCGGCCTGCAGGCGCAGCATCATCACCGCATCCGCCCCTTCGGCCAGGGTGGCGTCGAGGTCGTAGCTGATGGTGCACGGCCAGGCGGCCGCGCCGACCGGCAACAGGGTCGGCGGGGCGACCAGGGTGACTTCGGCTCCCAGGGTGCGCAGCAGCCACAGGTTCGAGCGGGCGACCCGGGAGTGCAGGATGTCCCCGACGATGACCACGCGCATGCCCGTCAGGTCCGAGCCGGTGGAGTCCACGCCCTGGACCTGCGCCCAGTGGTTGCGCAGCGTGAAGGCATCCAGCAGGGCCTGGGTGGGGTGTTCGTGGGTGCCGTCCCCGGCATTGACCACCGGGGCGTCGATCCAGCCGGCGGCGGCCAGCCTGGCCGGGGCCCCGGAGGACCCGTGGCGGATGACGACCCCGTCGGCGCCGATCGCCTTGAGCGTCTGGGCGGTGTCCTTCAACGATTCGCCCTTGGACACCGAGGAGCCCTTGGCGGAGAAGTTGATGACATCGGC